>JAJUFI010000200.1 GCA_029263795.1 Alcaligenaceae bacterium
ATCGAGCGCCGCTTCACTGAAGTCCTGGGGTTGAAGCGCGGCGATGCGGCCCGCCATTTCCAGAGTGAGTCCCATCCTGTTCCTTCCTCGTTCTTATGATTCAACGATCAAAATGATCGTGGCATTCCCAATACATGTTGCCCAACATACGAAAGAATCAGGTTCGTCGAGATGGGAGCGATTTGGAAAAGGCGTGTTTCGCGCCACTTGCGTTCGACATGGTACTCAGTTGCAAAACCGAACCCGCCATGTGTCTGCATACATGCCTCTGCAGCCATCCACGATGCCTCTGATGCCAAGAGTTTCCCAATGTTGGCCTCCTCGCCGCAGGGCAGGCCGGCAGCGAACAGTGCTGCCGCTTTGCGCAGCATCAAATCTGCCGCCTTCATCTGCGTATAGGCACGGGCAATCGGGAACTGGATTCCCTGATTCATACCGATGGGACGGCCAAACACGGTCCGTTCGCTTGCATAGCGGGCGGCAGTCTCAATGAACCAGCGTGCATCACCAATCGCTTCCGATGAAACGAGAATGCGCTCTGCATTCATTCCATCGAGAATGTAGCGGAAGCCCTTGCCCTCTTCCCCAATCAGACTGTCGGCGGGAATCTTCAGGTTGTCGAAAAACACCTCGGTGGCATTATGGTTGACCATCGCCTTGATCGGGCGGATCTCAAGACCATTGCCCAGAGCCTCACGCATATCGACCAGGAAAACGGAAATGCCATCGCTTTTCTTTTCCACAGCGTCATAAGGGGTGGTGCGCGCCAGCAGCAGCATGAGGTCTGAGTGCAAGGCGCGCGAAGTCCATACCTTTTGACCGTTCACGACGTAATGGTCGCCCTGACGTTCGGCGCGGGTCTTGAGCTTGGTCGTGTCTGTACCACTGGTGGGCTCGGTGACACCGAAGGCCTGCAAACGCAATTCGCCGCTGCCAATTTTGGGAAGATATTTCTGTTTCTGCTCTTGAGAACCGTGACGTAACAGGGTACCCATCGTGTACATCTGCGCATGGCAGGCACCGGCATTGCAACCCGTGGCGTGAATTTCCTCGAGGATCACTGCCGCCGCCCGCAGGGGCATGCCGCTGCCACCGTACTCTTCTGGGATGAGCGCGCCAAGGAACCCGGATTCCGTCAGTGCGCGCACAAACTCTTCCGGATATGCAAGCTTCTCATCGAGTCCGTTCCAATACTCTCCTGGAAAGTCGGCGCAAATACGGCGGACGCTTTCACGAATATCGGGATAGTCTTCACCCAATTCCATCGAGGGGTTTTCCATGGTCGTCATCTTTTCGTTCCTTTTTTCAGGATGCAGCCGGCCTGCGCAGTGCGTGTGCACTGCGCGGCAAGGCTTGAACAAGCTATAAAAACAGGGCTGTTAAGCGGCGATCGAAGCGGGCTGGAAGCCGCGCGGCAGGCCTGCACGCGCGATGGCTCCTTCCAGGCGCAGGTCCGGCAGACTGCTGCTCAGAATCTCGCGCACTTTAAGCAGGCGTTCGATGTCGATACCTGTGCGCACACCCATGGATTCGAGCATGTAGACGGCGTCTTCCATCACAATGTTGCCACTCGCCCCGGGAGCAAACGGGCAGCCGCCAATGCCGGCGAGCGATGCATCAAAATGCCTGACGCCGGATTCCAGCGCCGCGCAGAGATTGGCCAGGCCTGTGCCGCGCGTGTCGTGGAAATGAGCGGCGACCGGTACCGAACCTGCTTCTTTCAGTACTGCCGTATACACTTTCTTCACCAGAGCTGGGGCGGCGTACCCCACGGTATCGGGGATAATGAGTTCGTCGGCGCCTGCTTCCAACAAGTACGATGCCCAGCGCTGCACTTCCGACACATCTATCGCACCTTCGTAGGAGCAGCCCAATGCAGTCGCCAAGCCGCCACAAATGATCGGGCGACGTCCAGCCGGCAACTCCTTCGCCTGCTTCACAATGTTCTTGAATTCTTCGAGAGAGGCCTCACGGGTGCGCCGCACATTCTTCTGGTTGTGAGTCTCGCTGACCGACATAACGAAGTTCAGCTTATGAACGCCAAGGGCGAACCCCCGCTGGGCGCCTTTTTCGTTCGGGATCAATGCCGCCACCGTCAGACCGTCTATCTTCAAGGACTCCCGGGTGACGGTTTCTGCGTCTGCAAACTGGGGAAGCAACTTCGGCGGAACGTAGGAAGTTACTTCGATCTCGGGCATTCCGGCTTCCGCTTCAGCGCGAATCCACTTCAGCTTGTCTTCCGTCGGCATGAATTCGTGGTAGCCCTGGATCCCGTCCCGCAGGCCCACCTCTCGCATGATCACGTCGCGTTCCATCTCTTCGCTCCTTTCCCTTATCTCGAAATTCATTTGCCTTGAAAATTTGGTTTGCGCTTCTCATTGAATGCACGAACCCCTTCTTCGCGATCCGCAGTGTCAATCAGGTGGTTGTACGCTTCCACCTCGAAACGAAGAGCAGTACGCAACTCCATTTCGCCGCCGTAGCGCACCGACTTCTTGACCTGTCTCACAGAGAGCGGAGCGTTGCCTGCTATGCGCTCAGCCGTCTCGAGAGCATCGGCCAATACGTCGTCACTCAATTTGTTGATGAGCCCCCAGCTCTCTCCTTGTTCGACGGTGAATGGCGCACCGGCCATGAGGATTTCCTTTGCACGACGCTGACCCACTGCACGCGGAAGGTTCTGGGTGCCGCCAGCTCCCGGCATGATCCCGAGGGTGACTTCAGTCAGCGCCATACGAAAACCTCGCTGCGCGTAGATGAAATCGCAGGACAAGGCCAGCTCCAGGCCACCTGCATAAGCATGACCGTTGACTGCCGCAATGACCGGCAGGGGAAGATCCAGCAGCGTCCAGTACATGCGCTCGAACAGCTCGTGCTGACGCTGCCAATCCGCCTTCGTCATGCCGTTACGTTCCTTGAGATCGCCACCCGCGCAAAAAATGCGATCGCCACTGCCCGTCACCACGACGCATCGAATATCGCCGGAGTCTTCGGTCAAATCGTTCCAGAGGCCCAGCAGTTCCTTGCCCATCTGCGTATTGATCGCATTTCCCGAGGACGGACGATTCAACGTCACCTGCAGGACATGGGGACGCGGTAGATCCAGTTTCAGGGTCTCGTAAGTCTGTTCGAACAACTGCATTTCTTATTCCTCACACACTATGTTCTTTCTCATATATGCGCCCAGAATCGTCTCGGTATCTGCTCCAAGCGCCGGGGAGGCGCTGCGGGGCACAGGACGACGACCGTCATAACTCACGGGCAGCCCCAGCACTACGGACGAAGCCCCTGGCAAGTTCTGGATCAGATCCAGAGCGGCCGTCTGTGGATGCCTGAGCATCTCCACCACCGAATTTACGGGGGAAGCGGGGATACCGGCCTCGTCCATGATCTCTATCCACTCACTGGTCTTACGCTGCAAGAAGATTGCATCCAGCATGGCGTAGAGTGCCGCCTGATTCTGGACGCGGGCCGGATTGTCAGCAAAGCGGGGGTCAG
>JAJUFI010000151.1 GCA_029263795.1 Alcaligenaceae bacterium
CGCGCCCAGATGAGCATGCTGCCCCGCTTGCGCCCCCGCGAGTTCTACGACCTCGTCATCCAGGTGGCCATAGTTCGTCCAGGCCCAATTCAAGGCGGCATGGTCCACCCTTTTTTGCGACGCCGCCAGAACCTGGAACCGGCCCACTGCCCGTATCCCGAACTGGAAAAGGTACTGGGCCGCACCCTGGGGGTACCCATCTTTCAAGAGCAGGCCATGCAGATAGCCATGGAAGCCGCTGGCTTCAGCCCTGACGAAGCCGACGAACTGCGCCGTGCCATGGCCGCCTGGCGGCGCAGTGGCAGCGTGGAACGCTTCCGGCTGCGACTGCTGCAGGGCATGATAGCAAAGGGCTACGACGAACAATTTGCCGAGCAGATCTTTCTGCAGCTGCAGGGGTTCGGGGAATACGGCTTTCCTGAAAGCCATTCAGCCAGTTTCGCCAGGCTGGCCTATTGCAGCGCCTGGTTCAAATGCCACGAACCGGCGGTGTTTCTGGCAGCCTTGCTCAACTCTCAACCCATGGGTTTCTATGCACCCAGCCAATTGGTGCAGGATGCCCGGCGCCATGGAGTGGAAGTACGTCCCGTCGATATCCGCTACAGCGAGTGGGAAGCGACGCTTGAGCCGTCCACCTTCGAAGAGGCCACGTTCCAACAGGACACTACAAATAAAACAGCCCAGGGCTCTGCAGGCCTCCCTCAGCCGGCTGTGCGTCTGGGACTGTGTCAGATCAAAGGTCTGTCCCGTAATGCTGCCCTGCGGATTGAGCAGGCCCGGCGTCAGGCACCCTTCCGTTCCACCCAGGATCTCGCCTCCCGTGCGAGCCTGGACAGAAAGGAAATGAATGCCCTGGCTGCTGCCAACGCACTCCAACCTCTGGCCGGCGAAAGGCGTCAGGCCCAGTGGCATGCTGCCTTGCAAAGGCCGCCCGGTATGCTGCGCAGCACCATCATTAGCGAGAATCAGGTCCCGCTTCTGCCCGACATGCCGGAAGGCGAGCAGATTGTTAACGACTACAGGCTTCTGGGCCTTACCCTGGGGCGTCATCCCCTGGCACTGTTGCGTACCCGCCTGGATCAACAACGTTTCATTCCGGCAGAGCGGCTGCTTTCCAGCGACTGGCCCGATGGCCGCCTGACACGTGCATGCGGGCTGGTGACGACCCGGCAACGGCCTGGTACGGCCAAAGGCGTGGTGTTCGTCACCATTGAGGACGAGACCGGCCACGTGAACATCATCGTGCGGCCCGAACTGTCCATCCGTCAGCATGCAGAACTGGTGAATGCCCAATTACTGGGTGTGTATGGCGTCTGGCAGCGGCATGAATCTGTCTGTCACCTGGTGGCCGGCCGCCTGGTGGATCTCACCCCGCTGCTTGGCGCCTTGCACACGCGCAGCCGGGACTTCCACTAAAATCATGGCTTTGGCAGAAACTACAGGAAGACCACCATGAGCAGTTCGCTCAAGACCCAACTTTCCAATGCCGTGAAAGATGCCATGCGCGCCCGTGACAGCGCCCGTCTAGGCACTTTGCGTCTGTTGCAGGCCGCCATCAAGCAAAAGGAAGTGGACGAACGCAAAGAGCTGACCGACGCCGACATTACGGCCATCATAGAAAAACAGGTCAAGCAGCGCCGCGAATCTGTTGCTGCCTATGAACAGGCAGGCCGTACCGAGACCGCCGAGCTGGAAAAGGCGGAAATCGCAGTACTGCAGGAATTTCTGCCTGCGGCAGCCGACACCGCAGAAATAGAAGCCGCCATCACAGCCGCCCTGCAAGAGGTGCAGGCCGAAGGCGCGACAGGCCCCGCCGCCATGGGCAAGGTCATGGGCCTGCTGAAGGCCCGCCTGGCAGGCCGCGCCGACATGGCCGCCGTGTCGGCCCAGGTGAAGGCTCGCCTCTGATCTCGGCCGGCCCTTCACGGGCCGCCCATGAAAAACGGCAGGGTTGCCTCAGGGGCTCCCTGCCGATTGGGCATCACTGTGCGAGAGTTCAGGCTTCGTTCAGAACTGGAACATCTGCACAAGCGCTACAGGTGTAATCCACATAGCCAGCCGCACCTTCACCATAAAACGTGGAAGGGTCCCATTCCCGCAATTCAATGCCTTGCTTCAGCCGGCGTACGAGATCCGGGTTCGAAATGAAGGGGCGGCCAAAGGCAACGGCATCTGCCCTCTCTTCCTTCAGAGCTTCCTGTGCACGTTCCAGGGTATATTCCTGGTTCACAATCACGCTGCCACCGAATTCACGACGCAATTCAGCTGTCAGCGCCTGCTTGCCCGCCGCCTCGCGCACAAAGATAAAACCCACCCCACGCTGACCCAATTCACGCGCCACATAGGTGAACAAAGCTTCGGGGTTGGAATCGTGCATGTCGTGCGAAGTGCCATAAGGCGAAAGATGAACCCCTATGCGGCCTGCCCCCCAGACACCCGAGCAAGCATCCACGATCTCAAGCAGAAAGCGGGCACGGTTCTCAATGCTGCCGCCATAGTTGTCTTGCCGCTTGTTAGTGCCATCCTGCAGGAACTGGTCAATGAGATAGCCGTTCGCCGCGTGAATCTCTATTCCATCGAACCCGGCGTCACGTGCATGGCCCGCTGCGTCGGCGAAGTCTTGAACAATATGAGGAATCTCTTCGGCATGCAGGGCGCGGGGAACCACATAATTGCGCAGGGGACGCAGCACACTGACATGCCCACCGCACGCAATGGCACTGGGAGCCACGGGAATTTCACCGTTCAGGTGCTCGGGATCGGACACCCTTCCGACATGCCAGAGCTGGACGAAAATTTTTCCGCCCTTGTCATGAACTGCAGAAGTCACCTTCCTCCAGCCATCAACTTGGGCAGAAGACCATATGCCCGGCGTATTGGGATACCCCACCCCCTGAGGAGACACAGAGGTTGCCTCGGAGAGAATCAGCCCGGCGCTGGCGCGCTGGCTGTAATATTGCCGCATAAGATCATTCGGAATTCGTCCGTCACTGGCGCGGCAACGTGTCATGGGTGCCATGACGATACGATTGCGCAAAGCTACCGCCCCCAGTTGAATGGGGTCAAACAAGCTTGTCATAGGGAAGGCCGGCGTTCGATTTTCGGAACCACATATAAGGGTTTTTACCAGAATTTGAACCATACTGCATCTCACAACCAGGGGTCACCCTCTAGAGACAACAAGGATTCGCTTACGAAATGGCACAATTCGCCGTGATTGGACTGGGCAGGTTCGGAGCCGCTGCCGCCCTGGAACTAGTCAAAATGGGCCATCTGGTGCTGGGCATCGACGCCGAGGCAAAGATTGCCGACAAATATGCGGACAGGCTGACGCGCACCGTGATCGCCGACGTATCGGACAGCGCAACTGTGGCAGAGCTCGGCCTCGAAAATTACGATGTGGTTCTCGTGGCCATAGGCGAGAACATTCAGGCCAGCCTGCTTTGCGTCGTGCATTTGAAGAGCCTCGGCATACGCAATATCTGGGTCAAGGCTTCCTCCCATTCGCATCATCTCATCCTCAACAAGCTGGGCGTGACCCGCATCATTCATCCCGAGGAAGAGATGGGCTTGAGAGTCGCCCAGGCTTTGAACTACCCCATGGTGAATGATTACATTCCGCTCGGTAATGGGGAATTCGTCGTAGAGATTCGCGTGAGCGAAAGCCTCGAGGGAAAACCACTGGCCAGTGTGGTGAAGGACGACCCCACCCTGCCCAAAGCACTCCTGGTCAAACACAGGAGCCAGGCCACAGCCCATCCGGCAGACGACCACATACTTCACGCCAACGACATCCTGGTAATGTATGGCTCACTGGAAGCACTGCGCGCCCTGGCGCCGCGGCTGATGTGAACCATGCACAAGCTGGATCCCCGACGCGGCCTGGACACATTCCGGCGCATTCACCGTGGCGGCAGTCTTGGCGCCAGCCCGCCGGCCGTCCTGGCATCAGGCTTTCTGCTATTGATTGCAGTCGGCACTTTGCTGCTCGCCCTTCCCTTTGCCCGCACGGAAAAGCCGCTAGATCTCTTTGAGGCCCTATTTACCGCCACCGCAGCGGTCACTGTCACCGGCCTGTCAATTGTTCCAACTCAGGACCTGAGCTTATTCGGCCAGTTTGTCAGCATCATCCTGGTGCAGATTGGTGGTTTGGGATTCGTCACGTTCGCGGTGGTGTCGGCCATAACCCTCGGGCATCGCATCAGCCTGAGGCAACAATCACTTGCTCTGGAAGCGTTCAATCAGACTAGCACGGCCAGGGTCAAGGACACTGCTACTTCAGTGCTGCGCATTACGGCAATCATCGAAATCTCCACCGCCCTGTTGCTGTTTTTCTGGTGGTGGGGCAGCGGGCGCCTTCCGTTGGGTAAGGCGCTGTACTACGCAATCTTTCACTCCATCGCTGCCTTCAATAATGCAGGCTACGCATTGTTTTCCGATAGCCTGAGATCGTTTACAGGGGATGGCGTCACCATAGCGATCATTTCGGCCACCGTCATACTTGGAGGCCTTGGCTTTCCCGTGATCGTGGATGCCCTGCGCAAAAAACGCTGGAATCGCATCCAGCCCTACGCCCGCTTGGTGATTCTGACCACCCTTGCCCTGAACCTTGCAGGGTTTATCCTCATATGGCTGCTTGAATCACGAAACCCTCTCACCCTGGGTGTGCTCGATTGGCCGGAACAGGCCAGAGCCGCGTGGATGCAGAGTATTTCGCT
The DNA here is from genome assembly GCA_029263795.1 of Alcaligenaceae bacterium. Lineage (GTDB taxonomy): Bacteria > Pseudomonadota > Gammaproteobacteria > Burkholderiales > Burkholderiaceae_B > Yanghanlia. The sequence goes on from JAJUFI010000151.1 coordinate 4,719, forward strand.
GCGCACTGCGGGCTTTACCACCTTCAACGTGGAACTCATGGACGACAGCACAACCCTGCTGGCAGCCGTGCTCATGTTCATAGGCGGTGGTTCCATGAGCACGGCCGGGGGAATAAAGCTAGGAACTTTCATCGTCATCATGGCAGCCGTGTTCGCTTACCTCACGCAGCGCAAGGAAGTGGTGTTAATGGAGCGCAGCATCTCGGCAGAAAGCATACAGAAGGCGCTGGCAGTTGTAGTCATCAGCCTACTTGCTGCCTGCCTCGCCCTATTCCTGCTTACGATTTTCGAAGACATCGCATTCTCCAACCTGTTTCTTGAAGTGATTGCGGCTCTAAGTACCACCGGGCTCAGCCATGGAATTACCGCCGAACTTTCACGCCCTAGCCAATGTGTATTGTTACTACTGATGTTCATGGGTCGAGTCGGCCCGCTGACCCTGGTATACAGTCTGGCAGTGCGCAGCCGTGTCCGGAACAGAGTTCGTTACCCGGAAATGGAGTTCCAGGTGGGGTAGACATAGCAGCCGCTTGCATTCCAAAAAAGACTTATGCTATAGTTATGTTCTTCGCGGCGCAGCAAATGCTTCACCTTAAGCTGCATTAAGCGAAAATTCGGGGCGTAGCGCAGCCTGGTAGCGCACTTGCATGGGGTGCAAGGGGTCGCGAGTTCGAATCCCGCCGTCCCGACCAATTCTCAAGGGCTTACAGTGAAATACCTGTAAGCCCTTGTCCTTTTCCGCGCCCAGAAAAAACAGATACTCGGAACGTTATGCCACCCCTTCACATACGCCCCGCCACTGTGGAAGATACAGACCTAATTCTGCACTTTGTGCGCGAACTGGCAGTTTATGAAAAGGCGGAAGACCAGGTGCGGGCGACCCAGGATCACGTGCGTCGCACACTGTTTTGCGCACACCCGACCGTGCATTGCATAATCTGTGAGCAAGGGGAAACTCCCCTTGGCTTTGCCGTCTACTTCTTCAATTATTCAACCTGGCAGGGGCAACACGGGCTTTATCTGGAAGATTTGTACGTATCTCCCGAGCACCGTCGCAAGGGGGCAGGCAAAGCCATGTTGCGCCACCTTGCCCGCGTGGCAGTGGACAACGATTGTGGCCGTTTCGAGTGGTCGGTGCTCGACTGGAACACACCCTCCATCGCGTTTTATGAAAGACTTGGGGC
>JAJUFI010000224.1 GCA_029263795.1 Alcaligenaceae bacterium
CGGTGAAAAAGGGCTGGCGCGTTGAAAGCGAGCAGACTGGCTGCGCGCGCCAAACGATTGTTTCCAACATTTTTCCCTTCAGGGACCGCTCCAGACCCTGGGCCGTCGTGCCCTTTCCGATTCTACCCACAGCTTTCCCCCTCTGGACGAAGCAATCACGGCGCCATCGAAGCCAGTATTCCAGAAGGTAGTTCCTCCGGCTTGCCAGCGCCTTTCCACTGCCGGCGCGGGATGTCCATAGCGGTTCCAGCGCGCAGCCTGGGCAATGGCATGTTGAGCCCGGGTTGCATCGATGAATTCCTGAGCGGAGGAATAGCGAGAACCATGGTGAGCCGCCAGTACCACGTCAGTGCGCTCCAAACCCCTTCTGACCAGTGAACGCTCCTCGTCTGCGCCAATATCGCCCGGCAAAATGATGGAATGGTGTGCCCCTTCTATGCGAAGCACACAAGCGTTCCGGTTGCGCTCGCGAGTGCCTGCATCCAGATCGATGTTGCCTTCGCCCAAGGGCCAGATGAAGCTGAAACGTACTCCGTCCGTTTCCCAGGCCATGCCGTGGCGACAAAGACTGACAGCATTGGGCAGTGGCGGCAGTTCACGCAGACCTAGCAAGCGGTTTTCGCGTTTCAGCCAGGCCATGACATCAAAGTTGGCGTAAGACTGCTCGACAGGAAATGCTTCTAGGGTACTGCGCAGGCCTCCCACATGATCGAGGTCGGAATGCGACACTACCAGTACATCGATCTTGCGCACACCCATGGCCCGGAGAAACGGCACGATATTGCGTTGAGCTGCATCGGCATCCGGTGAATAGCGGACCCCTGTGTCGTATAGCAGAGCATGTCCGGCAGTGCGCAGCACCAGTGCACTGCCCTGGCCAACATCCAGCGCGTACAGCTCCCAGTCGCCCGGCTTCGGCGCCGTGGGAACCGCTACCAGAACGGGCAGCATGAACGCCCAGCCAAGTGAGCGATACGGAAACCCCTTGGGCAGCAAGGCCAGCCCTACACCGACCATGGCGAAGAGGGTCGCCCACGCCGGCACTGCTGCAGTGGGCAGGCTAGCTCCGGGCAGCGCTGCCAACCACTCCGTCGGCCACATGCATGCCTGCATGAGGGTATGCGCCAGCCATGCCACCCCCGCGGTGACGCCATCCAGGCCATCCAGCAATGCGAGGCCGGCCAGGAGAAGCGACAGAGGTGTGACCACCGCACCGATCACCGGAATGGCATAGGCATTGGCCAGCGGAGAAACCACAGAAATTTCGTTAAAGAGCATTGCCAGTGGCGGCATGAGGGCGAACGTCACCAACAACTGCAGGCGGGTTGCCTCGCGCAGACCCTCCAGCCAGCCTGCCACCCGCCCTGAGCTCGCGAAAGCCGACCGCCCCCACCAGCCTGTACTGGCCATGAGCACGTACACCGCCAGAAAGGAGAGCCAGAAGCCTGCGGACAATGGCGACCAGGGGTCGAGCGCGACTACAACAAAGGCCGCAGCAGCCAGCACGTGGGTAGCGCTCAGGGGCAAGCGTACAGTGAGAGAACCGGCCACCACCGCCAACATGATGAAGGTTCGGCGGGCCGGGACGCCCCACCCCGCCAGCAAGCAGTAAAGCCAGGCGACAAGCAATGCCGTCCAGGCCGAAGCGAGCTGGGCCGGCAACAGCTCCGCGAGCGGGCGGCCGCCAAGCCTGAGCCGGCGCCACGACTTGTTCATGACGAAGGCGGCCAGGACAGCGATTAAGGTGACGTGCGAGCCACTGATTGAGACCAGATGAGTGAGACCGGCACGATTGAACGTCAACCAGTCGGAGGCAGCCACACTCGCCTGGTCACCAATGGCCAGCGCAAGCAGAACGGCACCCCAGCGCAGATCATGAATGTATGGGAGCATGGCCTCGCGCACGTAGTGCCTGGCACGTTGGGCTCCCACTGAAATCGACGCCCAGCCGTCGTCCCGCAAAAGCACCGGCGTACCACGAACGGTTCCCGTGGCGCGTATACCCTGCGCGAACACATGTCCCTCGTAATCGAAACCGTGCGGGTTTCTGGAACCGTGCGGGTTGCGCAGAATGAGCGCCATGCGCCAGACCTGCCCGGGTATCAGTTCCGGAAAGGTATCACTTGCACTTGCCCGGCGTGTACCGTAGGGCCCGGAATACTTGCCGGAGTTCCAGCGCACCTGGATGCGTCTGGGAACACCTTCGGGAATGGAATCCAGCACCTCGGCCACAAAAATTCGGCTTTCAGGTTCAAGGCGTGGCAGTTCAGCGATGCGCAGGACCACGCGCGTGACCTTGTCTTCGTTGGAAGAGTCCAGAGCGTCCGCCAACCTATGCTGAACCCAGGCTGAACCGTAGGCAAGACCTGCCGCCGCACAGGCAAACAGCCATATAACCCTGGCGCTCGCTGGAATAATGGAGGCCGCTGAGGGTGCAGGATTAGCCTCGTACCGCGCCATTGCCCATGCACCACCAGCCAACAACACCACTGCAAAGAACAAGACAGCCACCGGCGGCGGCTCGGCAAGAAAATGCACACCCGCCACAGCAACCGTGAACGACAGAAGACTCAGCCGCCCAATCGCCACACCCCCCTCATGCATGTATGGATGAAGGGGGTCAGCTTAGGTCATACTGTGCTGGCCGAGGGCGAAAGCGGCGGTAAATGCCTATGGTGGTTTACCGACGGGTACCGGCTAGGCCAGAGTTCCTTACTTGCGAAACATCCTCAGCAGCGGAAGGACTGTCTGTAAGCATTTCTTCACACAACTCCCAGCATCCCTTCTATGTTGTGCACCAGGCTCAACAAACGGGGACCGAGATCTTCCTTCAGGCGCTCAGGCGACGTGTCGTAACTGGGAACGGTGAGGTTGAAAGCGAGATACATGCCGCTTACTGGGGCCCTGACTGGGACTGCCACCGCAG
>JAJUFI010000034.1 GCA_029263795.1 Alcaligenaceae bacterium
AGTATCCTTGTTCATGCCCGGATTCCAGGCATACCGTTCGCATTTTGTTGCTATGTACGTTACGTATCAACCGCGTATTATAGCGTCTGCCCGATATAGGGGTGAAACGCGTAGGGAGCAAGCCGTGAGTAAAGTGCGAGGATTTTTGAGCGAATTCAAGGAATTCGCCGTCAGGGGAAACATGATCGATCTGGCGGTCGGTGTCATTATTGGCGCCGCTTTCAGCAAGATCATCGATTCTCTGGTTGCGGACGTCATCATGCCACTGGTGGCATTCATTGTTGGAGGCGAGGTCGATTTCACCAATCAGTACTGGGTTCTGCGGCTCCCCGAGGGCTACAGCGGCCCTCAAACCCACGAAGCCCTGACTGCAGCAGGGGCTGTAGTGTTGTCATGGGGCAACTTTCTTACCATTCTCATCAACTTCATCCTGCTGGCCTTCGTGGTGTTCTGCCTGGTGAAGGCGGTGAATGCGGCGCGCCGCAGCCTTGAGCGCGAAAAGGCGGAAGAACCGGCCGCACCCGCGCCCCCGCCCGAAGATGTCGCACTCCTGCGAGAGATTCGCGACCTTCTGAAAAAGGGCTGAGCAAGCGGCGCGGCAGTCGCGCAGCGCAAAGCAAAGGGCGGGCGCAATGTTCGCCCTTTGTCGTGTGTCGCCCTCTGTTGCGGCTAATTCCGGTTGAGGCCTTCCGTGAGGAGCCGGGCCAGAGGGGCTCAGATCGGGTTGTCCAGGTCGAGGAAATCCACGCGGATGCCGAATTCCCTGGCCACTGCTTCCCCCAGGGCCTTGATTCCATAGCGTTCCGTGGCGTGGTGGCCGCCGGCAATGAAAGCGGTGTCTGTTTCGTTGGCCAGGTGATAGTTGGGCTCGGAGGCTTCGCCGGTGATGTAGACGTCTATGCCCTCGTTGACGACCGCGTCCATCCAGCCCTGGGCGCCGCCGGTACACCAGGCCACGCTGCGGATTTCGCGATTCGAGTCGCCCAGGACCAGCGGTTCCCGCTCCAGGGCGCGCCCAACGCGTTCGCCGAGTTCCTGCAGGGAACAGGGTTCGCAGCGGCCGCGCCAGATTAAGTCTGAAGGGCCGAAAGTGGCTGGGCTGCCATCTTCATTGCGCTCAGGCTCCAAGCCGAGGCGCAGGGCAAGCTGGGCATTGTTCCCGAGTTCGGGGTGGGCGTCCAGCGGCAAGTGGAAGCCGAAAACATTCAGCTCGTGACGCAGCGCAGTGGCAATTCGCTGGCGCTTGGTGCCGCGAAGCACGGGATTTTCGTTCTTCCAGAACCAGCCATGATGGACCAGGATCGCGTCTGCGTTCTGTTGCACTGCGGCATCAAGCAGGGCCTGGGATGCCGTGACTCCGGTAATAATATGTCGAATAGTGTCCCGGCCCTCAACTTGCAGGCCGTTGGGGCAATAGTCCTTGAAGCGCTGGGTCTGCAGTGTGCTGTCGAGCCAGTCGGCAAGCTGCCGCGTGGAAACCTGGTTCATCTTTTAATTCCTCGAATCTATGCATCGTTTGTGGTTGGTCTTTGCCCAGACCGTTACCGTATGCCTGGGTATTCTATTCATCGTAACCACCTTGCGACCGGACTGGCTGCGCAATGGCCTCTATACGCCCGCCCCCGCGCAAGTGACGACTGCAGGCGCAGCGGCTCACGGGCCGTCGGCGTCATACGCCGAGGCTGTGGCGAGGGCTGCACCCGCGGTGGTGAATATCTACACGACCAAGGCGGTTGAGGTGCCCCTGATTCCGCTGCCTTCGGACCCCGAGCTTAACCGCTTGTTCCGCGGCCTGCCCGGCCTCACCCAGCGTCGCCAGTCCGGCAGCCTGGGTTCCGGGGTGGTCGTGAGGAGCGACGGCTACATTCTGACGAACTATCACGTTGTTGAAGCGGCGGATTCCATTCGTGTTGCCTTGGCCGATGGCAGGGAGACAGACGCGCGAGTGGTGGGCGCTGACCCTGAAACCGACCTGGCTGTGCTGAAGATCGGGCTGCCCAAGCTGCAGGCGATTTCTTTCGATGCGGATGAATCACTGCGTGTGGGCGATGTTGTGCTGGCGATTGGCAACCCGTTTGGGGTGGGGCAGACCACCACATTGGGAATTGTGTCCGCCCTGGGGCGCAACCGGTTAGGCATCAATATCTACGAAAACTTCATACAGACGGATGCGGCGATCAACCCCGGCAACTCAGGAGGTGCGCTGGTCGACGCGCATGGCCGCCTGGTGGGCATCAATACCGCCATTTACTCCGAAACGGGTGGCTCGCTGGGAATTGGCTTTGCCATTCCCGCCAAGACGGCCGAGCGCATCATGAGCGAGATCATCGAACGTGGCAAGGTAATCCGCGGTTGGTTGGGGATTGAACCCCAGGATATTTCCGCCGAGCTGATGCGTGCCTTTGGGCTGGAAAACCAGAATGGTGTCATTGTGGCAGGAGTGCTTCGAGGCGGTCCGGCTCATAGGGCCGGCTTGCGTGTCGGAGACATTATTCTGCGGATGGATGATGAGATCATCCCGGATTCAATCGGATTCTTGAATGCGATTGCGCCCAAGAAGCCGGGCACGAACGTCGATCTGACGCTTCTGAGGGAGGGCCGGAAATACGAGACCAAGGTGCAAGTGGGGGAAAGGCCGGCGGCGGTGCGCCGGCGCTGATGTTTTCCCCGCCCGCCAAGCCCTGCAAACCGGCGGGCTGAGAGCGCCAGAGGAGGTCTTAGTTATCGCTGCGAACTTCGTCGGGGCTTCGCTCTTCGCTCGCTGTTCCCTCTTCTGACTGCTTGCGTTTGCGCGCGATGGAGGCGGACAGCAGGATGCCAACTTCATACAGCAGGCAAAGCGGTACGGCCAGCATGAACTGGCTGAGCACGTCTGGCGGAGTGACGACTGCGGCGATGATGAAGGCGCCGACGATCACGTAGCCCCGAATTTCACGCAGTTTCTTGACGTCCACCACGCCCGTGCTGGCAAGCAGCACGACGGCAACGGGCACTTCGAAGGTGACGCCAAAAGCCAGGAACATCGTCATGACGAAGTTAAGATAGGCTTCAATGTCAGGTGCGGGGGTGATGGATTCTGGTGCGAAACCGGCGATGAAGTGGAATACCGTGCGGAATACCACGAAGTAGCAGAAAGCCATGCCCGCCATGAACAGCGCCGTACTGGACGTGATGAGCGGCAGCGCCAGTTTCTTTTCGTGGGAGTAGAGGCCGGGGGCAACAAAGGCCCAGGCCTGGTACAGGACGTAGGGCAGGGCGATGAGGAAGGCCGCCAGCAAGGTGACCTTGACCGGAACCATGAAGGGGGTGATGACCCCCGTCGCGATCATGCGTGTGCCTTCGGGTAGCGAGGCCAGCATGGGTTGAGCCAATACATCGTAAATGGCCGATGGGCCTGGATAGATGAAGAGCACGACAAAAACGGCCAGCACTGCAGTCACCGCCCTGAGCAGGCGGGAGCGCAGCTCGACCAGGTGCGACATGAACGTTTCTTCTTGCTGCTGTGCTTCTTGTGTCACTTGCGCGTATCCGAATCTTCCGCCGTTGCCGGCGCTGCATCTGCAGTGGCATTCTGAATGGCAGCCGCTTCTGTGGCGGGCGAGGTTACCGCGGCGGGAGCAGGTGTGGCCGAGGACGCAGGGCCAACTTCCCGGCGCGCCTGTTCAACCAGCCCTTCCACCGAGGTGGAGGCTTCTTCCAGGTTCTTTTGCGCCTCTTCCAGGGGCTTCTTGAAGCTTTCGGACGTTTCCCGCATGGATGCCTGAAGCGACTGTGCGGCGTCGTCCATCTGCCTTTTCAGCTTGTTCATTTCATCCAGGTCAATTTCCCGCTGGATGTCGCTTTTCACGTCGGAAACGTAGCGCTGGGCACGGCCGAGCAAATGCCCCACCGTCCTGGCGACTTTGGGAAGCCGCTCAGGCCCGATGACGACCAGCGCCACGACGCCGATCAGCATGAGCTCGGTGAAGCTGACGTCGAACATGGTTAGGCGTCAGTCTTTTCTTTGGCCTGAACGTCGATGGTTTCTTCGCTGCTGGTACGCTGCGTCACCGCTTCAGGTTTTTTTTCATCCTGAGCGTCTGCCATGCCCTTCTTGAAGCCGCGAACGGCCCCGCCAAGGTCTTCACCAACGTTGCGAAGTTTCTTGGTTCCGAAAATCAGGGCAATGATGACCAGAACGATCAGCCAGTGCCAGATACTGAAGGTGCCCATAATTTACTCCCTTAGGCGGCAGGTGCCGCACGCTTAGACCAGGGGCGCGGGCCCCCGAGTATGTGAAGATGCAGGTGGTCGACTTCCTGGCCGCCTTCCCGCCCGGTATTCACCACGACACGGAAGCCGCCATCATGGCCGGGTGTGCAGCCATTGTCAAAAGCCAGTTTCTGCACCAATGTCATCATTCTACCTAACCATGGGGCATCCTCGGCTTTGATTTCAGCCAGAGATTTGACATGCATTTTCGGTATGAGCAGCAAATGTGTGGGTGCTGCCGGATTGATGTCGTGGAATGCGACGAATTCTTCGTCTTCGTAGACTTTCTTCGCCGGAATCTCGCCAGCGGCGATCTTGCAGAAAATACAGTTTTCGCTCATGGAATGTTTGCTCAGGATTGCGGACGAGAGGCTTTCTCGACAAGGCCGGAGACACCTTCGCGCCGCGCCAGTTCTTCAAGTACTTGTTCAGGACGCACACCATAATAGGCCAGTGCGACCATGCTGTGGAACCAGAGGTCGGCCGTTTCGGCGATGATGCGCGGGGCGTCGGCGTCTTTCGCGGCCATGACCAGTTCCGTGGCCTCTTCGCCCACTTTCTTCAGGAAAGCGTCTGGCCCTTTCTGATACAGCTTGGCAACGTACGATTCCGATGGCATATGGGCGCTGCCCGACGGCAGACGGGTCTCCAGCGTATCAGCCAGACGGCTCAGGATGGACTCGTATTCATTCATTTGTAGATCTGCTCCGGGTCTTTCAAGACCGGCTCGACGTTCACCCAGCGGGGTGTGCCGTCGGTTTCCAAGCGCCGGAAGAAACAGCTGCGCCTGCCCGTATGGCAGGCGATACCGCCTTCCTGTTCGACTATAAGCAGGATGACGTCGCCGTCGCAATCCAGACGTATCTCGCGTACACGCTGGCGGTGACCGGATTCTTCGCCCTTGCGCCACAGGCGCTTGCGGGAACGGGACCAGTAGACGGCCTGGCCGGTGTCGACGGTCTCGCGCAGTGCTTCAGGGTTCATCCACGCCACCATCAGAATGGTGCCGTCGGTGGCATCCTGCGCGATGGCGGGTATGAGGTTGTTATCGTCGAAGCGTACGCTTTCCAACCAGTCAGATATGCCGCTCATGGCTCCAGCCTTACCTTGACGCCTTGAGAGGCCAGGTATTCCTTGGCCTGGCGTACCGTGTATTCACCGTAGTGAAAAATGCTGGCCGCAAGCACTGCGCTGGCACCACCCCGGATGACGCCGTCGGCCAGATGCTGGAGGTTGCCCACACCGCCAGAGGCAATGACGGGTACCGGAACCGCATCGGATACCGCACGGGTGAGCTCGAGGTCGAACCCCGACTTGGTGCCGTCGCGGTCCATGCTGGTCAGCAGCAGTTCGCCTGCGCCGTAAGAAGCCATCTTGTGCGCCCATTCAACGGCGTCCAGCCCGGTGGCGCGGCGCCCGCCGTGGGTGTAGACCTCCCAGCGGGCCGGTTCGCCCTCTTCAGAGACGCGGCGCGCGTCGATTGCGACCACAATGCACTGCGAACCGTGATGGTCTGCGGCTTCGCGCACCAGATCGGGGTTGGTGATTGCAGCGCTGTTGATGGAGACTTTGTCGGCCCCCGCGTTCAGCAGGCGCTGGACATCGCTGACCTGGCGTACGCCCCCGCCCACTGTCAGCGGGATGAAGATCTCGCTGGCGACAGCTTCAATGATGGGCAGGATCAGGTCGCGGTCATCGCTGGTGGCGGTGATGTCCAGGAAGGTTAGCTCGTCTGCGCCCTGTTCGTTGTAGCGCCGCGCGATTTCGACGGGGTCGCCGGCATCGACCAGATCAACGAAATTCACACCTTTGACGACTCTGCCGGCGGTGACGTCAAGGCAGGGAATGATGCGGCAGCAGAGGTCGCTGCGGGTGTCTGCGGCAGCCTGACTCATGATGCGCTCAGCTCGTCTGCGCGCTGCTGGGCAGCCGCGAAGTCCAGTGTCCCTTCGTAGATGCTGCGCCCCAGGATCGCGCCCTCGATGCCTTCGTGCTCAACCGCGCAAAGCGCTTCGATGTCGCGCAGATCGGTGACGCCGCCGGAGGCAATGATGGGAATATTGACGCTTTGTGACAGGCGCACAGTGGCCTCGATGTTGACTCCGCTGAGCATGCCATCGCGACCGATGTCCGTGTAGATGATAGATTCCACACCGTAATCCTCGAACTTGCGGGCCAGATCGACCACGTCGTGACGGGTGAGCTTGCTCCAGCCGTCGGTGGCAACCTTGCCGTCGCGAGCGTCCAGCCCCACGATGATGTTGCCGGGGAAGGCGCTGCAGGCGTCGCGCAGGAAACCGGGGTCCTTCACTGCTGCGGTGCCGATGATGACGTAGGAAATGCCGTTGTCGAGGTAGTTTTCAATGGTGTCCAGGTCGCGAATGCCGCCGCCGATCTGGATGGGAACATCGCCCGCGACGGCGTCAACAATGGCCTTGATGGCAGCCGCGTTCTTCGGCTTGCCGGCCACGGCGCCGTTGAGGTCCACCAGATGCAGGCGACGTGCGCCCTGATCTAGCCATTGCTCGGCAATGGTGGCGGGGTTTTCCGAAAAAATGGTTGCGTCGTTGAGATCGCCCTGGCGTAGGCGAACGCAGCGCCCGTCTTGCAAGTCGATGGCGGGAATCAGGAGCATGATGAATCAGCCGATAAGATGCGTGAGAATGGAGTCAGACATCCGCCGCCACAATGGCTGGTGTGGCGGGCCGGAAGAAGAAGGAATGCGGTTTCAGGGTTGCCATTCTGCAAAATTGCGATAAAGCCGTAGGCCGTGGTCGGCGCTTTTCTCTGGGTGGAACTGCACGGCGAAAATGTTATCTGCTGCAATGGCACAGGTAAAGCGCTGCCCGTACTGACTAACCCCTACTGTGAGGTCCGGGTCTTCAGGAACGGCAAAATAACTATGAACAAAATAGAACGGTGTGCCATTGGGTATTCCGGCCCATAGTTCGTGTTCGCGCACCTGGATGACGGCATTCCAGCCCATGTGAGGAACTTTCAGGCGGCGCATGGTCTGGCTCTGGGCCTCTGGTGTGTCGGTGTCGCCACCGCTGCCCGGGTACAGAGGTTGGGCATATTGCGGGCCGGTGAAGCGCCGGACCCAGCCGGGGAATATGTCCAGGGCCTTGACCTGGCCTTCATCGCTGCCGGAAAACAGCATCTGTTCGCCCACACAGACCCCCAGCAGGGGTTTTTCGCGGGCAGCCTGGACAACCGCTTCGCGCATACCAGAAGCGTCAAGTGTGCGCATGCAGTCGGGCATGGCGCCCTGGCCGGGGAAAACCACTCGAGACGCACGGCGCAGTTGTTCGGCCGTGTTGCAGATGCGTATGTCGGCGTCGGGCGCGGCCGCGCGCAGGGCGCGAGCCACCGAGTGGAAGTTGCCCATCCCGTAATCGACGATGGCAATAGTGTTCAAGATGCGTCCAGTCGCGTTGGGGTCAGAGTACGCCCTTGGTCGAAGGAATCACGCCTTCGCTGCGGGGGTCAAGCTCAAGTGCCATGCGCAGTGCACGGCCGAAGGCCTTAAATACAGTCTCGCACTGGTGGTGCGCGTTTTCGCCCTTGAGGTTGTCGATGTGCAGGGTGACCAGCGCGTGGTTGGCAAAGCCCTGAAAGAACTCCCGAGCCAGATCGACGTCGAAGCGACCGATGTGGGACCGGGTGAACGGTACGTTGTAAAACAGCCCGGGACGGCCGGAGAAATCAATTACCACGCGGGAGAGGGCTTCATCCAGCGGCACGTAGGCGTGGCCGTAGCGACGCATGCCGGCTTTATTGCCCACAGCGGAGGCGAAGGCCTGGCCCAGGGTGATGCCGACATCCTCGACGGAATGGTGGTCGTCGATGTGCACGTCGCCGTCACAATGGATGTCGAGGTCGATCAGGCCGTGACGGGCGATCTGGTCCAGCATGTGGTCTAGAAAGGGAACACCAGTGTTGATGCTCTGGCGACCCGTGCCATCCAGATTGATGGCCGCTCGTACGCGGGTTTCTTGAGTATTGCGGGTAATGTCAGCGGTACGCATGTCAGGCTTTGGTGTCGGTGGATTCAAAACGGTACTCGGCACTGGCGGCGTGTGCCTGCAGCCCTTCGCCATGGGCGAGGGTGGAGGCAATGCGCCCGAGTGCCTGAGCGCCGGCCTGCGACACTTTGATCAGGCTGGAGCGCTTCTGGAAGTCGTATACGCCCAGGGGCGAGGAAAACCGCGCCGTGCGGGCGGTGGGCAGTACATGGTTGGGCCCGGCACAGTAATCGCCGAGCGATTCCGAAGTGTACGGCCCCAGGAAAATTGCACCGGCATGGCGGATGCGGTCGGCCCAGCGCTCCGGTTCGAGAGTGGAGATTTCCAGGTGTTCCGGAGCAATCTGGTTGGCAATGTCGCAGGCCTCTTCCAGGCTGCGCACCTTGATGAGCGCACCCCGGTTGCCGAGGCTGACCTTGAGAATGTCGGTGCGTGGCATTGTGGGGAGCAGGCGATCAATGGCCTGCTGCACGGCATCAATGTAGCCGGCATCCGGACACAGCAGAATGGCCTGGGCCATTTCATCGTGCTCCGCCTGGGAGAAGAGGTCCATGGCCACCCATTCGGCAGGAGTGCTGCCGTCGCAAATGACCAGGATCTCGCTGGGGCCGGCAATCATGTCGATGCCGACGGTGCCGAACACACGCCGTTTTGCCGCCGCAACATAGGCATTGCCCGGGCCGACGATTTTATCCACCGGGGCGATGGTTTCGGTGCCATATGCCACCGCGCCGACTGCCTGTGCACCACCGATGGCCCAGACGCGGTCCACCCCACCAATGGCGGCTGCAGCCAGCACAATGGGGTTGCGTACGCCGTCTGGTGTCGGGGTGACCATCACGACTTCCTGTACGCCTGCCACTTTGGCCGGAATGGCGTTCATCAGAACGGAAGATGGATAGGCAGCCTTGCCACCGGGCACATACAAGCCGACGCGGTCGAGAGGCGTGATTTTCTGACCTAGCACCGTGCCGTCTTCTTCGGTGTATGACCAGCTCTGCGCGACCTGATGCTGGTGGTAGCGGCGGATGCGGTCTGCGGCGGCTTCCAGCGCTTCACGTTGCGCATGTGGCAGAGAGTCAAGGGCGGCTTGCCATTCGTGACGCCCGATTTCGAGGGCGGCAACGGAACCCGCCTGCACACGGTCGAAGCGACGGGTGAATTCCAGCAGCGCGGCGTCACCTTCCCGCTGTACGCGAGAGAGGATCTCGGCGGTGGCACGTTCTATTGATTCATCCTGCGAGGCATCGTAGGCCAGCAGACGGCGAAGATCCGACTGGAAGCCGGCGTCGGCGGAGTCAAGGCGATTGATGGACGACATGGGAATACGGTAGGTTCATCGGGCGCGAACTGCGCCCCGCTACTTAGAGTGTATCCTGTATTGCGCTTTGCATTCTTGGCCGGTCAACCCCCCAGCCGCTCAGGCCACGGAAGCGCGGGCGAAGGCGTCGATCAGCGGCCGCAGGTCTGCTCCCCGGGTTTTAAGTGCGGCTTGGTTCACAATCAGGCGCGAGGAAATCTGGGCCACGTCTTCTACTGCCACCAGGTTATTCGCCTTGAGTGTGCCGCCGGTCGAGACCAGGTCGACGATGGCGTCCGCCAGGCCGACCAGTGGAGCCAGTTCCATGGAACCATACAGCTTGATCAGGTCGACGTGCACACCCTTTTGGGCGAAGTGTTCGCGGGCGGCGCGCAGATACTTGGTGGCGACGCGCAGGCGGGAGCCCTGACGTACAGCGGCGTGGTAGTCGAAGCCCTGGCGCACGGCAACACACAGGCGGCAGCGGGCAATGTTGAGGTCGACCGGCTGGTAAAGGCCGCCGGGGTGGCTGGCCGTGTGTTCATACAGGACATCGCGCCCGGCGATGCCGAAGTCGGCTGCACCATACTGCACATAAGTGGGCACGTCGGTGGCGCGCACGATGATGATGCGCAGGTCGGGTCGCGTGGTCTCGAGGATGAGCTTGCGGGAGCTTTCCGGGTCGTCTTTGACTTCGACGCCCGCAGCCTCCAGTAATGGCAGGGTTTCCTCGAAGATGCGCCCCTTGGAAAGGGCCAGTGTCAGGGGGGTGGCAGGGCTGGTGGAGCTCATTGGGCGTTTCCAGGTATGCGTTCGATATCAGCGCCAAGCGCGCGCAGTTTTTCTTCCATGCGTTCGTAGCCGCGGTCCAGGTGGTAGATGCGGTCCACAATGGTTTCGCCTTTCGCCGCCAAGCCCGCAATCACCAGGCTGGCGGAGGCGCGCAGGTCGGTGGCCATGACCGTGGCACCAGACAGCGAGGGGACGCCTGTAACGACGGCCGTATCCCCTTCGACTTCAATGCGGGCTCCCAGGCGTGAGAGCTCGGGGGCGTGCATGTAGCGGTTCTCGAAGATGGTTTCGACGATGACTGCGGTGCCTTCCGACAATGCGTTCAGGGCCATGAGCTGGGCCTGCATGTCTGTTGGGAAGCCAGGGTACTCCAGAGTGCGGAAACCCGTTGCACGGGGGCGGTGCTCCATCCGGGCACGGATGAAATCTTCACCTTCTTCGATCTGCACACCAGCTTCACGCAGTTTGTCTATGATGGCTCCCATGGTGTGGGCCGCCGTGTTGCGCAGCACGATGTCACCGCCGGTAGCGCCCACCGCGCACAGAAATGTTCCGGCTTCAATGCGGTCGGGAACGATGCTGTGGTGAGCTCCATGCAGCTGCTCCACGCCGTCAATGACGATGCGGTCCGTGCCATGGCCCTGGATGCGCGCACCCATTTTGTTCAGAAGTTCGGCCAGGTCCACGACTTCAGGCTCACGCGCGGCGTTTTCCAGAACGGTGCGGCCTTCGGCCAGCACGGCGGCCATCATCAGGTTCTCGGTGCCGGTGACCGTCACCATGTCGGTGCGTATGGTCGTGCCCTTCAGGCGTTCAGCGCGCGCTACCACGTAACCATGCTCGATGCTGATTTCAGCGCCCATGGCGGCCAGCCCCTTGATATGCTGGTCTACGGGCCGCTGGCCGATGGCGCAGCCGCCGGGGAGGCTGACACGCGCTTCACCGAAGCGGGCTACCAGCGGGCCAAGCACCAGGATGGAAGCGCGCATGGTCTTGACCAGGTCGTAGGGCGCCTCGCGGCTGGTGATGTCGGAGGCGTCCAGTTCGACACGGGTGCTGTCCCCGTTGCGATACGTCACCCCCAGGCGCTCCAGCAGGCGCAGGGTGGTGCCGATGTCGCGCAGGCGCGGCACGTTGTCCAGAATGAGCTTTTCCTGGGTCAGCAGGCTGGCGCACAGGATGGGCAGAGCGGCGTTTTTCGCCCCGGATATGGTGACTTCCCCGTGCAGGGGCCGCCCGCCGCGAATGCGCAATTTATCCATTCGATTGTGCCTGGTATTCCGAGGGTGTGAGTGTGCGCATGGACAGCGCGTGGATTTCCTCCTTCATGCGGTCGCCAAGGGCCGCGTAGACCAGCTGATGCCGGGCAATCATGCGTTTTCCCTCGAAAGCGGGGCTAACGATGAGCGCTTCAAAATGCGAACCGTCTCCGACGACGTGGACCACGTCGCATTCCAGATTGTCGGCGATGTACTGACGTACGAGTTCAGGAGTAGGCAGCATGAATCAGTTCCGAAGTTTGTAGCCCTTTGCCAGCAGGCGCAGGGTGAAAATGGACAGGCCGATGAACACAAGGCTCACGACAGCGAGGCTATGCCACGGAGAGACGTCTGAGGCACTGAAGAAACCATGGCGGAAGCCATCGATCATGTAGAAGACCGGGTTCCAGTGCGAGACGCCCTGCCAGAAATCGGGCAGGCTGTGGATGGAATAGAACACGCCGGACAGGAATGTGGCCGGCAGGATGAGGAAATTCTGGAATGCGGCCAATTGGTCGAATTTTTCCGACCACAAACCGGCAATGATGCCCAAGTTGCCCATGACGCCGCATGAGAGCACGGAAAACACGAGCACCCAGGCAAGATTGCTGATGGGCAGTTCGATGAAGAATATGGCGACCAGCCACACGCCCAGCCCACAGCACAGGCCGCGGGCAATCGCGGCAAGCAGGTAGGCGCCGTAGATCTCCAGGTGGGAAAGAGGCGGCAGCAGAATGAACACCAGGTTGCCCGTGATGCGGCTCTGGATCAGCGATGAGGAAGGGTTCGCAAAGGCATTCTGCAACATGCTCATCATCATGAGCCCGGGGATCAGGAAGGATGTGTAGGGCAGGGTGCCGTACACATTCACCCGTCCTTCCAGCACGTGGGCGAAGACAAGCAGATACAGCAGCGCCGTGAGCACTGGTGCGGCAATGGTCTGGAAGGCCACCTTCCAGAAGCGTTGCAGCTCCTTGCGCAGCAGGGTGGGAAACCCCGAACCCATGTCGGAACGGCGCCGGCGGATGGGGGTGCTGCTCATGCCACTTCCTCCAGTTCTTCCCCGTGCATGAAGCGCACAAAAGCGTCTTCAAGATCGTGGCCCCCCACTTGGGCGAGCAGCCGTTCGGTTGTGTCCAGCGCGATGAGGCGGCCCTGCTTGAGCATGGCAATGCGACCGCACAAGGCTTCTGCTTCTTCCAGATAGTGGGTGGTGAGCAGTATGGTGTGGCCGTCTTTGTTGAGACGCGAGATGAATTCCCAGAGCGTTCGGCGCAGGTCTACATCCACGCCTGCGGTGGGTTCGTCCAGAATGATGACGGGTGGCCGATGCACCAATGCCTGGGCGACCAGCACACGGCGCTTCATGCCGCCCGAGAGGGCGCGCATGTTCGTGTCGGCCTTGTCACTCAAACCAAGGTTGGCAAGCACCTCGTCTATCCAGTCGTCGTTCTTGCGCAGCCCGAAGTAGCCTGACTGCAGGCGTAGGGTTTCGCGCACCGTGAAGAAAGGGTCGTAGACGATTTCCTGAGGAACCACGCCCAGCGACTGGCGCGCTTCGCGAAACTGTGTGGAGACGTCGTAACCGCACACCTGGGCCGTGCCCTGGGTGGGATGCGCCAGGCCGGCCAGGATGGAAATGAGCGTAGTCTTGCCGGCACCGTTGGGGCCGAGCAGGCCAAAGAACTCCCCGTGCTCCACAGAGAGGGAGACCTTGTCGAGTGCTTGGAAACCTTTGCGACGTGGCTTGCCCGCCAGGGCCTCGATGAGCCGGCGGGGGCGGGGGGCATAGACTTTGGAGACGTTTTCTAGCTTGAGCGCGGACATTTTCTGGAAAGAGGGCCCGGCAGGGGCAAGTACCCGAAATCGGGGCAGGCAGGTGCAACCGCGATTGCCGGGAAACTATCTGCCAGGCGGCTGCAAGCCCATGCCCATTATAAGCGGCGGGAATGACAGCTTATTCCGGCCCTGCCTGCGCCTCGCGACGCCGGGCACAACCGCAGATCATGGAGGGTTCAGCCGGTGTGCCCGGGGAGAGCCGTGCGTGGCGTCAGTTCGTGTTGGACTGATTGAGAGCCTTGATCAAGCCATCGATGCCCGACTGCTGAATTTGCTGGGCGAACTGGTTGCGATAGTTCTGAATGAGCCAGATGTTCTCGATGTTCAGGTCGTAGACCTTCCAGCCCTCGGCCGTTTTTTCCAGGCGGTAGTCCACCGCCACAGCGGGACCATTGCTGCGTGTCACCAGCGAGCGGACCACGACATCGTCTGCATTTGGGTCGCCCCGGAAGGGCTGGATTTCAATACGGGAGACGTCGTCAACGCTGGACAGGGCACCACTGTAGGTACGCACCAGCGTACCTCGGAAGGCGTCCACCAATGCCTTCTGCTGTTCCGGCGAGGCCTGGCGCCAGTAGCGGCCGGCCGCCAGGCGGGTGGTCTTTTCGAAGTTCACATAGGGGAGGATCAGCTCGTCGACGAGCTGGTTGATGCGCTTGAGGTCGCCACGCTTGACGGCGGCATCGCCTTTGACGGCCTGCAGGGCTTTATCGGCCACTGCCTGCACGAAATCATTGGGCGCGCCTTTTGGGTCGGGCGCAGCCTGGGCCAGCGCCGCGCCAGAAACCATCAGAGTGGCGGCCATCAGCAGCAGGGCGGTACCCCAACGCTGGAGGCTGAAGGAAAGGATGGAGCTTTGCACGTTTACTCGCATGGGTGTCATCTGTCTAGGCTGAGGCAGCGGTCAATTTACTTTGCTGCCAGCTCCGGGTCGGAATAGTCGGGCAGATCTTCATCAGTGTAATCTGGCAGAGAGTCCTGGCTACCGGTGCGCTGGCCCACCAGGGCATCGCGCCGTTGCAGGTAGGCGTCACGGATGAAGCTGTAACGGTCCAGCGCCGTACGGTTGACAAGCTCGTCCGCGCTGAGCAGCCCTGCTCGGATGTCCACCAGATAGATGCCCAGCAACGTATTGCGGACCGGAACGTCGTTGATGGCGAAGATTGGGGTACGTGGCGAAATCGTGGCCACACTGGTGACCGTTGCAGCGGTGTCGCGTACGGTGCTGGAGCCCAGGAAGGGCAGGACGACATAGGGGCCAGACCCCAAGCCCCAGACGCCCAAGGTCGTACCGAGGTCATTGGGGATATGGTATGCGCCATTCTTGGACGCGACATCAATACAGCCGCCAAGACCCATGGTGGAATTGAACAGCACACGCCCCAGCGAGTTGGCGAAGTCGTGCGGCCGCCCCTGCAGGAAACTGTTGAATGCCGACCAGGCATCGTTCAGGTTGCCGAAGATATTGCTTATACAGGTGCGCGCCGGCTTGGGGGTGACGTCGCGGTAGAGCGTGGCGACCGGCTTGTAGATCGCGCCGTCCACCGCATCGTTGAAAGCAAACATGCTGCGGTTGTAGCTTTCCCAGGGGTCGCGCGGGTTGGTCGGTTCGACGGCGGCACAGCCACCCAGCAGGGCGGCGGCAGCCAATGCAGGCACGAGACAGCGGGAGCGAGCTGTACGGGCGGCGTTCTTGTTCATGTCTTATTCCTGGCTGCCGGCTGAGCTGTAGAGGAACTTGCTGATGAGTTCTTCCAGAACCACGGCGCTTTGTGTGTATTGGATAGTGTTTCCTTCAGCTAGCATTTTATCTTCACCGCCAGGTGTGATGCCGATGTATTGTTCGCCCAGCAGGCCGGACGTGAGAATCGATACGGAAGAGTCGACGGGGAACCGGTATTTGGATTCGAGTTCAAGCGAAACCACCGCCTGGAAGCGTTCATTATCGAAGGAAATGCCGGACACACGCCCCACCACCACACCGCTGCTCTTGACCGGGGCGCGCACCTTCAGGCCACCGAGGTTGTCGAAATGGGCGTGCACCCTGTAGGTAGGAGTGAAAGTGAACGAACTCATGTTGCCGGCCCGTAGCGCCAGGAACACCAGGGCGATGGCACCGAGCAGAACGAACAGCCCCACCCAGAAATCGGTTTTGTCACGGGTCATAGTGTGTAATCCATGGAATCATTAGCCGAACATCAAGGCCGTCATGACGAAGTCCAGCCCCAGAACCAGCAGGGAGCTGTGCACGACGGTGCGGGTGGTTGCGCGCGAGACGCCTTCCGGGGTGGCACGGGCCGTCCAGCCGGCATGCAGGGCAACCAGCGTGACGGCCAAGCCGAAGACCACGCTCTTGATGAAACCGTTCAGAATGTCGTTGATGACGTCCACGCCTTCCTGCATCTGCGACCAGAAGGCGCCGGGGTCGATGCCGATCAGCTGCACACCAACCACCCAGCCGCCGACCACGCCCACCATTGAAAATACAGCAGCCAGCACCGGCATGGCGATGAGCCCGCCCCAGAAGCGGGGCACCAGGACGCGGCGGATGGGGTCCACGGCCATCACTTCCATGGCGGCCAATTGTTCCCCGGCCTTCATCAGGCCGATTTCTGCGGTGAGCGAGGTGCCGGCGCGGCCGGCAAACAGCAGGGCGGTGACAACAGGGCCAAGCTCGCGGGTCAGCGACAGGGCAACCAGCAACCCCAGGGCCTCTTCAGACCCGTAGCGGCTGAGTGTGTAGTACCCCTGCAGGCCCAGCACGAAGCCGACAAACAGGCCCGACACCGCGATGATGAGCAATGAGTGATTGCCGATGAAGTGCACCTGCTGAGTCACCAGCCGGGGGCGGCTGAGTGCAGCACCGCTGCGCGCGAGAATGGCCCCGGCCAGGCGGATGAAGGCTCCCAGCCCGGTGATACTCTTGCGCACCCGGGAGCCCAGGGATGCGATGGCTTTGTAGGGCGTCGTCATGAGCGGCGTCCTTTGCGGTTTTCCAGCCATTGGCTGAAGGCCGGTGTGACCGGGTAATGGAAGGCAATGGGGCCATCGGGCTGGCCGTCGAGGAACTGCCGCACGAAGGGATCCTGGGTTTCGGACAGCGAAGCCGGCGTTCCTGCAGCGATCATCTTGCCCTGGCCTACCATATAGACTTGGTCGGCGATGGCGAAAGATTCCTTGACATCGTGGGTGATTAAAACCGATGCACAGCCGAGTTTGTCGGTGAGGCTGCGGATGAGCCGGGCGGTGATGCCCAGGGAGATTGGGTCCAGCCCGGCAAACGGTTCGTCGTACAGAATGAGTTCCGGTTCCAGGACTATGGCCCGTGCCAGCGCTACACGCCGGGCCATGCCACCGGAAATTTCCGAGATGCGAAGATGCGCGGCAGCTTTGAGGCCCACGGCATCAAGTTTTTCCAGAACGCGTTCCTGAATCTGGGCTTCCGAAATGCGCGTGTGTTCGCGCAGGGGGAAGGCGACGTTTTCGAAGACGTTGAGGTCGGTGAACAAGGCACCTTGCTGGAACAGAACTCCCATGCGCTGGCGCAACTGGCGCAAGGCTTCGCCTGACACCTGTGAAATGTCTTTCCCGAATGCGCTGACCCTGCCACGCTGCGCGATGATTTGCGCCGTGGCGGCCCGCAGCAGCGTTGTCTTGCCCGAGCCCGAGCCTCCCATGAGGGCGACGACCTGGCCCTTGCGAGCTTCAATGCTGATTCCGCTCAGCACAGTGAAATCGCCATAGCCGAGCGCGACGTCGGAGAACTGCAGGATGATGTCGGATGACGGGACAGTGGTCATGGCAAGTCTTCGATGAACTCGAAGACATTGTATCGTGAGCAATGCCCGGGCCTGAAAAGACCCGGGCAAATGATGTGTGATGTGACGGACAGCCGTCTAGCGGGGCAAAGAGCTGTGTCCCATCAGATACTCGTCCACGGCGCGGGCGCACTGGCGGCCTTCCCGTATTGCCCAGACCACCAGCGATTGCCCACGGCGCATGTCGCCTGCTGCAAACACCTTGTCGACGTTGCTGCGGTAGCTTTCGGTGTCAGCACGGGCATTGCCACGGGCATCGACGTCCACGCCAAATGCGTCCAGCACACTGCGTACGGGAGACACAAAACCCATGGCGAGCAGCACCAGATCGGCCTTCAGTTCGAACTGCGATCCTTCGACCTCACGCATCTTCATCTGGCCGGTCACTTTGTCGCGGAACCATTCCACGCGGCAGGCAATCAGCTTCTCCACCTTGCCGTTCTTGCCTTCCAGCGCCTTGGTCGATACTGCCCAGTCGCGCTCGCAGCCCTCTTCGTGAGAAGAGGAAGTGCGCAGACGCGCGGGCCAGTAAGGCCAGGTCAGGGGCTTGTCCTCGACATCGGGCAGGCGCGGCATGAGCTCGAACTGGGTGACGGACGCAGCGCCATGGCGGTTGCTTGTCCCTACGCAATCGGAACCCGTATCGCCGCCGCCAATCACGATCACGTGCTTGTCCTTCGCATGGATCTGGCGTGGCACACGGTCGCCGGCGTTGACCATGTTCTGCTGACGCAGGAACTCCATGGCGAAGTGCACGCCACGCAATTCGCGCCCCGGCACGGGGAGGTCGCGCGGTGTCTCGGCGCCGCCCGTGAGCACAATGGCGTCGAATTCCTCTTTCAGGGATTCAGGGGTGCGCACGGTCACCCCTTCGGGGGCGTCTTCGGGGCGCCCCACGTAGGTGGACGGCTGAAACTCCACGCCTTCGGCTTCCATCTGCGCCAGGCGCCGGTTGATCAGGTTCTTGTCCAGCTTGAAGTCCGGAATGCCGTAACGCAGCAAACCACCCACGCGGTTGCTCTTCTCGAAGACCGTGACTTCGTGTCCGGCGCGGGCCAGCTGCTGCGCACAGGCCAGGCCGGCCGGGCCGGAGCCGACCACGGCCACCCGTTTGCCGGTGAGGCGTGAGGCTGGCTGCGGAACGACCCAGCCTTGTTCCCAACCGTGGTCGATGATGGCGTGCTCGATCGACTTGATGCCGACCGGATCATTGTTGATGTTCAGGGTGCAGGCCGCTTCACAGGGAGCCGGGCAAATGCGGCCCGTGAACTCGGGGAAGTTGTTGGTGGAATGCAGCACGTCCAGCGCGCGGCGCCATTCCTGACGGTATACCAGGTCATTCCAGTCGGGGATGATGTTGTTGACCGGGCAGCCGTTGTGGCAGAACGGAATGCCGCAGTCCATGCAGCGTGCCGCCTGCACTGCTGCCTGGCTGTCATCCAGCCGGGGAACGAACTCCGACCAATGGCGCACCCGTACCTGAGGCGCCTCGTAATTGGGTTCAATGCGTTGAAATTCCAGAAATCCGGTGATCTTGCCCATCTTGTTTCCTCAGGCGGCAATTTGTACGGGGTTGGCGGCGTGCCAGAGCTCGCCCAGTGCACGGCGATACTCGACGGGCATTACCTTGACGAACTGGCTGCGGCTGCGTTCCCAGTGATCCAGCATGTCGCGGGCGCGGAAGCTGCCCGTGTAGCGGAAGTGGTTTTCGATCAGGCGACGCAGAATGCTCTCGTCTGTTTCGCGCTCGGCGCCCGGGCCGGCGCTGTGCCAGCAATGACGCTCGTTGCGTTCCAGCTGTTCGGCATGGGGGGCCACGGCTTCCAGTTCTACCATCGCCAGGTTGCAGCGCCGGCGGAAGCGACCGTCAGGGTCCCAGACGTAGGCCACACCACCGGACATGCCGGCGGCAAAGTTGCGGCCCGTGCTGCCGAGAATCACCACGGTGCCACCCGTCATGTACTCGCAACCGTGGTCGCCCGTGCCCTCAACAACGGCGATGGCGCCTGAGTTGCGGACCGCGAAGCGCTCGCCGGCCACACCATTGAAGTAAGCCTCGCCTTCAAGCGCACCATAGAGCACAGTGTTGCCCGCAATGATGTGCTCGGGGCCGAAGCCGCGGAAGTCATTGGGCGATCGTACGATGATGCGGCCGCCGGAAAGGCCCTTGCCCACGTAATCGTTGGCTTCGCCCACGAGGTCCAGCGTGATGCCGCGCGCCAGGAAGGCACCAAAGCTTTGACCGGCAGTGCCGTTGAGCTGGATGTGGATGGTGTCGTCAGGCAGACCGTCGTGCCCGTAACGCCTTGCGACTTCGCCGGAAAGCATTGCCCCGACGCTGCGATTGCGGTTGCGGACGGGGGTTATGAAGGAAACCGATTCCCCTTTTTCCAGCGCCGGCCTGCAGCGCGCAATGAGCTCGTGGTCCAGCGCCTTGTCCAGGTTGTGGTTCTGTTCCTGAACCTGGTAGAGCGGTTCATCGGAGGGCACGGCATGCAGCAGCCGGCTGAAGTCCAGGCCCTGGGCCTTCCAGTGATCCACGCCGCGGCGTGTATCCAGCAGGTCGACCCGGCCAATGAGTTCCTCGAAGCGGCGCACGCCTAGTTGCGCCATGATTTCGCGCACTTCTTCGGCGACAAAGAAGAAGTAGTTGACGACGTGTTCCGGTTTGCCCTGGAACTTGCGACGCAGAACGGGGTCCTGTGTGGCCACGCCCACCGGACAGGTATTCAGATGGCATTTGCGCATCATGATGCAGCCTTCCACCACCAGCGGGGCGGTCGCAAAGCCGAACTCGTCCGCGCCCAGCAGGGCGCCGATCACCACGTCGCGCCCCGTCTTCATCTGGCCGTCCGCCTGGACACGAATGCGCGAACGCAGTTTGTTCAGCACGAGGGTCTGCTGGGTCTCGGCCAGTCCAAGCTCCCAAGGAGTGCCAGCATGTTTGATCGACGATACGGGGGAAGCACCGGTGCCGCCGTCGTGGCCGGCGATCACCACGTGGTCGGCCTTGGCCTTGGCCACGCCCGTGGCCACCGTACCCACGCCGACTTCCGAAACCAGCTTCACCGAGATTGAAGCGCGCGGGTTGACGTTCTTCAGATCATGGATGAGCTGGGCCAGGTCCTCGATGGAGTAAATGTCGTGGTGCGGCGGAGGCGAAATCAGGCCCACGCCGGGCACGGAATGGCGCAGTTTGGCGATGTATTCCGATACTTTGTGGCCCGGCAGCTGCCCGCCTTCGCCAGGCTTGGCACCCTGGGCCATCTTGATCTGGATCTGGTCGGCACTGCTGAGGTATTCGGCCGTGACCCCAAAGCGGCCCGAGGCCACCTGCTTGATTCGCGAACGGAGGGAATCTCCCGGCGTCAGCGGCACATCGGCTTCAATGCGGTCACCTCCCAGGAAGGACGCCAGGGTGTCGCCCTTTTTGATTGGGCTCTTGCCCTCGCGCATTTCGGCGCGGTAGCGCAGTTCGTCTTCACCGCCTTCCCCAGTGTTCGACTTGCCGCCAAGGCGATTCATGGCGACTGCGAGCACTGCATGGGCCTCGGTGGAGATGGAG
>JAJUFI010000027.1 GCA_029263795.1 Alcaligenaceae bacterium
AAGCAGACCCACGACAATTCGGAGAATGAAAAGCAAAAAGCCCGCAGAGCTATGCTCTATGCGGGCTAATATCACAGCCGTGTAAGCTATGAAACGAAACTGGTAGGCAGTACTGGATTCGAACCAGCGACCTCTACGATGTCAACGTAGCGCTCTAACCAACTGAGCTAACCGCCTGTAGAAAGAACATAATTATATGGGGGTGAATTTTGCTTGTCAAGCCATTTGTGAGCCGAAGGGCAAAATTCTTTGTGCCGCCGCCAGACAGGGCTTTTTAGCAACACAGCGAGCAGAATCATAGCCTAAATTCGTTTTTTGCGCAGGCAGGGCTGCGGGGGGTAATTGGCGGTGTTACACTAATGCAACGAAAAAACGCTCATGGATGAAACGAAGATGACCACAACGCGAACTACGACACATAGGCAGTGAACGTCGCCGCGTCATTTCATTCGTCTTCTGTCATCAGAGTTACCCATACAAGCGCGGCATAGGCCGCGTTTTGTCTTTTCAGGACACCTATGGTTCAGATTACATTGCCGGACGGCTCCCGGCGGGAATTCCCGGGGCCGGTTACCGTAAGTGAAGTTGCTCAGTCGATTGGCAGCGGCCTCGCCAAGGCCGCTCTGGCAGGGCGCGTGACGTTCCCAGGCCAGGAAGCGCGTCTGGTTGACACCAGTTTCGTGATCGAAACTGATGCCGAGTTGGCCATCGTTACCGCCAAAGACGCCGACGGTCTTGATATCCTCAGGCATTCGACCGCGCACTTGCTTGCCTACGCGGTGAAGGAGCTGTTCCCGGAAGCTCAAGTCACCATCGGTCCTGTCATCGACAACGGCTTTTACTACGATTTTTCCTACAAGCGCCCGTTCACGCCGGAAGACCTTGAGCTCATCGAGAAGAAGATGGTTGAGCTGGCTCGAAAGAACGAGCGGGTCGTGCGCGAGGAGTGGAACCGCATCGAAGCTGTGGAATTTTTCCGTAGCATTGGCGAGCATTACAAGGCCGAGATCATTGAGTCCATTCCCGCAGAGGAGGGCATCTCGCTTTACCGCGAGGGTAACTTCATCGACTTGTGCCGCGGGCCGCACGTGCCATCCACAGGCCATCTGAAAGTTTTCAAACTGATGAGCGTAGCCGGCGCCTATTGGCGTGGCGACAGCAACAATGAGATGTTGCAGCGCATTTATGGCACTGCGTGGGCGAGCAAAGAAGAGCAGGCAGCTTATCTTAAGATGCTGGAAGAGGCAGAGAAACGCGACCATCGCAAGCTTGGCCGCGACCTTGGCCTGTTTCACATGCAGGAAGAGGCTCCCGGCCTCATCTTCTGGCACCCGAAAGGCTGGACCATCTGGCAGCAGGTTGAGCAATACATGCGCCAGGTTTACCGCGACAACGGTTACCAGGAGATCAAGGCCCCTCAGATACTGGATCTTTCCCTGTGGAAGAAAACCGGGCATTGGGATAACTACGCTGAAAACATTTTCACGACTGAATCCGAGAACCGTCTGTACGGCCTCAAGCCCATGAACTGCCCGGGCCATGTGCAGATCTTCAACGCCGGCCTGCATTCCTATCGTGAGCTGCCGATTCGCTATGGTGAATTTGGTCAGTGCCACCGCAACGAACCGTCTGGCTCGCTGCACGGCATGATGCGGGTGCGTGGGTTTACCCAGGATGACGGCCACATCTTCTGTACCGAAGATCAGTTGCAGGATGAATGCGCCGCTTTTACGGCTCTGCTGCAGAAAGTGTATGCAGACTTCGGCTTCACCGAGATTCTTTACAAAGTTGCCACGCGTCCTGAAAAGCGCATTGGTTCCGATGAGGTCTGGGATAAAGCCGAGCAGGCGCTCATGGACAGCTTGCACCGCACGGGGTGTGAATACGAAGTGTCGCCGGGTGAAGGTGCTTTCTACGGCCCGAAGATTGAATACACGCTGAAGGATGCCATCGGCCGTCACTGGCAGTGCGGTACGATTCAGGTGGACTTCTCCATGCCGGCACGCCTTGGCGCAGAATATGTCGATGCGAATGACCAGCGTCGTACGCCCGTCATGCTGCATCGGGCGATTCTCGGTTCCTTCGAGCGTTTCATCGGCATGCTGATCGAAAACCATGCCGGAGCTTTGCCTGCCTGGCTGGCACCGGTGCATGCGGTGGTATGCTGTATTTCAGAACCTTCAGCCGATTATGCTGAAAACGTCGCCCGAAGCCTGAAAAAACAAGGGTTTAGGGTGAATGCAGATTTGCGCGGTGAAAAAATCACCCGTAAAATCCGTGAGCACAGCATGCAGAAAGTTCCGTACATTCTGGTCGTTGGCGAAAAAGAACGCGAAAACGGCGCCGTAGCTGTACGCGCCCGTGGCGGTGTGGATCTCGGCGTAATGCCGATCGAACAGTTTGCCGAACGTCTGCAGAACGATATTTCCACCCGGGCCTGAAGGCGCTTTAGGCATGGCCGTGGTCCGGTCGATTGTTAATTTTAGGAGTCTTAGATATCGCAACCGATAAAGCTCATCGCATCAATGGTGAAATTCGAGTTCCCGAGGTGCGACTCATAGGAATGGATGGTGAACAGCTCGGAGTAGTCAGAACGTCCGAAGCGCTCAACCTTGCAGAAGAAAACGAGGTTGATCTCGTTGAAATCGCGCCCAATGCGACACCGCCTGTCTGTAAGCTCATGGACTATGGCAAGTTCAAGTACCAGGAGCAGAAGCGTCAGGCAGAAGCGCGCGCGAAGCAGAAAACCATCCAGGTGAAGGAAGTGAAGTTCCGTCCCGGTACGGATGAAGGCGACTACCAGGTCAAGTTGCGCAACCTCAAGCGCTTTCTTGAAGATGGCGACAAGGCGAAGGTCACCCTGCGATTCCGTGGGCGGGAAATGGCTCACCAGGAACTCGGCATGCGAGTGCTTGAGCGTGTCCGCGACGACCTCGGCGAACTTGCTCAGGTAGAAGCTATGCCCAAGCTCGAAGGCAGGCAGATGGTCATGGTACTGGCGCCCCGAAAGAAGGCTGCATCCTGATCCGCGAAGCTGCAGGCTTCGGTTCCTGAGCACTGACCAGCCTGTCAGCGTGGCCCTGCAGGCCGTTATCGATGCTGGAGAGGTCACCACACTTGGGGTGCGCCTGGCGGTGCCTCCCGGGTCAGGTCAGATCGACAATCATGCCCGCCGCAGCTTGATGTGGCGGGCAGTTTCACAGCTGCGCCATGCACGTATTGTTCATCATCGATCCCTTGCCTTCCCTGAAGGCATACAAAGATTCATCGGTTGCCATGATGCGGGCGCTATCTGCGCGCGGGCATCGTTTAAGCGTGGCCTACCAGCCAGACCTCTATATTGAAGAGGGCAGGGTCAAGGCCGTTACGCAAGGCATAGAACTCGTTTCCGGCGCTGATCTCCACGGACATGACTGGTGGCGAAAGGCTGCCGACGCATCGGAAACGGCATTGGCCGATTTCGATGCGGTGGTCATGCGCAAGGATCCCCCCTTCGACATGGAGTATGTGTACGCCACACACCTGCTGGAGTACGCTGAAGCTCAGGGCGCAAAGGTCTTCAATTCCGGCGCAGCCATCAGAAATCACCCCGAGAAGCTCGCCATCACCGAGTTTCCCGAGTTTACGGCCCCCACGCTGGTCACGCGTGACATGAAGCGCTTGCGCGCCTTCCACGCGCAACATGGCGATGTAGTTGTGAAGCCTCTCGATGGAATGGGAGGTTCAGGGGTATTCCGTTTGCGTCCCGAAGAGCACAACTTGGGAAGCATCCTGGAAATGCTTACGCGTGACGGCACACGGACCATCATGGCGCAACGCTACATTCCGGAAATCGTGAACGGCGACAAACGCATACTGCTTGTCGGCGGCGAACCTGTTCCATATTCCCTGGCCCGCATTCCCCAGGCGGGTGAAACTCGCGGCAATCTTGCTGCCGGTGGCCGTGGCGTTGCACAACCGCTCACACAACGTGATCTCGAAATCGCCGAACAGGCCTGCGCTCGCCTGGCAGGCCGGGGCCTTCTGCTTGTAGGCCTGGACGTCATTGGTGACTATCTCACTGAAGTGAACGTGACCAGCCCGACCTGCTTTGTGGAAATCACTGAGCAGACCGGGTTTGACGTGGGTGAGTTCTTTGCCAAGGCGCTGGAGACGGCGGCGAGAAAGTAAATGGCCCGCATCGTACTGGTCATGCATGAACCACTGGGGCGCGCCTTCGCAGAGTGTGCGGCCCATGTGCTGGGCCGCGATCCCGGCCTGGCCGTATTCGATGTGGTGGCCGACGAGAATCCTGATGCGGTCGTGTCGCGCCTGATGCGCACGGTCGTGGAACATAGCGATGGCGAAGTACTGATTCTTTCGGATATCTTCGGGGCAACGCCTTTCAATATTGCCCGCAGGGCTCTGGCCAGTGCTGCAGAGCAGGGGGTGAGGGGAAACCTGGTTACGGGAACCAACCTGTGCATGGTCCTCAAGGCGCTAACCATCAATGAAAGTGATCCGGAAAAATTGAGCGATATCATTCGACAGGCGGCAGTCAGAGGCATTGTCGATGCCGCTGCACTCGTCTGAGCCACGTCGCTCCACACTCCGTCATCCCTTACTACAATCAAAAAATATGCCTTCCATTGACATTGTCATCAGCAATAAGTTAGGGCTGCATGCGCGTGCAGCGGCGAAACTCACACAAGTCGCGGGCCGCTTCAAGTCCGAGATTTATATTGCGCGGGCGGGCCAACGCGTTAATGCTAAGAGCATCATGGGAGTGATGATGCTGGCCGCCGGCCTCGGCACCACAGTGACGGTGGATACTGAGGGGGAGGACGAACAGGAGGCGCTTGAGGCCGTCCGGCAACTCTTCGAGAACAAATTCGGCGAACCAGAATGACGCCTTCCGATCGAGACAAGGTGAAGCCCGTAGAAGTCGAGGCGAAGTCTGCAGAGAATCAAGGTCAGCCTTGCACCATGGCAGGGGGCTCCATGCTGTGCATGCAGGGCCTGGGTATTGTGAAGGGTTTCGCGATAGGCAAGGCGGCGATCATGAGTGCCGCGGCCCTCGAAGTGGACCACTACCGCATTCTGGATGAGGATGTGGACGCAGAATGCGAGCGTCTGGTTGCCGCCGTGGAGCGAACCAAACAAGATCTGCGCATTCTTGTAGACACGCTACCGCCAGACGCACCGCGCGAGATCGGGCCATTGCTCGAAGTACACTGCCTGCTGCTGGAAGACCCCATGCTTGTGCAGAACGCCTGCGAATTCATCCGCGAGCGTCACTACAACGCCGAATGGGCATTGACCACCCAGGGGCAGATTCTGGTCGAGCAGTTCGCTGCCATGGAGGACGAGTACCTGCGCGAACGCAGCAGCGATATTAGACAGGTCATAGAACGTGTGCTGCGCGTCCTGTCTGGGTCCACGGCCCTCATCACCAACATGGACGTGGTCAATGGCACCGCAGACCCCCTCATCGTGGTTGCCCGGGATATTTCTCCCGCCGACATGCTGCGTCTCCGGGGGGCGCGCTTTGCCGCCTTTCTGACAGACCTCGGTGGGCCGACTTCTCACACGGCCATTGTGGCGCGCAGCATGAACGTGCCCGCAGTGGTGGGGCTTGGGCACATACGCGCACTTGTCAGGGATGGCGACGTGCTGGTGGCGGATGGTTCCACTGGCGTGGTGCTGGTCAACCCATCCGAGAAGGTGCTTCAGGAATACAGAGCGCGGCAGGAGAACTACCTGCGTGAACGGAAGGAGCTCGAATCCTTACGGGATGCTCCGGCGGTAACGCTCGACGGAGTGCAGATCAAGCTGGAAGCGAACATCGAACTGCCTGAAGAAGCCCAGCAGGCCCTGGATGCCGGTGCTGAAGGTATTGGCCTGTTCCGCAGTGAGTTCCTGTTTATGGGCCGCCAGGATCTTCCTTCGGAGGATGAACAGTACGAAGCCTATGCTTCGGTCGTCAAGACCATGGCAGGGCGCCCGGTGACCATTCGTACCCTGGATATCGGTTCAGACAAAACCCTGGACGGTGAAGTGACGGTTGCAACCAACCCCGCTCTGGGTTTGCGCGCCATACGATATTGCCTGGCCAAGCCACAGCTTTTTGCCACCCAGCTGCGTGCGCTGCTCCGAGCCACAGTGCATGGTCACGTGCGCATTCTCATTCCCATGATTGCGCACATGCATGAAGTACGTGCGGTTCATCAGGCGATCGAGGCAGCCTGTCGTGAACTTGAGGCACGGGGGGTAGCATATTCACGCAATTTCTCGGTGGGGGCGATGGTGGAAATTCCCGCGATGGCCATTGCCATCGAGCCCTTCGTCGAGGCACTGGATTTCTTTTCCATCGGCACCAACGACCTCATCCAGTACACGCTGGCAATCGACCGTGGCGACTCAGAGGTTTCATCTCTGTATGACCCCATGCACCCCGCCGTGCTGCGCCTCATCGCCTACACCATCAATGCGGCCGAACGTGCGGGAAAACCGGTGGCAGTCTGTGGGGAAATGGCGGGAGATTCCAATGTCACGCGCATGTTGCTGGGCTTGGGTCTCAAGGAGTTCTCTATGCATCCGCAGCAGCTGCTCGACGTGAAGAAAGAAATTCTTCATGCGCATTCCAATGCCCTGCGGGTCAAAGTGGCGGCGGCCCTGAATAGGGCCGCCCGGATCGATCTGGAAGAACTGGCTCGTTAGAAATTGAAAAGGCCGGTTTCCCGGCCTTTTTCAAGTTCAGTAGTGGTATGCGTTTTCGCCGTGGCAGGGGACATCCAGCCCTGAGCGTTCCACATCGGGGGCGACTCGCAGACCGCACACCTTGTCGGCAACGAAGTAGGCGACCCATGCCACCAGCCCGGACCACGCAATCGTGATCAGAATGCCTTCGAGCTGAATCCAGAGTTGCCAACCCAGACCTTCCAGCCCGGCGGCACCGGGGCCACCAAGAGCCTGGAAGTTGAAAACGCCGGTCAGCATGGCACCGACAATACCGGCCACGCCGTGTATGCCGAAAACGTCGAGGCTGTCATCTGCGTTCAGCATACGCTTGAGCCCGCTCACACCCCAGACGCAGACTGCGCCGGAAAGCAGGCCGATGATAAGGGCACCACCAGGGCCAACCAGGCCTGCTGCCGGGGTGACACCCACCAGACCCGCCACTGCGCCGGAGATAGCACCCAGAAGGGAAGCGTGCCCCTTGATCATGCGCTCAACCACCAGCCATGCCAGTACACCGCCCGAAGTTGCGAGCAAGGTGTTGAAGAAAGCCAGTGCCATCGTGCCGGATGCGCCCAATGCGGAGCCAGCGTTGAAGCCGAACCAGCCCACCCACAGCAGCGAAGCACCAATCATGGCCATGGGCAGGTTGTGGGGTTGCATGGCTTCTTTGCCGTGACCCAGGCGCTTGCCAATCACCCAGGCACCGACCAGTGCGGCGACCCCGGCATTGATGTGCACCACGGTACCACCGGCGAAGTCCAGTGCGCCGCGTTCAAACAGCCAGCCGCCTTCGGCCCAGACCATGTGTGCGATGGGGACGTAAGCGAGCGTCATCCAGATGGCGGTGAATACGAGCACAGCCGAGAAGCGTGCGCGCTCCGCAAAGCCACCAACCACCAGTGCGCATGTAATGCCGGCGAAGGTGGCCTGGAAGGCAGCAAAACTCAGCTCGGGGATGCTGCCTGACATTTCGAAATTGTCGGCAGCCAGATCAGCAATGCCGGAGAAGAGCACTCGGTCCAGCCCGCCGAAGAAAGCATTGCCTGCAGTAAAGGCCAGCGAGTAGCCGTAGATGAACCACAACACCACTGCGAGCGTGAATGTGGCGAGCACTTGCAAGAGCACCGAGAGCACGTTCTTGGCCCGCACCAGGCCGCCGTAGAAGAGGGCTAGGCCCGGAACCACCATCAACAATACCAGGAGCGTCGAAACGCTGACCCATGCCAAATCGGCCTTATCCATTATGTATCTCCAAGAGGGGGAATATCAGAGGGCGGCGGCGTCTTGTTCACCTGTGCGAATCCGCACAGCTTGTTCCAGCGGCAGCACGAAAATCTTGCCGTCGCCGATCTTGCCCGTATGGGCTGCACTGCACAGTGCTTCAACAGCCTGTTCCACGAGCTCGTCGGAAA
The DNA here is from genome assembly GCA_029263795.1 of Alcaligenaceae bacterium. Taxonomy (GTDB): domain Bacteria; phylum Pseudomonadota; class Gammaproteobacteria; order Burkholderiales; family Burkholderiaceae_B; genus Yanghanlia. Next base: position 8,133 of record JAJUFI010000027.1, read on the forward strand.
GAGCCAGTTCGAGGCGCAGCTTGGGCAGAAAGTCGACGGTGTATTCGGCACCACGATAGAGTTCGGTATGGCCTTTCTGGCGGCCAAACCCCTTGACCTCCATTACGGTCATCCCCTGTATGCCTATGTCGGAAAGGGCTTCCCGGACTTCGTCCAGCTTGAATGGCTTGATGATGGCCACAACGAGCTTCATGTGCTTCTCCTTAAGATGAGCGAATAGCTTCACCAGTGAATTCGCAACATGTGTGCCAGTTTTTGGGAACTGTAAAAGCGTGTGTGCCCGCGGCTTAAAGCTTGGGTTGCACTATTGTGGTGCATGTTTTGGTGCGCATACGCCGGCCTTGCACCAAGGTGAATTGACGGCGCTGATTTGTGGCCCCAAGTAGTCGGCTTCTGTATCCAAGGAAGTAACAGAATGGTTGCCACCGCCGATTATTGTTTCGGGAAGTGATCGTGCCCGTGGGAAAAATCAGGGTTTACCAGAGCATGGTCACGCGCAAATTCGCGCATGGCGAATTTAAACGACCTTCATTGGCGGAAATGTTGGCTTACACAGCGTTCCGGCAGCTCTTCCGTGCGTCGATAGAATCAATTCATGGGTTGTTTGTAACAGCGAACTCAGCCCGAACCTCGCAACAGGCGTTCTGCCTGTAGCGAATCGAGTAGGAGAAAACGATGAAAGTACGACGCACCCCTTTTGCATTTGCCGCCGCCGCCCTTTCTGTCGGCCTCTTGGCTGCATGCTCTGACGAATCGGACCAGTCTGCGAATGCACCTGCTGAGCAAGTGACGCCACCGCCGGCCAACGCCCCAATGCAATCGCCGCCGGGCACCTCGCCAGGAGTGCCGGCCACGCCTTCCACAGGGTCTCCCACGCCTTCGCCTAGCGACCCGGGGGCTACAGGTTCCATGGGCGGTAGTTCAGGCTCCGGGGCCATGGGTGGCAGTACCGACTCTGGATCGATGGGAGGTACCTCCGGCTCTGGGTCAACGGGGTCCTCTTCCGGCGGTTGATCTGCACAGACTGAATGGCTCGGGGAAGATCAGGGCCGTCAGGTTTGCGCATCCCAGTCTCTGGCATGGCTTATGCACATGGAAGAAATCGGGCGCAGTTCGGATGCGCCCGTTTTTCTATACACTAATAAGTTAGAGCACAGGGAGAAGCTATGATTAATCGCAATGAATGGGTTGAGGACTTTCAAAGGAATATTTCCGAATTGATTGCCCGCAGCCCGGCCGCAGATATCGAGCGCAACATCAAGGCGTTCATGGCACAGGCGTTCTCACGAATGGACCTGGTCACGCGTGAAGAGTTCGATATCCAGGCCCAGCTGCTGGAACGAGCCTTGCAGCGCATCACGGCGCTGGAATCACGGCTCGATCAGCTCGAAGGTCGCCACAGCCCTGCAGCTCACGCTACGACGGTTACGGGTGAACAAGTTCCGCCGGTTGAGCCTGCTGCAGGCGACCCGGGGGCGCCACGCGACTTGAACTGATCCATTATTCTGAAGGGGTAAAGTCCGAACTGGACCATCTCATCCTCTCCAGAGGATATTCAGACATCTGCCGGGCATACTCGAGCCGTTGAGATTTCGTCGGGTGCTTCGCCATGTCTTTGGCCGTAGTGGCCAGCCGCGCCTTGTATGGTTTTCAGGCGCAGGCCGTGAAAGTGGAAGTTCATGTCGGTCCGGGCTTGCCCAATTTCCTTATCGTGGGGTTGCCCGACGCTGGTGTTCGTGAAAGCCGCGAGCGGGTTCGCTCTGCTCTGGCCTGCGCTGGCTACGAGTTCCCCGCGGGCAGAATTACCGTCAATCTGGCTCCTGCAGATCTTCCCAAGGATTCGGGCCGTTTCGATCTGGCCATTGCGCTGGGCATTTTGCTGGCTTCCGGTCAGCTGGTCCTGCCTACAGGTGAAAAGTCTCATGGAAAGTCGGGGCAATCCTCTCGCCAAGGTGGCGCTGCCCGGTCAATGGCACTTGAAATTCGTGACACCGTCTTCGTCGGCGAGCTTTCACTTACTGGGGAACTGCGCAGCATAAAAGGTGGGCTGGCCATTGCCATGGCTTTGGCTCGCGAGTCCCCGGGCATCAACTTGGTCATGCCGGAAGCCAGCGCGGGTGTTGCCGCCCAGGTCCCCGGCGTTGTGGTGTATTCAGCCCGTACGCTGGAAGAGGTGGTGAAGCACCTCAGGGGGCTTGATACCTTGCAGGTGGCAGCGCCGGTTTCGCATCCGGCGCTCGAGCATACGGCCTGCCTGTCTGATGTTCACGGTCAGGAAGCAGGGCGGCGCGCCCTGGAGATAGCTGCCAGTGGAGGGCATAGCCTGCTGATGTGCGGCGCCCCAGGGGTGGGCAAGAGCATGTTGGCGCAAAGGCTGCCGGGGCTGCTGCCGCCGCTCGGTGTCATGGAAAGTCTGGAAGTGGCTGCGCTGCATGGCCTGGCAGGGCAGGACACTCCTCCTTCATCAGTACCGCCTTTTCGTGCACCTCATCACACTGCTTCTTCTGCCGCCATCATAGGCGGGGGAGCATGGCCCAGGCCTGGCGAGGTCAGTCTCGCTCATCATGGTGTATTGTTTCTGGATGAAATGCCCGAGTTTCAGCGTCCGGTGCTTGAATCCCTGAGAGAACCGCTGGAGGCCGGCATGGTCAGCATTGCCAGGGCCCGGCTCAGTTGTAGTTATCCCGCGCGCTTCCAGCTCGTTGCTGCCATGAATCCCTGCCCATGCGGTTGGGCCGGACATCCACGGAGGGCATGCTCCTGCACTCCGGCCAAGGTGGAGGCTTACAGGCGGCGCCTGTCCGGGCCACTGATGGACCGCATTGATCTGCACGTGGCCTTGTCCTCGCCAAAGGGGGGCTGGCTGAACGCGCAGCCCGGTGAATCGTCCGGCGTGGTCAGGGCGAGGGTGCTGGCATGCAGGGAACGGCAGATTGCACGGCAGGGTTGTGTGAATGCACACCTCGATGCAGCAGCGCTGCGCAGAGTCGTTGCGCTCGACGATGCCTCATCGCGTGTGCTGGCAGAAGCTAGTGAACGTTGGTCGTGGTCCGCAAGGGTAGTGCACCGTCTCCTGCGAGTTGCCCGTACGCTGGCCGACATGCGGGGAGTTGACGACGTTACCCTGGAAGATATGGCCGAAGCGTTGCAGTTCCGGCCCGGCTGGGCCGGCTAGGCAGACGCAAGCCGTATTTTATTAGACAGCGCCTGCGAAATGGTCATATAATCAAGAGCTTCGCTTCTTTTTGAAGGCTTACCCCTTTCAATGAACCCGAAGCGAAGGAAACCAACAAGCAGACGCCAGGTTGTGGAAGAGCATTCAGTATGGTTTGAATGCCACCTGCGTTTGCAGCGAATAGAGTTCTGTTATGCCCAAGATGAAAACCAAGAAAAGCGCCTCCAAGCGCTTTAAGGTTCGCGGAAGCGGGTCCATCAAGCGGGGTCAGGCGTTCAAGCGCCACATCCTTACCAAGAAGACGACCAAGAACAAGCGTCAGCTGCGCGGTACCACCGCAGTTCACGCCGCCGACGTCGCATCTGTCAAGGCAATGATGCCTTTCGCTTGATTTACGGAGATCACACATGCCACGCGTAAAACGCGGCGTTACCGCCCACGCACGTCACAAGAAGGTCATCAAGGCAGCCAAGGGTTACCGCGGTCGCCGCGGTAACGTCTTCCGGGTTGCCAAACAGGCGGTCATGAAGGCAGGTCAGTATGCCTACCGTGACCGTCGCAACAAGAAGCGCACCTTCCGCGCACTCTGGATCACTCGTATCAATGCTGCTTGCCGCGAGCAAGGCGTTACCTACAGCGCCTTCATCGCAGGTACCAAGAAGGCTCAGATCGAGCTTGACCGCAAGGTCCTGGCCGACATGGCTGTGAATGATAAGGCAGGCTTTGCCGCTGTTGTCCAGCAGGCCAAGGCGGCTCTGGCTTCCTGATCAGCCGAGCTATTTTGATCCGCGAACGGGGCTCCAAGGGGCTCCGTTTGCATTTGGAAAGGCAAAAAATGACAACCCAGGTCGATGATCTGATCGTTCAGGCGAAAGAACAGTTCGCGCAGGCCCAGGACGCCGCAGCGCTTGAAAACGCGAAAGCCCGGTTTCTGGGCAAGCAGGGCGCGCTAACCGCTTTGCTCAAGGGGCTCAGCGCTCTGGACCCGGAACGCAAAAGGGAAGAGGGCGCCCGCATCAATCAGCTCAAGCAGCAGGTCGAAGCCCTGCTCACCGCGCGGCGCGCCGAACTTCAGCAGGCTGAGCTTGATCGCCGCCTGGCCGCTGAGACCATCGACGTCACCCTGCCGGGCCGCGGTCGCGGCTTTGGGGGTATACACCCGGTCATCCAGGCCTGGCAAAGGGTCGAGGCCATTTTCCGCTCCATTGGCTTCGACGTGGCAGACGGCCCGGAAATCGAAAACGACTGGACCAACTTCACCGCCCTGAACAACCCCGAGAACCATCCTGCCCGTTCCATGCAGGATACTTTCTATGTGGACATGCAGGACGCTCAAGGCCTGCCCTTGCTGCTGCGTACGCACACCAGCCCCATGCAGGTGCGTTATGCGCGCATGAACAAACCGCCCATCAAAGTGATAGCTCCCGGCCGTACCTACCGGGTGGACAGCGATGCCACGCACTCACCCATGTTTCACCAGGTCGAAGGCCTCTGGATCGCCGAGGACATCTCCTTTGCCGATTTGAAGGGCGTCTACACAGATTTCCTGCGGGCCTTCTTTGAAACCGACGACCTGTGCGTCCGTTTCCGCCCGTCTTTTTTCCCATTCACGGAACCTTCCGCCGAAATCGACATGATGTTCACGTCCGGCCCCAACCAGGGTCGCTGGCTCGAGATTTCCGGTTCCGGCCAGGTGCATCCGCAGGTGGTGCGGAACTTTGGCCTGGACCCGGAGCGGTACATTGGGTTTGCCTTCGGCTCGGGCCTGGAACGTCTGGCCATGCTGCGTTACGGTGTGAACGACCTGCGCCAATTTTTTGAAGGTGACCTGCGCTTCCTGCGTCAGTTCAATCGCTGATGCGCTGATGTTCTGCGCATCACGCACACCTTCTTCGATCGCCTGAATAATCCGAGAGCATCATGTTATTTCCAGAATCCTGGCTTCGCAGCTATGTCAATCCCGGTATCGGTACCGAGGAGCTCGCCCATCGCCTGACCATGGCTGGGCTGGAAGTTGAAGAAACCGAAAGCGTCGCGCCTGCCTTCAGCGGCGTGGTGGTGGCGCATATTGTTGACGTGCAGCCTCATCCCAATGCAGATCGCCTGCGCGTTTGCCAGGTGGACGACGGCAGCGGTACCAATCTGCAAATCGTCTGCGGTGCACCGAATGCGGCCACCGGCCTGAAAGTTCCGCTGGCACGTGTGGGCGCCGAGTTGCCCGGTGGCATGAAAATTGGGCCGGTCAAAATGCGTGGTGTCGAGTCCCGCGGCATGTTGTGCTCGGCACGTGAGCTGGGCCTGTCTCAGGACCACGCCGGGCTGCTGGAGCTGCCTGCCGACGCCCCTGTGGGCGAGGACATTCGCGCTTATCTGGATCTGGATGACACTGTCTTCACACTGAAGCTGACACCCAATCGTGCCGATTGTCTGTCCATTCGCGGTGTGGCGCGCGAAGTGGCTGCCCTGACCGGCGCCCCCCTCGTCGTGCCTGAATTTGAACCAGTTGCTCCCACCATACAGGACCGCCTGCCGGTCAAGGTGGAAGCTCCGGATCTGTGCGGCCGGTTTGCCGGGCGCATCATACGCGGGGTCAATGCCAAGGCTCCGACTCCCGACTGGATGAAAAAAAAGCTCGAGCGCGCCGGGCAGCGCTCCATTTCCGCTTTGGTCGATATTTCCAACTATGTGATGCTGGAGTTGGGCCGTCCCACCCATGTTTTTGATATCCAGCGCATCCAGAATGGGCTGACCGTGCGCTGGGCGCGGGAAGGCGAGACTCTGGAACTACTCAACGGGCAGGTGGTCGAACTGCAGCCGGACGTCGGCGTGATTGCTGCGGGCGATGTCGTGGAAAGCATGGCCGGCATCATGGGTGGGGAAGCGACCGCCGTCACTCTGGACACCACGGATATTTTCCTGGAGGGTGCATTCTGGTGGCCGGAAGCCATCATGGGTCGGGCGCGCCGCTACAAGTTCAGTTCGGAGGCCAGTCACCGCTTCGAACGCGGGGTGGACTTCCAGCAGGTAACGGAAGACCTGGAGTACATGACCCGGCTCATTGTCGACATTTGCGGCGGCAATGTCGGCCCACTGGACGATCAGGTCATTGCGCTGCCAGAGCGTACTCCCGTGAGCATGCGGCTGGAGCGGTGCCGCCGTGTACTGGGTCTGCCGCTTGAAAAGACTGAGGTTGAAGACATTTTCAATCGTCTGGGTCTGAATTTCCATACTGAAGACGACGTCTTCATTGTTGAGCCTCCGAGCTACCGCTTCGACCTGGTCATTGAAGAAGACCTCATCGAGGAAGTGGCCCGCATCTATGGCTTCGAACGCATTCCTGATCAGCCCCCGCGAGCACACGCCCAGATGCGTGTGACGCCTGAAACCTTGCGTGGCCCGCATGAATTGCGTCATCGGATGGCCGCGCTCGACTATCAGGAAGTGATCAATTTCTCGTTTGTGGAAGAAGGTTGGGAGCGCGACTACGCAGGCGAGGAAAACCCCATCCGCCTTCTGAATCCGATTGCCAGCCAGCTGGCCGTGATGCGTACCACCTTGATTGGCGGGTTGGTGGCGAATATCGCACACAACATGCGTCATCGCCAGAATCGCGTACGGGTGTTCGAGCTCGGTCGTGTTTTCAAGCGCAACGCAGCAGTGCAGGATGGCCCTCTCAGCGTGGCGGGTGTCGAGCAGCCCCTGAGGCTGGCTGCCGCGGCCTGGGGGCCGGCCTTGGAAGAGCAATGGGGGGTGCCCACGCGCCTGGTTGATTTCTACGACGTGAAGGCCGACCTCGAAGCATTGCTTGGCAAGCGGGCGGCGCAGCTTCAGTACGAGCCTGATGTGCATCCCGCCTTGCACCCCGGGCGCAGTGCACGGCTCGAACTGGATGGCCATACCATAGGCTGGTTGGGTGAGTTGCACCCCCGCTGGGTGCAGAAGGCCGAAATCGGGCAGGCACCTGTTGTATTTGAGGTAGACGTTGAAGCGATTTCCCAGGGAAGCTTGCCTGAACTGAAGTCGCTTTCTCGACAGCCGGTGGTCATCCGCGATCTGGCGGTTTGGGTGGACGCATCTGTGAACTACCAGCAATTGCTGAAAACGCTCAAGCAGACGGTGGCGTCTAATGCTAACCTAAGTGTGGTGCGGGACATTCGGCTGTTCGACCTCTGGCGCGACAAGTCTAGCGCCACAGAGGAAAAGAGTCTCGCATTCCGCTTCTGGTTGCAAAACCCCGAGACCACGCTGGACGACGCAACAGTCGATGAATGCATGGCGGTTCTGCTGCATGCCCTGGAAGTCGAACACGGTGCGCGTCAGCGTGCTTGAGTCTGGCAGATGGAAAGTTTACCCATGACAGTAGAGCGTACACTCACCAAGGCCGAACTCGCTGAATTGTTGTTCGAACGCGTGGGCTTGAACAAGCGCGAAGCTAAGGATATTGTGGATACCTTCTTCGAAGAGATCCGCGAGGCTCTGGCGCGTGGAACGGAAGTGAAGTTGTCGGGTTTCGGCAATTTTCAGGTGCGGGACAAACCTCCGCGCCCGGGTCGCAACCCCAAGACGGGCGAGGTCATTCCCATCGCGGCGCGGCGCGTGGTAACGTTCCATGCCAGCCAGAAACTGAAGAGCGCAGTCGAACAGGAAGGCCCTCCGGTCGTCGAGTCCTGATTCGGTCCTTAACGATAAGTGGTCCCAGATCCGTACATGAGCACGAGCGAAACTTCTGCCAACTTGCCTCCCATTCCCGCCAAAAGGTACTTCACCATTGGTGAGGTGAGCGAACTATGCTGCGTGAAGCCGCACGTCCTGCGTTATTGGGAGCAGGAGTTCACCCAGCTCAAGCCGCTCAAAAGGCGCGGCAACCGGCGTTATTATCAGCATCATGAAGTTCTGCTGATCCGCCGCATCCGTCATTTGCTCTATGAAGAGGGCTTCACCATCAGCGGGGCTCGCAACCGCTTGGGCGACGGTGAACGAACCCCGTTCGATCCGGATGCCGCAGTGAGGCTGACGGCAAATGAGTTGCAGGCACTCAGGTCTGATCTCACCGAGATTCGCGACGCGCTTGCGGCGGCTCTGAAGGAATCTGAGGCAGCTCAGGGGGCGTCTGGGGAATTCCAGCTGGCTCCCTGAGCCCGAAACCCGTTCTCAAAAATTCGGCCCCTCCACCATTGATGGGGCCGAATTTTTTGCATAGGAAATAAGGCCTCACGGACGGGTCTTCCGAATACGGCCTCTAGCAGATGTCTTGCCTGACACAGGGCTGCAATGTCTGCGACTGAGCGCGGCCGCAGCCCGGTTGCCGGCGACCTCTACTGAACCTGGCCGCCTGACGCCGATGAACCTGTAGGGCCGTTTTGCTGCCCCGGTGCTGCGGCTGCTTCGGAACCAAATACCGTCATCTGGCCAATGAAGAGGACGGGCCCGTTCGGCTGCCCACTGGCCGCATCTTCATCTTTTTCAAGCGTTATTTCCAAAAGCTGATCGTCCGCCAAGACCCCGAGTTGCGAGGCAGGCACCTGTACGGGCTGATTCGGGTCGATGCGCCCCAGCAGACGGGCTTGCGGTATGTGTGCGCTCCTGGTCCAGAGCAGTGTCTGAGAGCCGGCGGGAACCTCCGTGTACACCAGGGGCCGCATCATGAGATCGCCTTCCGGGCCAAGGGTGGCGGTCCAGCCCGGTGTGCTGCTGGTGCCCGGAGCCTGCAAAATCGCTGCTCGTGTTGGCGCGACTTTGACCACCTGTGCAGGGGGCGGAGGCGGTTCACCAGGCAGCATGAAACCGACAAGCGCGGCGGCGCATGCAGCCACACTGACCATGCGCCAGAGCCAGAGCTTGCGCTCCAGCCGTCTTACGTCTGCAGTAGCAACTGTGCTGGCAGAGGAAGCGTTTTGCTCCGACGATGCGGTGAACTTGGCCGGTGCATGATCGGAATTCAAACCCGCGGCACTCAGTGTGGACGCGGACGCAGCCTTGGGCGCTGCTTCCCCTGCATTCGTCGTTCGTGCGTCCGATTCAGCAGGCGGGACCGAGTGATTCGTGTGCGCAGGGTTTGGTACCGAGGCATCGCCCAGCCCTTCATTGGGATTCGGTGCTGTGCCGTCGGTGCGCTTGGGTGTGGCGGAAGCCAACTGCGGAGCCGGGGCAGATTTCGGTGGAACCGGCGGTGATGGCTGTGGAGCGGGAGCTGATGGGCGCCGCAGCAGCTGCGGCTGTGGCGGAGGCTGAAAGGCTGGAATGGTGGGGGCCGGCCCAATTCCCAGTGTCTGCTGCAGGCGTTCGCGCAAGGTGGGGGGCGGGGGCACGGCCGGCAGAGCATCCACCAGGGCGAGCAGCTCGTTTTCCCAAACCAATGCCTGTTCCAGCGCCTGATCGTCCTTGCTTAATAGAACGTGAACAGGGGGGCGCTCTTCCGGAGTGAGCAGGCCACATACATACTCGCCGACCAGCAATCGTACGTCTGCGCTGGAGGCCGTCGACCGTGAATTCGTCATAGAGCAACTTCGAGAAGACCTGCGCGGACTGCCTCGCGCAACTGCGCTTCGTCACGCTTCAACCACACGGAAAGCCGGGTGTAATCGGCGCCGTGGAGATAGGCATGTGCAATGGCTTGGAAGGCGGTTGTGTCGCCGGAGTTCGCCAGGGACGCCAGTTTTCCGCGCACGGCCGACGCGCTCGGCAGGGCTGGCGGCTGCATTGTGGGCACCGTGTTGCTGCGCATGCGCCGCCCATTGGCAACGTGCCGCAGGACACTGTAGATCCATGGCCGTGCAGGGCCCATGGAGGCGTCATATTGGTCGGCATTGCGCCAGATCAGCGTAAGGGTGTCATGCAACAGGCCTTCCGGGTCGCCAGGCAGCAATTGTCGGCACAGGGCCAGCATATGCGGTGCTTCGTGGTCGTACAGGCGATGAAACGCGGCCTGATCCCCTTTGGCACAGGCGATCAGCGCGGCAGCATGGTCGAACTGGGCGGTTTGCATTGCTTCTCCGCATGGAGCCCGGTGATCGGGCAAAAACGCTATTGTAGGGGTTCACGCGGTACTAAAACGGGTACCATCATGCGATAAACAAAAACATGAGGTCTGGAGGAAAGAGCAGCTTATGAAAACCATCGAATATTTCTTCTCACCCCCTTCGCCCTGGTCTTATCTGGGGCATGATTGTCTGCTGGAAATGGCGGCGCGGCATGGCATGACGGTACGCCCCCGGCCCTTTGCGCTGGCCACGGAAATATTCCCCATCTCCGGTGGGCTTCCGCTCAACAAGCGTTCGCCGCAACGCCAGGCATACAGGCTTGTGGAATTAAAGCGCTGGTCGGAATTCCGTGATGTGCCCCTGAACATTCACCCGCGTTTCTTTCCCGTTCCTGATGTCGATCCAGCCTCCCTCATGATCTGTGCTGTGATTGGCAAAAACGGTGATGATGCAGGCCTGCGTCTGGCTGCGGCACAATTCCGCGCCCTGTGGGTGGAGGACCGTGACATTGCGGACAAACGGACGCTGATCGAGATCGCGCAGCAATGTGGTCTGGACGGTGAAGAGCTTTGGCAAACCCGCGAGGAAGGCAGGCCCCTCTATGAAGAAAACACTGAAATGGCACGACGCCTACAGGTGTTTGGTGCGCCCTGGTATGTTTACGATGGCGAACCATTCTGGGGGCAGGACCGGCTCGATTTTCTGGAAAGGGCGCTTGCCCGGCAGGCAGCAGGCCAATAGTAGCCTTGATTCATTGCCGCCGCCGGGCAAGCCGACGCGATGATCAGGATTTTTCTATACCTGCCTTCTGAATGATCTCACCCCATTTCCTGGTCTCTTCTTCCTGGAACTTCGCCAGTTCCTCCGGGGTGGAGGTGACGGGGTTGGTTCCGGTCTGCTTGTAGAACTGCTGCGGCGCCGGGCGCTTGACTGCTTCAGTCAGCAGCTCATGAAGCTTCTTCACTACCGGCTCCGGTGTTCCTGCCGGAACGTAGGCAGCAAACCAGTAGCCCATTTCATAGCCCGGCACACCAGCTTCCGCAATGGTGGGGACATCCGGCGCGAGCGGTGAACGCTCGGGCGTGGTTACACCCAACGCACGAAGAGAACCGCTCTGCACCTGCGGCAGGCCGGTGGCCATATCGCTGATCATCATGGTGATTTGTCCACCCAACAGATCGGTGATGGCCATTGGGTTGCTCTTATACGGAACATGCAGCAGGTCAATGCCGGCCATTTGCTGCAGCAGTTCCCCTGCGACCCGGCTGCTGGAGCTGCCGCTTCCGAAGGAGAGCTTGCCGGGGTTTTCCTTCGCGATCCGGATGAAGTCTTGAACATTCTTTCCCTCAAACGAAGGATGGACGACCATGATCTGCCCGCCGGTACCCAACAGGGTGATGGGTTGGAAATCCTTCACCGGGTCATAGTTCAGCTTTTTGTAGAGATGTGGGTTGGCAGACTGACTGGTGTTGGTTGTGATTAGCACCCGGTAGCCGTCGGGCTGTGCCCGAGCGACGTCAGTTGCGCCGATCATGGCGCTGGCGCCAGGTTTGTTGTCAACCACGACAGATACGCCCGAGACATCGGTGACCCCCTGTGCGAGAGCGCGTGCTAGTTGATCTGTGGCGCTGCCGGCGCTGAAGGGCACCACAAAGGTAATGGGGTTTGCAGGAAAATCCTGAGCCTGTACGACCGTTGGAGTCAGCCAGGGCAGGGAGCTCAGGCAGGCGGCAAGCATGAGCTTGCGTCGGGTGGATGATGTCTTCTTTATTGTCATTGCGTTCTCCTCTCAAAATTACGGAATATCGGGCAGTGTTGCCGAGATCTCCGGTTCGACCTGTATTGGAAAATCCAGCAGGAAGAAAGACAGCGCCTTGCCGTGGCTGTCAAGGTTGAGTGCATCATTGACACCACCATCAAGAATGCCCTCGATTACGAAATTCATTGCGCCTATGGACGGAAGAACGTAGCGCGTCACCCTGAGGGGCCGGCGATCGGCGAACCACCTGGCCACAGCTTCCTCGGTCAGCTGGCGCTCAATAATGGGAAAGAACTCATCAGACCAGGCGACGACACTGATATTCGAGATGTTGCCTTTATCGCCCGTCCGGCCATGTGCGAGCCGGTATAGCGGCACCGTAACCAAGTTTGCTTTGTTTGATTCTGCGGTGTTCATGCCAGGAAGCTCCACGAAGCCGGTGCCAGTTCACGGGGAATGAAGGCCGACACACTGTTCAGCCGGGGCTTGAGGAATGTCCGAACACCGCCGCCGCCGGCGGGCCCGCAGGTGTATAGGGCATTCATTTCCTTCAGGAGCTTTTCCGCTGTCTGGCGACTATCATGCACGGCGGCTACCCGCAGGCGTATGTCCCGGTTGCTCGAAACCCCATGTGCCTGCAACATGCGCCCGGCATCATCGGCAAATATGCTTAGCGAGCCTATCAGGTCGACCCTCATGCGCAATTCCGGGCTAAGACGCTTGTGCAGGATGTCGGCGGCCAGGCGTGCGCGCGCCTCGGCCTGGATGCCGGCATAAGAAATCTCTGCTTCCGCCAGCCAGCCGCCGCGCATGAAGACGTTCACTTTGAGCATGTCGGGCCGGGGGTGACCGTGTATGCCGCGGACCAGTACCCGGTCGTCACCCAGATCGTCAACTGTCACTCGGCTGATATCAGCGGTGACGTCTGGTGTCAGATAGGCAGCCGGGTCATGGACTTCATAGAGCAACTGTTCCTTGACTGTCCGGGCGTTCACCAGGCCGCCGGTGCCGGCAGGTTTGCTTATGGTGATCTGGCCGTCTGCGGTGATGTCAGCCAGAGGGAAGCCAAGCTCGTGCATACCCGGAACATCCTTCAGGCCGGGGACGGCAAAGTAGCCGCCTGTGACTTGCGTACCGCATTCCAGCAGATGACCTGCCATGGTCGCAATGGCCAGATTCGGCCAATCGTTGTCGGCCCACCCGAAATGGGCCATGGCCGGGCCAACAACCAGGGATGGGTCTGCGACGCGCCCGGCCACCACGATTTCCGCACCAGCCTGCAGTGCCTGGGCAATTTGCGCCCCACCCTGATAGGCATTTATGCACACAATACGACTTGCGTCGATCTCGCCTGGCAACACTTTGGTGAGGAAAGCCATAATTTCCGGACCTTCCAGCCTGTCTCCCGCCAAGACGGCAATACGGGGCGCCCTTAAACCCATCTCGGAGGCAAGTCGCGCGATGTGGCGGGCCGCCGCAGGTGGGTTGGCTTGGCCGAAGTTGCTGATAATGCTGATCCCATGGTGAAGACAATCTGCCAGGCAGGGACGCAGCATTTCTTCCAGCAATGGTTCGTAGCCCGCTTCCGGATTCTCATTGCGCCTCAGTTGAGCGAGGGCCAGTGTGCGCTCGGCAAGCGTCTCGAAAATGAGTGCATGCCCACCAGTTTCGATCAGGCTTTTGACCACCGGCCCTACGCCGTCAATGCGGTCTCCTGAGAATCCTGCCGCGCAACCAACCTTGAATGTCTCCATTCCCATTGCCACTCCTCAAATCTCTGACTTGAGATTACGATGGGTACATTTATAAGAGAAATATAAATTAACGATAAATTGATAGATAAACCCTATGAATTTATCCGTGCGGCAGCTAAAGGCGTTTCTATTGCTGGCTGAGGAGCGTAATTTCACGCGGGCGGCCCAACGCTGCCATTTGACTCAGCCCGCGTTCAGTGCGGTCATCCAGTCGCTGGAGGAGGCCTTGGGTGTTCGTTTGTTCGACCGTTCCACCAGGCGCGTGGAATTGACCCCGGAAGGGTGGCACTTCCACCGCTCGGCCCCCAGACTGCTGAACGATATTGAGGCCCTGGTTTCGGAGATGCGTGAATACGTGTCCAAGCGCAGGGGAAGGGTAGCCGTCGCAGCCTTGCCGAGCTTGGCCGCCGGGTGGCTGCCGAATATTTATGCCAAGTTCTCGGCCATGTACCCCGGAGTGCGGCTAACTCTTCACGACGCGCTGCTGGAGCCCTGTCTGGCGCAGGTGAGGGAAGGCGAGGTGGATATGGCCATTGCGGCCTTAGGCCGGGACATGAGCGGCCTGGAAGCCGAACCATTGTGCGAAGACCGCTTCTATCTGATCTGCAGATATGACCACCATTTGGCCAATTGCGCTGCGGTGGATCTTGCCATGCTGTCGGAAGAAGGGATGATTCACCTGGGCAGGGGGAGCAGCATTCGGCAAAGCCTGATGGCCAGGCCGGATCTAACCATGCTGCGCACCACTCTGGAGGTTGACCACCTGGCGACAGTAACCGGCCTCGTGCTGGCCGGGTTGGGTGTGAGCCTGGTGCCAGGCATGACTCTGTTTCACTTTCGGCACCCTGGCCTGCGTATCATCCCGCTATCGTCAGGAAGTGAGATTCGCCGCAAGCTTTACCTGGTGCGCAGGGCGAATCGAAGCTTGTCCCAGGCTGCCGCAGCGTTTCACGCTTTACTGATGCAGGAACGCAATTCCCTGGGGCCGGGCGACCAGATGGACATTCGCACCATGGGG
>JAJUFI010000201.1 GCA_029263795.1 Alcaligenaceae bacterium
CCCTCACCTTGCTTCATCCATTCCCACATGGAAGCCTGGCTGCATTCCTCCATTCAATGGCTGCTTGATACGCTGGCCCTGCCCAGCGTCGGGCTCAGTGCCATCTTCACCATTGCACTGGTGTCCGCCACCCTCCTTCCCCTGGGTTCCGAACCGGCCGTCTTCGGCTACCTTCAGATTGCAGAGCATATGTTCTGGCCGGCGATTCTGGTCGCGACCCTGGGCAACACTGTAGGCGGCACCATCAGCTACGGCATGGGATATGGCGCGCAGCGGGCTGTAGAGCGCTATCGCGAGAAGCGCCCCTACCAGCCGCGCACACCCGATACCGGTCGCTGGCACGACTACGTCAGCTGGTGGCTGCACCGGCTCGGCCCCCCCGCACTGCTGTTCTCGTGGTTGCCCATTGTGGGCGACCCGCTCTGTTCCGTCGCCGGCTGGCTGAGAATGCCTCTGCTGGCCAGCGTTATCTACATGGCCATAGGCAAATTCCTGCGTTACTTCGTCATGACCAGCGCGCTGCTGTGGTTTTTCCCCGGCAAGATCTGAAGCCCAAGGCCCATTCGATTAAACTCGGGATATCCGTATCCGCACCTTTGCCCCTGACAGGGTCAGCCACACTCATGAACGCCCCCCTTGCCAGCCAAATGCTTGCCGCGCAAGCACCTCAGCATGTTTCATCGCGTCTGCGTGAGATCCCCTATAACTACACCTCGTATTCCGACCGGGAAATCGTCTGTCGTCTGCTGGGCGAAGAAGCCTGGCGGCTGATTACCGAATTGCGTGGTGAACGGGTGACAGGCCGCTCAGCGCGCATGCTGTACGAAGTCCTGGGC
Source organism: Alcaligenaceae bacterium (assembly GCA_029263795.1). Taxonomy (GTDB): domain Bacteria; phylum Pseudomonadota; class Gammaproteobacteria; order Burkholderiales; family Burkholderiaceae_B; genus Yanghanlia. The sequence continues at coordinate 837 of JAJUFI010000201.1, forward strand.
GACATCTGGGTCGTGCGCCGCAACCCCTACCTGCAGGATGACCTGCTGCACAACCCCAAGCGACGCCGCCTGCTCATTGAAGCGCTCGACCACCGGCTGAACGAAATCGACAAGCGGCGCGACCCGCGCCAGCCCGAGCGCGACGCCAAGGTTGCTGCCCTCCTGTCGGCTGCCCGCGTGGCCGTGCGTGATTTCGACAACGACTTCACCCTTGCCCACGAACTGCGCAAACAAGTCGTGCGCAAGCTGGCCCGCCACACCAACAAGGACAACATCAAGTTCGACGGCCTCTCGCGTGTGTCCCACGTGACGGACGCCACCGACTGGCGCGTGGAATACCCCTTCGTCGTGCTCACACCCGACACCGAAGAGGAAATCGCTCCCCTGGTGCGGGCCTGCATCGAGCTCGAACTCACCATCATTCCGCGGGGGGGCGGCACCGGCTACACCGGCGGCGCCATTCCGCTCACATGGCGTTCAGCCGTCATCAACACCGAAAAGCTCGACCGGCTTACCCCCGTGGAGCACGTCGCCCTGCCCGGTGTGGATGAACCCGTTCCCACCATCCACACGGGTGCGGGGGTAGTCACGCGCCGTATTGCCGAAGCGGCTGAAGCCGCCGGTTTCGTCTTCGCAGTGGATCCCACCTCCGCCGATGCTTCCTGTGCGGGCGGTAACATTGCCATGAATGCAGGCGGGAAAAAGGCCGTGCTCTGGGGCACCGCCCTGGACAACCTCGCCTCCTGGCGCATGGTCGACCCGGACGGCAACTGGCTGGATGTCACCCGCGTCGGGCACAACCTGGGCAAGATTCACGACGCGCCCGAGGCCCGCTTCGAACTCGTCTGGTCCGACGGCAAGAGCGCCCCTGGCGCCATCGTTCTGCGCAAGGAAACCCTGGTCATCGAAGGCAGCCGCTTCCGCAAGGTCGGCCTGGGCAAGGACGTCACCGACAAATTCCTCGCCGGCCTACCCGGTGTGCAGAAGGAAGGCTGCGACGGTCTCATCACATCGGCGCGCTGGGTCGTCCACCGCATGCCCGCCCATACCCGCACCGTCTGCATGGAGTTCTTCGGCCAGGCCCGCCATGCCGTTCCCTCTATCGTCGAGGTCAAGAAGTATCTGGACGGCCCGGGCCGCGAGCGTGGCGCCCTGCTTGCCGGCCTGGAACACCTGGACGAACGCTATCTGCGCGCCGTGGGCTACTCCACCAAGAGCAAGCGAGGCGTTCTGCCCAAGATGGTTCTCATCGGCGACATCGTGGGTGACGACGAAGACGCCGTCGCCATCGCCGCCAGCGAGGTCGTCCGCATAGCCAACAGCCGCCATGGTGAAGGCTTCGTGGCCGTCACCCCGGAAGCGCGCAAGAAGTTCTGGCTCGACCGGGCCCGCACAGCGGCCATCGCCCGCCACACCAACGCCTTCAAGATCAACGAGGATGTCGTCATCCCGCTGGATCGCATGGGCGAATACACCGACGCCATCGAGCGCATCAACATCGAGCTGTCCACCCGTAACAAGCTGCGGCTGCTCGATGAACTCGAAACCTATCTGCACGGTGAGCTGCCCGTCGGCAAAGTGGACATCGACGACGTCGAACACACCCGCGACGAAATCCTGGCGCGCCGTCGCGAAGACGCCATCGCCGCCCTGCGCGGTGTACGCGAACGCTGGAGCTGGCTGCTGGGCAACCTTGACGCCCCGCTGTCGCAAAGCCTGGAGACACTTGAAAGCCTCGGCATGGGCACTCTGCTGGACGACCTGAAGGCACGTCTGGTGGTGCAGCCCGACGCCACCATTTTCGATGTCGTTCAGGATCACACCATCCGCGTGTCCTGGAAGACGGAAGTGCGCGCTCTCATGGAACGCCTGTTCGCCGGTGCCGACTGTGCCGCTGTTCTGGCCGGCATCCAGGCCGTGCACGACCGCGTTCTGAAGAGCCGCGTGTTCGTCGCCCTGCACATGCACGCTGGCGACGGCAACGTGCACACCAATATCCCGGTCAACTCCGACGATTACGGCATGCTGCAGGAAGCCAATGAAACCGTGGCGCGCATCATGCAGATTGCGCGCGGGCTGAACGGGGTCATTTCCGGCGAGCACGGCATCGGCCTGACCAAGTACGAATTCCTCACAGACGAAGAGCTGCGCCCCTTCCACGAATACAAGCAGCGCATCGACCCTAACGGCCGCTTCAACGCCGGCAAGCTCATGCCCGGCGCTGACCTGCGCAACGCCTGGACCCCAAGCTTCAACCTGCTTGGCCATGAATCGATCATCATGCAGCGCAGCGAGATCGGCGATATTTCCCACGCCATCAAGGATTGCCTGCGTTGCGGCAAGTGCAAGCCGGTGTGTGCCACCCACGTGCCACGCGCCAACCTGCTCTATTCACCGCGCAACAAGATTCTTGCCACATCGCTGCTGATCGAAGCCTTCCTTTACGAGGAACAGACGCGCCGCGGCGTTAGCATCAAGCATTGGTCGGAATTTGAAGATGTGGCCGACCACTGCACGGTCTGCCACAAGTGCTACAACCCCTGTCCGGTGGACATCGATTTCGGCGATGTTTCCATGTCCATGCGCTCGCTGCTGCGCGACATGGGCAAGAAGTCGTTCAACCCCGGCACGGCAGCCGCCATGTTCTTCCTCAACGCC
>JAJUFI010000074.1 GCA_029263795.1 Alcaligenaceae bacterium
GTGGGTTGGGGCCACCAGATCCGTTCCTACGTACTCGACCAAAGCCGCATCAAGGATCTCCGCACCAATGTGGAAATTTCCAACACGCAGAAAGTGCTAGACGGTGATCTCGACCCCTTCATCATTGCGAGCCTGAAACAGGGAATCTGATATGCCGACATCCACCGTTGCCGTTGTAACGGGCGCTTCCCGCGGTTTGGGCGAAGCGCTCGCCGAGCAGTTGCTGGTTTCCGGTGCCAGCGTCATATCGCTGGCGCGCAGCCAGAACGCGCGCCTGGCTGAAGTGGCAGCGCAGACGGGGGCCCATCTGGAGCAGTTGAGTGTCGACCTCTCCGAAACCTCATCAATTGAATCTGCAGCGGGCCTCATGAGTGCCGCCCTGCCGGCCGGCGCGTCGCGTTACCTGCTCATCAACAATGCCGGCACGGTGGACCCTGTCAGCCTGGCTGAAGGCCTGTTCGATGCCAAATCCATCGAACGTGCCTTCAACCTGAATGTGGTGGCCGTCATGGTTGTGACGGCAGCCTTCCTGCGCTCAGCACCCAAATCCGCTGACCGGCGCATAGTAAACATTTCCTCGGGCGCTGGCCGCAAGCCCACTGCCGGGTGGCCAGTTTACTGTGCCACCAAGGCAGCACTGGACCACTACACCCGGGTGCTCGCGGTAGAGAACCCCGGCCTGCGGGTAGCCTCTCTGGCCCCCGGTGTCGTTGATACCGCCATGCAGGAACGCATCCGCAGCAGCGACCGCCACCAGTTCCCCGAACTCGACCGCTTTCTGCAACTACACGAACAGGGGCAGCTCGCCAGCCCGCAATCCGTCGCGAGCCGCATCCTGCATCACGTCGCCAGTGACCGTTACGGGCAAGAGATTCTGGACGACATACGCAACCACGACATTCCAACCTGACTATGAACGAACCGACGCCCACCCCGCTCGCCTCCGAGGACAATCGCCTCATTGCGGAGCGCCGGGGCAAGCTGGCAAAGCTGCGCACCGAAGGCGTAGCCTACCCCAACAACTTCCAGCCTGACAGCCAGGCCGCCGAGCTGCACAAAGCCTACGGCGAACTGGAGAAAGAAGAACTCGAAACCCTGGGCAAACAGGTCAAGATCGCCGGCCGCATGATGCTCAAACGCGTCATGGGCAAGGCCAGCTTCGCCACCCTTCAGGATGGTTCGGGTCGCATACAGGTATTTCTTGACCGCAACACTGTCGGCGAAGACGTTTACGCGGCATTCAAGGGCTGGGACATTGGTGACATCGTGGCCGTGGAAGGCCGCGTCTTCAAGACCAATAAGGGTGAGCTTTCAGTTCATGCCGCCAGCATCCGTCTCCTGGCGAAATCACTCCGCCCCCTGCCCGACAAATTCCACGGTGTGGCCGATCAGGAACTACGCTACCGCCAGCGCTACGTCGACCTCATCATGACCGAGGAAACGCGGCGCACCTTCATTGCGCGCAGCAAGGCCATTGGCAGCATCCGGCAATACATGCTGGCTGCCGGTTTCCTGGAAGTGGAAACCCCCATGCTGCACCCCATTCCAGGCGGCGCCGCTGCCAAACCATTCATCACCCACCACAATGCGCTGGACATGGACATGTACCTGCGCATTGCACCGGAACTCTATCTGAAGCGTCTCATTGTGGGTGGGTTCGAGCGCGTGTTCGAAGTCAACCGCAACTTCCGCAACGAAGGGGTGAGCCCGCGCCACAACCCTGAGTTCACCATGATGGAGTTCTACGCGGCATACACTGACTACCGCTGGCTGATGGACTTCACCGAAGCGCTGATTCGTGAAGCAGCAATCGCCGCCACCGGCAGTGCCGTGCTGGAATACCAAGGCCGCACCCTTGATTTGTCCCAGCCTTTCGATCGGCTCACCATCTGCCAGGCAATTCTCAAGTACGCCCCGGAATACAACGAAGCACAACTGCAGGACGCCGATTTCCTGCGCCAGGAGCTGCGCCGCCTCGGAGCCGACGTCGATGGTCCCGTGCTGTCACGTGCCGGCCTGGGTGCCCTGCAGCTGGCCCTGTTCGAGGAAACCGCCGAAGCCAAACTGTGGAACCCGACTTACATCATCGATTATCCGGTTGAAGTTTCCCCCCTGGCTCGTGCCTCGGACAGCAACCCCGAAATCACGGAGCGCTTCGAGCTCTTCATCACCGGTCGCGAAATTGCCAACGGCTTCTCCGAACTGAACGACCCCGAAGATCAGGCAGCCCGCTTCCTGAAGCAGGTGGAGGCCAAGGATGCCGGCGACGAAGAGGCCATGTACTACGATGCCGACTACATTCGCGCACTGGAGTACGGCATGCCTCCCACCGGTGGCTGCGGTATCGGCATAGACCGCCTGGTGATGCTGCTGACAGACAGCCCCAGCATTCGCGATGTGATCCTCTTCCCTCACCTGCGCCGGGAAGATTGAACCAAAGCAGCGGCACATCAGTGTGAGCCGCTGCCTCCCGGCCCGAAGGCCGGAGTCGACCCCTGCAAGCGCCGCCCTTTTCCGGGCGGCGTTTTTTTTGTCTTCTCCCCATGATTTCCGGTTTGAAAACGTGGTCGGGCACTGCCAATTTGTTCTTATTTCAAACTATTGTTCTACATGCGAATTTTTATTAGAATGGCGGCAGTTCATCACGCTTCTTCAATGAATGAGCGGCAGCTCCAAATGCCCATGCCAGGCTGCAGCTCACCGTCCTTACGGAGACCGGTTTGATCAATAAAATTTCTGCATCCGTCGCGCAGGCCCTGGAAGGCATCCAAGACGACGCCACGGTGCTCATCGGCGGGTTCGGCACAGCCGGCATTCCCATGGAACTTATCGACGGTCTGTGCGAACTACCCGTCACAGGCCTGACAGTCGTCAACAACAACGCTGGCAATGGCGACACCGGCCTGGCAGCCCTGCTGAAGACCGGCAAGGTCCGAAAAATCATCTGCAGTTTCCCGCGTCAGGCCGACTCCTGGGTGTTCGACGAACTCTATCGCAGCGGCAAGCTCGAACTCGAACTGGTTCCGCAAGGTACTCTGGCAGAACGCATACGCGCCGCCGGAGCCGGCATTGGCGGCTTCTTCTGTCCCACCGGCTATGGCACGGAATTGGCAAAGGGCAAGGAAACCCGCGTAATCAACGGCCGCCATTACGTGTATGAAGAGCCCATCCATGGCGACGTGGCTCTCATCAAGGCCGAACGGGGCGATCGCTGGGGCAATCTGGTGTACCGCAAAGCGGCCCGCAACTTCGGCCCCGTCATGGCCACCGCCGCGAAACTGACCATTGCCTCCGTGCACGAGATCGTCGAGCTGGGTGAGATCGACCCTGAAGTGGTGGTCACACCCGGCATCTACGTGGACCGCATTGTCAAGGTTGAGCGCCAGGCCACCATCGCAGGCGGCTTCGTGAAAGAAGACCGCTGAGTCTGCGCCCCGAACAACGCCTCCGGAATCGCCCTTCAGGGCGGCTCCTTCTGCACAAAAGGACATCAAATGGCCAATTACAAAGCACGCACAAAACAGGAGATAGCCGAGCGCATCGCTCGCGACATTCCCAATGGTGCGTACGTGAATCTGGGTATCGGCATGCCCACGCTGGTTGCCAACTACCTGCCTGCCGACCGTGAAATCATCCTGCATAGCGAGAACGGCATTCTGGGCATGGGCGAGGCCCCTCCCAAAGGCGAAGAAGACTATGACCTGATCAACGCCGGCAAGCAACCCGTCACCCTGCTGCCCGGCGGTGCCTACTTCCACCATGCGGACAGTTTCGGCATGATGCGCGGCGGCCACCTCGATATCTGTGTGCTGGGCGCATTCCAGGTGTCGGCCACCGGCGACCTCGCCAACTGGAGCACTGGCGAGCCTGACGCCATCCCGGCAGTGGGTGGTGCCATGGACCTGGCCATCGGTGCACGTCAGACCTGGGTCATGAGCACACTGATGACTCGTGAGGGCGTAAGCAAGCTGGTCGAAAAATGCACCTATCCGCTCACCGGCATTGCCTGCGTGTCCCGCTTTTACAGCGATCTTGCCACTCTGGCCTGCACACCCAATGGCCTGCAGTTGATCGACATTGTCGAAGGCCTGGAAAAATCAGAGCTGGAACGCATGATCGGCCTTCCTATCGCCGAACCGGCCTAAGCCGCTTACGCAACGTTTTCACCTGGCCCTGGCGGCGCACTGTCGCACCCACAACACCATACAAGCGCTCCGTTCCCGGGCGCCTGCAGGGCCATGCGTTCCCCGCACCTTATCGGGGAACTTGATCTACGGCCAGGCCGCACATCACGCTCAGCACCCAGAGCCCGAGCCCCCTGCAGCATACGGGGGCGATGTCGCTCCTGCGCCAGTTTCTACATTACGGAGCTTTGTTTTTTTATGTCTTTTCCTAAAATCACCCGCCGCAAAGCCGTGCAAACCCTCGCTCTGGCCAGTGCCATGGCAGTTACCGGCCTGAGCGCAGTAGCGCCCACGGCTGCAGCCAAGGACTTCCCCAGCAAGCCGATCACGATCATCGTCCCCTTCTCGGCTGGCGGCACGACTGATATTCTGGCCCGCATCATGGGCCAGTATCTGGGTGAGAAATTTGGTCAGAGCGTGGTTGTGGAGAACCGTGATGGGGCCGGCGGCAACATCGGCACTCAGGCTGCCGCCCGCGCCAAGCCCGACGGTTACACCCTGTTGATGGGCACCGTTGGAACACACGCCATCAATGCGTCCCTGTACAGCCGCCTGAACTTCGACCACATCAAGGACTTCCAACCGCTGACCCGCGTGGCCATGGTGCCGAACCTGCTGGTCGTGAACCCTGATCGCCCGTATCGCACCGTGCAGGAAATCATTGACTACGCCAAGGCCAACCCCGGCGGCATCACTTTCGCCTCCTCGGGTAACGGCACGTCAGTCCACCTCTCCGGTGAACTGTTCAAACTGATGGCCGGTGTCGACATGCTGCACGTTCCCTACCGTGGCAGCGCCGGCGCTGTGACCGACTTGCTCGGCGGCCAAGTGGACATCATGTTCGACAACATGCCCTCGGCCATCCAGCACGTGCGTAGCAACGCCCTGGTACCGGTCGCGGTCACACCGGCTCAACGGTCGGCAGAACTGCCCGACATTCCGACCATTGCTGAGGCTGGTCTGCCCGGCTATGAGGCAACCTCCTGGTTCGGCCTGTTCGCCCCGGCCGGTACTCCTGCCGATGTCGTTGAAGTCCTGCACTCCGCCATTTCCGAGGGCCTGCGTGACCCCGCCGTCACGGAAAAATTCTCCGGCCAGGGTGCGGTGCCGGTCATCGACACGCCTGAAGAATTCGCTGCATTCATCGCCGCAGAAACCGAGAAGTGGGCAGATGTGGTGAAGCGTTCCGGCGCTACCGTAAACTAAGCAAGTTTCATATTGAGAAATCAAACCAGGAGGAAAACCCGAAATGAGCAAGCAAGCATTCATCTGCGACGGCATCCGTACGCCGTTCGGACGTTACGGTGGTGCTCTATCCAGTGTGCGTCCGGACGACCTGGGCGCAATCGTCATCCGCGCCCTGATGGAGCGCAACGCCAAAGTTGACTGGCAGGCCGTTGAAGATGTGCTGTTCGGTTGCGCCAATCAGGCTGGCGAGGACAACCGTAACGTGGCGCGCATGTCTGCTCTGCTCGCCGGGTTGCCCCTGGAAGTGCCGGGTGCCACCATCAACCGCCTGTGTGGCTCCGGCCTGGACGCTGTCGGCACTGCCGCTCGCGCCATCCGTTCCGGTGAAACCAGCCTGATGATCGCTGGCGGCACAGAAAGCATGAGCCGCGCCCCCTTCGTCATGCCCAAGGCGGAAAGCGCGTTCGCCCGCACCAACGCGGTCTATGACACCACCATCGGCTGGCGCTTCATCAACAAGCTGATGAAGGATCAGTTCGGCGTGGATTCCATGCCGGAAACGGCCGAGAACGTCGCACAGGAATTCGGCATCGAGCGCGAAGCACAGGACCGCATGGCCCTGGCAAGCCAATCCAAGGCAGCCGCCGCGCAGAAGGCCGGCGTTCTGGCCGAAGAAATCGTGCCTGTGACAATTCCTCAGCGCAAGGGTGATCCCATCATTGTGAAGGATGACGAGCACCCACGTGAAACGTCCATGGAAGCGCTCGCCCGCCTCAAGGGCGTGGTGCGTCCCGACGGCACCGTCACTGCCGGCAACGCCAGCGGCGTGAACGACGGCGCCTGCGCCCTGATTCTCGCCGACGAAACCAGCGCCGCCAAACACGGCCTGACCCCGCGCGCACGTGTGGTCGCCATGGCGACGGCTGGTGTGGCGCCTCGCATCATGGGCATCGGCCCGGCTCCGGCTACGCAGAAGCTGCTGGCTCAGACCGGCATGTCCCTGGATCAGATCGACGTCATCGAGCTGAACGAGGCCTTCGCCGCCCAGGGCCTGGCCGTCTTGCGTCAGCTGGGCCTCAAGGATGATGACCCCCGCGTGAACCCCAATGGTGGCGCCATCGCACTGGGCCACCCCCTTGGCGCCAGCGGTGCCCGTCTGGCCATCACTGCCGTCAACCAGTTGCACCGTACCGGCGGCCGCTACGCCATCTGCACCATGTGCATCGGCGTTGGCCAGGGCATCGCCGTTCTGCTGGAAAGGGTGTAAGCATGGTTCAGACCGCTCCCCGGAAGCTCGCCGTGATTGGCGCGGGCAACATGGGCAACGCCATTGCCATTCTGTTTGTCGCGCATGGCTGGCAGGCAGTGCTCATCGACCCCTCTGACTCTTCTCGCGAAAAGTCCCGGGAGCGGCTGTTCGCCGCTTTGCCGCAGTCCGCTTCCCTGCTCTCGTGGGAGGCCGGGCTGGAGGCGGCTCACGACGCCGGCCTCATCATCGAGGCGGCTCCTGAGAATCTCTCCCTCAAGCAGGAAATCTTCACCCGCCTGGAAGCCGTTTGCGTCCCGGACGCCGTGATCGCCTCCAATACCTCAGGCATTTCCATCAACCAGCTGGCCTCGGTACTGAAGCACCCGAAACGTTTCCTGGGTACGCACTTCTTCACCCCTGCCGATGTCATTCCCCTGGTGGAAGTCATTGCTTGCGAACATACTCTGCCCACTCACTGCGACCACATCATGGCTGTACTGCGCGAAGTGGGCAAACTGCCGGTACTGGTGCGCAAGGACATTCCCGGCTTCATCGGCAACCGACTGCAGCACGCGCTGGCGCGAGAAGCCATGTCGCTGCTGGAAAAAGGGGTTGCCTCCGCGGAAGATATCGACACAGTGGCCAAATGGGCGCTGGGCATACGCCTGGCCATCACCGGCCCTCTTGAACAGCGGGACATCAACGGCCTGGACGTGCACCACGCCATCACCGAATACCTTTACCCCGATCTGGAAAACCGCCAGACGCCTTTGCCGCTGCTAAGCAACAAGGTTGGCCAGGGGCACTTGGGCGTGAAATCCGGCAAAGGCTTTTACGATTGGACCACCCCTGAACGCAAGGCCGCCCTGAAAGAAAAAGACGCCACCTTGCGCCAGTTGGTGGAGCTTCTGGGCGGTCGGCAGGCCGCTTCCGGCGGATGACTCGGCCCTATAATCTTCGCGCATGACAGACAACACCAACGATACGACGAAGATGGTGCCTGGCGACGGCTATGTACAGTCTTTCGCCCGCGGCTTGGCCGTCATACGTAGCTTCAGTGCCGAAGCTCCTGCCCAGACCATGACGGAGGTCGCCCAGCGAACCGGGCTGACACGGGCTGGCGCACGGCGCATTCTGCACACCCTGCATGCGCTTGGCTACGTGGAAATTGAAGGCAGGCAATTCCGGCTCACTGCAAAGGTGCTAGACCTCGGCTTTGCCTATCTCAGTTCCCTGCCAGTCTGGAGCCTTGCCGAGCCATATATGGAAGCGCTGGTCAAGGACGTTCATGAGTCCAGCTCCATTGCCGTGCTTAATGGCAAGGAAATCATCTACGTACTGCGGGTTCCCACCGAAAAAATCATCGCCATCAACTTGAGCGTGGGCAGCAGGCTTCCCGCTTATTGCTCCTCCATGGGGCGGGTACTGCTGGCAGGCCTTAGCGATGAAGATCTCGCGCGTGAATTGGCCGAAACAGAACTCGTGGCGCGTACACCGCACACCATCACCGACCCTGAACGGCTGCTCGAGGAGTTGCGCAAAGTACGGAAGCAGGGTTGGTGCATCATCGACCAGGAACTGGAACTCGGCCTGATTTCCGTGGCGGCTCCCATACGTGGGCGCAACGGCAAGGTCATGGCGGCCATCAATATCGGCATGAGCAGCAGCCGTGTCAGCCGAGAGCGCGTGGAAAACGAAATCCTTCCCAAGCTGCTCGCCACGGCGCGCCAGATCAACGAACGCGTTCTGCATTCCAGGGCCTTCTAGCCACACTTGCCCCCGCCGGCCAAAGGGAATCCTTCCCCCCATTTCCGGAGAAGCGAATTCTGCGCAACAATAGGTCTTTTGCAGGTTTACCGAGAAAGACAGATGCAGCATTCACCCTTCCGTTCCACCCTGTTTCCACTGCTCAGTACGCTGACTTCATTCACGCTGGTCATGTCAGCCATGGGCCCGGCAAAGGCGCGTCCCGCTCTGGACGTCCCTTACATCAAAACGCCGGACGCGGTGGTGGACCGCATGCTGGAAATGGGGCAGGTCGGGCCCGACGACATTCTTGTCGACCTGGGTTCGGGTGATGGCCGCATCCCGATCGCCGCTGCAGTTAAGCACGGTACGCGAGGCCTGGGTGTGGATCTTGACCCGGCCAGAACCGAAGAGGCACGGGCGGCCGCTCAGCAGGCGGGTGTGGCAGACCGCGTCACCTTCCGCACAGAGAACCTGTTCGATACTGACCTGAGCGAAGCCACAGTCGTCACCATGTACCTCTTCCCGGAAATCAACTTGCGCTTGCGGCCCGAACTGCTCAAGCTCCGGCCGGGTACCCGGATTGTGTCCCACGCCTTTCACATGGATGAATGGACACCCGAGCGCCACGATGTGGTCGCGAGCAACGATATCTTCCTGTGGACTGTTCCTGCCCAAGTGGGTGGGCTGTGGCGTGTTCATGTACCTGGCCACCGTGACTTCGTGCTGAGGGTCTGGCAGCAATTTGACCGCGTTCAGGCCACGGCCACCTCCCTCGACGAACACTCCATCCCGGCCATTGAAATGAAGGTCAAGGGGCCGGAAATTCACTACACGTTGCACACGGCCGAAGGTCCCCTGACCTACACGGGTACAGTGGATGGCAAGAAAATGCGCGGCACCAGCAGCGTTGGTGACTGGACGGCAGAAAAAATGTAATGGCGCCCTTTCGGGCGGAAACATGCAAGCAAGGTAGCTGGGGAACACACCATGAAATTTGGCATTATCGGAGCCGGTGTGATCGGCTGTGCGACAGCCTGGGAACTATTGCAGCAAGGTCATGAAGTTGTGCTGATTGAGGCCCGTGAAGGCCCCGGGCTGGTAACCAGCCATGCAAATGGTGGCCAGCTCAGTTACGACTATGTGGCTCCGCTGGCGGACCCAGGCGTATTTCGCGATTTGCCCAAGTGGTTGTTGAACCCGGCTTCCCCCTTGCGCTTCCGGCCGCAGCTGGATCCACGCCAATGGTGCTGGCTGGCGGCCTTTTTGAAAGCGTCAAACACCGCCACGGCCAAAGCCTCGACCACCGCCCTGCTGCAGCTCTCATATCTGAGCCGCGACACCCTGCACCAGTGGGTGAAACAAAACCCGATAGATTTTCACTACAAGACCAATGGAAAGCTGATCGCCTACCGCAGCGCGCATTTGCTGGAAAAAGCGCGCAAACAGGTGGAATATCAGGCCACGCAGGGCTCAAAGCAGAGGATTCTCGGGCGGGAAGAGGCGGTGGCACTGGAACCATCCCTTGCTCAACTTGGGCAAGCGCTTTCTGGCTGCGTGTATACGCCGACCGAAGAAGTGGGTGATTGCTATCTTTTCACCAAGGGCCTGTTCGAGTTGATCGCACAACACCCGGCCGCCACCGTGCTCACTAACGCGCAGGTCGTCCGTCTGAATACCCGGGAAGGCCGGGTAACTTCCGCCCAGCTGGCTGGCGGTGATATTGTCGAAGCGGAGCATTTCGTTCTTGCTAACGGGTTGCGCGGTTACGATCTGCTCAAACAGCAGGGCGAAACCATTCACCTTTATGGCTTGAAAGGCTACAGCCTTAGCATTCCATTGCCAGCGGAATCCGAGCTTCCCCCGGGCTCGCCTCCCCCGGCGCCTTCGATCAGCGTGACCGACTATGAACGGCGCACCGTCTACGCCAAGCTCGGCAATATTGTGCGTGTTGCAGCCATGGTGGACATTGGCGACGGCAATGCCAATATCCGGCCCGACCGCATTAACCATCTGAAGCGCGATGTGAAGGACAGCTTCCCGGCGCTGGATGTTGGCCGCGCACAGGCATGGGCGGGAGAGCGCCCGGCCACGCCGGAAGGCCGGCCTATCATCGGCCGTAGCCGCAAACTGGGCAACCTGTGGCTGAACCTGGGCCACGGCGCATTGGGCTTCACCTTGGCATGTGGCAGCGCGGTGCTATTGCGCAGCCTCGTCACAGAGAGCCCGACGCCGATCGACCCGGCACCGTTTAGAGCGCGTTAAAAGGCGTACCTTACTGAGGTTCTGCCGGCGCTGCCAGGTTTTCATCCTGGCCGCTTTCGCGCAGTGCCTGTGCCACGAAACCTGAGGCCTTCATGGCTTCCACATAGGCCTGCAGCATGGTCAGCGCTGCAGACTTCTGCACCGGCACCACCATGGACTGGCGGATCGCCGTGAAATGGCCCGGCAGCACTCGCAACCCTGGGCGCGCAATCGCTGCCGCCTCGAGCGGCTGCCGCACCCCTGCGGCCGCGTCCAGGCCATCCTCAAGGAAAAGCTCTATCGCTGAAGCGGAAGTCGGGCCGCGCACCAGTTCAGCATGCTTGAGCGCACGGCTAAGGTAGAGATCGTATGCGGCCCCCTTGCCTACGGCGATGCGCACACCGGGCGCGTCGAGCTGACCGACCTCATTGAATGGGCTGTCGGTACGCACCAGGTAGGTGCCTTCAATCAGAACATAAGGGGACGTGAAGGACACTTCCTCGGCGCGCTTGGGGTCGATGGCAAGAAAACCGACGTCCCAAATGCCGTCTGCGGCTGAGTCGACCACTTTGCCCGCCGCCTCAAACGGAACGGTTTCCAGCTCTACGCCCATGCGGTCTGCGAGTTCATTAGCCAGAGCAACCGAAACGCCCCGCGGTTCGCCACCCGGCCCGCGCTGTGCGAGCACAGGATTGCCATAGTTGATGGCCGCTCGCAGCCTGCCTTGTGTGACGAGAATTTTCCGCAAAGAATCGAAATCGATGCTCATAGCCAGCCCCTTGGGATTAGAGAAGATCGCGGCGCAATTCAGCGGGTGAACGCGGCGAAAGCAGCCCCGGTGCAATATCGAAAACAGTGCGCGCACCGCTTTCGCCGGCACGTGCCAGGCGATGCACCGCCCTCGCATATGCCACCAGAACACTGGAGGTGAATGCCGGGTTGCTTTCCAGAGTGAGGGAATATTCTATGACTTGCTTGTCGCCTGCACCGCTTTGTCCACTGCGAATAACGAAACCACCATGGGGCATGGCGGAATGTTCCTTGCGCAACGTCTCTTCGGAAACGAAGTTGACGGTAGTGTCGTAGTCTGCGAAATAGTCGGGCATTGTCACAATGGCTTCGCGCACCTTTTCAGCGTCGGCCCCCTCCTCAAGCACCACAAAGCACTCGCGGGTGTGCTTCTGACGCGTCGTGAGCGTGGGGCGCAGGCCGCTGCGGACCTGTTCAATGGCATCCACCGAGGGCACGGTGTACTGCACGGCGGCTTTCACACCCGGCACACGGCGCACGGCATCGGAATGGCCCTGGCTGAGGCCCTTGCCCCAGAATGTGTAGGTGTCACCTTGAGGCAGCAACACTTCCCCGAACAGGCGATTGACTGAGAACAGGCCCGGGTCCCAACCCACGGAAATGAGCGCCACATTGCCGCCCGCCCGCGCTGCAGCGTCCACTGCGTCGAAATACTGAGGGATGCGCGCGTGAGTATCGTAACTGTCAACCGTATTGAATCGGGCGGCCAGCGCTGGCCCCTGCTCGGGCAGGTCATTTTTGGAGCCGCCGCAAAGAATGAGGACATCGATTTCGTCCTTGAAATTGTCGATTTCCTCGAGGCGACGCACCGCCACCGATGCGTTCAGGGGCTGTACGCTTTCCGGTTCACGACGCGTATAGATACCCGTGAGTTCCATATCAGGGTTCTGTGCAATGGCGGCTTCGGTGCCACGGCCCAAATTACCGTAACCGGCAATGGCAATGCGGATTTTTTCTGTCATGTGTATGAGGTGCTTGTAATGAGTGATGACGGTGAAAGTTTAATGGATTCGGATTACACTGCCCGCAACGTCCGGTATGGACGTACTGACGCGGGCTGTGCTCGTGCCACCCGCCACATTAATCAAATAAAAGGGGGGACATCCATGCTATACGTCATTCAAGTTCTGGCCGCCATTCAAATAGGCGTCGCTGCGGGCGTCCTCTTGGGGCCCAAACACCCCGTTCGCTTCGTCAGCAGCTTATTGGCTATTGTTCTGGCCCTGGTCACCATTGTCACTGGCTCATGGGTATATCTGGCAGTTGGCACGGCCATCTTTCTGGTCACACAAGGCCTGCGTCACAACCAGCCCATAATCGGCGGCTGATCGGGGCTGGCTGCGGCAGTATGCGCGGGCCGGGCCGTGGGTGGCAGGCCGGCTCAACCGTCCTGTTGCGGGTGTA
>JAJUFI010000169.1 GCA_029263795.1 Alcaligenaceae bacterium
GAGCCTTATCTGCTCAACGGCATTTCGGTGGAGCTGGGAGCAAGTCTCGGCATAGCGATCTCGCCCGAGCATGGTACGGATATCCGTACTCTCCTGCATCGGGCGGACCAAGCCCTATATTCCATCAAGCGCAACGATATATGCAGAGTTGCCGTGTGGTCGCCGCAGTTTTCGACTGATTCGTCGTCAGATCCGGAAGACCAGCCCCTTCAATCATGATTCCTGGCGCCGCCCCGCTCCACGGGTGCGACGCGCTGCCACCGGGTTGACCACTGCCGTGGCCGCCTGGCCGCTGCCATCCGGCTGGGCGGATCCATACGTCACGCCGTGATCGGCGAGGTAATCGCGTATGAGCTGGCGGACGACTTGAGAGGGGGTGAGGTCCTGGCGGGCGCACAGTTGCTCGAACGCCTTTTTCTTCTCGGGGTCGATGAGTACGGTGAGCCTGGCGGTTTTTCTTTCCATGGAAACAGATTCTTTTTCGAGTCGACCAGCATTGTAAGAAAACTTGGGCGTGACGACTCGGTGTCATGCCGACTTGAGCCACGCCTTGGCCACTGGCGCAGGCGAAGTCACTGTGCTCAGTCAGGCAGAACGGCCACTGAAAGTGCTTCTGCCAAGGCGTACAGGAAACGTTCCTGCAGACCCGGCGGATGATTCAGCAGTGTGGCAAGCGAAACCACTTTCTCCGGGAAATATTGTCGCCCGCTCCCCAATGCTGCTTCGAAGGCGTTGGCCACTGAGGTTACGCTGCCTGCGTCCACCTCCAGCAATACCAGTGCGTGAACCAGACCCAGATGCACATCCGGCTTGCCGGGCAGGCGACGCCAGCTCTGGGCAGTGCCGGCAATCTTGGTGGCCCGGCCCTGGTGGTGCACAGCCAGATTGTAGCGGCCATCACAAAACGCCCCTTCGACAGCAGCGGGGAAGCTTTCCACTCCCAAGGCTCGCAGCGCCTTGGCCAACACACCGCAAATCAGCTCATAGCCCGCTTCGGAATGCTGCATGGGCGGGCCTTTCACTGCATAAGCCAGGCTCAGGTTCAGAATGCCGGGGCCCTGGGGAACAATGCCACCCCCTGTCTGGCGCAGCGTCACCGGCCAGCCGCGCGCCGCAAAGCGTTCACACACTTGGTCGAGGTTCTCATGGCGCCGGTAGCTGCGCGGCACGACCAGGCTTTGAGGTGCTCTCCACATTGCCGCTACGGGGCCACGGCCCGATACTTGTTCCAGCAAGCATTCATCGTGGCGGGCATCTGCAGCGGGCTCGCTTGAGCAGGGGAGCAATGTGATGCGGCGGCCCGGTTCTTCATGCAAGCGTGTTGCGGCCACGATACCAGACTCGAGCGATGGCATTCCCGGCGCCGGGGCATCAGATTGCTGCGGCAACGAACGCGGCATAGTCTGGTTTTCAGACTCGCGCGACGGCAAATTGCTCATCGGACATGAAGAAATAACGGACGGCATCGATCAGACTCAGAACGATGACCAGCGGAGGGAAGAACCAGAGGATGATCAGGTAGACGATGCCACGCCCAATCTGCCCAAGATAAAAGTGGTGCGCCCCCAGCCAACCAAGGCACAGGGCGAGCACGATGGCAAGCTTGCGGCTGGTGGAGGGGCTGCGCAATTCCTGACCACGATTGCGAAATACCCACCAACTTACCGGGATGGTCAGGGCAATGGCCAGCAGTACCTTGGTCGTGTGGGCGGAAATGTAATTACGCAGACTCCAATAAATGTCTGAGAAATTGTGCGCAACCCACTGGGAGATGTGCGCAAGCCAGACATAGGCCTGGGCCAGAAGCGCATGCCCGAAGGTCAGGGCAAGCAATATGGCCAGAAAGATGGCAACAACCAGGATTGCGCGCTGAAGCATTTGAACTCCTACCTATTCAGTGCACGCTTGGCGCACTGCCTTTTCCCAGCGAGCCATCAGTTCTTCGGCCCGCCCTGGGTCGCATTCCGGCTCGAATGTCCTTTCGACTTTCCACAACGCAGAAAGTTCGTCCTTGCTGCTGTATACGCCTGCTGTGAGCCCCGCCAGATAAGCAGCACCCAGCGCCGTGGTTTCAATTACTGCGGGGCGCAGCACGGGGATGCCAAGAAGGTCTGCCTGAAACTGCATCAACAGGTCGTTCACGCAGGCGCCACCGTCCACCCGCAGCTCACGCAGGGCGCGACCGCCGGCTGCTTCAGCATCGCGGCTCATGGCCTTGAGCAGAGCCGTACTCTGATAGGCGATGCTGTCCAGCGCGGCGCGGGCGATGTGAGCAACGTTGGTGCCGCGCGTAAGGCCGGAGATAATGCCGCGCGCGTTGGGTTGCCAATAGGGTGCGCCCAGACCGGTGAAAGCCGGAACAAGCATTACCCCGTCGGAATCCGGAACCGTGCGGGCCAGCGCCTCAATGTCGCTGCTGCTGCGGATGGCATTCAGGCCGTCCCTCAGCCATTGGACCACCGCCCCGGCGACGAAGACACTGCCTTCGAAAGCGTATTCGAGGTGTGCGCCAGTCTGTGCCGCGCTGGTGGTCACCAGGCCGTTGGTGGAGACATTGAATTGCTCACCCGTATGCATGAGCATGAAGCAACCCGTGCCGTAGGTATTTTTCGCCATTCCGCTCTGGAAGCAGGCCTGCCCGAACAGTGCGCTTTGCTGGTCACCGGCCACACCGCAGATGGGTATCTCGGCGCCCAGCAGATCAGCCGCAGAAGTGCCGAAATGCGCAGCCGAGGGCAGAACCTCCGGCAGCAGGGCAAGGGGGATGTCCAGGATGCGCAGCAGTGTGTCATCCCATCGGTTTTCGTGGATGTTGAACAGCATAGTGCGCGAGGCATTGCTGACATCCGTTACGTGACGGTGGTCAGCGGTCAGTTGCCAGATCAGCCAGCTGTCGACTGTACCGAAGGCCAGCTCCCCACGCTCCGCCAATTCCCGGGTACCAGGCACGTTGTCCAGCAGCCACCGCAGTTTGGTGGCGGAAAAGTACGCGTCAATGCGCAGACCGGTGCGCTGCTGGATGTTGTTTTCCAGACCCTGCTCGCGCAGACGTGCGCAGCCAGGTTCGGACCTGCGGTCCTGCCAGACAATGGCGTTATGTATCGGCTGGCCTGTACGCCGATTCCAAACCACCGTGGTTTCACGCTGGTTGGTGATGCCTATGGCGCGAATATCGGAGGCTTTCAGCCCCGAGTTTGCAATTGCCTCCCGGGCTGTTTCCAGCTGGGTGTTCCAGATCTCCATGGGGTCATGTTCCACCCAGCCCGGTTGCGGGAAAATTTGCGTGAATTCGCGCTGGGCAAGCGCTACGATTTCCCCAGCTTCATTGAAGATGATGCTGCGGGAGCTGGAAGTGCCCTGATCAAGTGCAAGCAAGTACGCCATAGTCTCAGTGCAGATATGAAGTGGCTTGTAGTTTAACGACGAATCCACAGCCTGGGTCAGCGCGCCCGGCCCCGGTCCGGTGTCCATACCGTAAACTTAAGGCGGTTTTTCTCAGTTCACAGGGTCTCATATGAATTCCAGCACGAGCCATGTGCAAGCACCGGCACCCTTGGAAACGCAACGCGCGAAACTGCTCGAACGCCTGGCCTCCACCCGGAAAGTGGATCTGGTCGTGGTGGGGGGCGGGGCGACGGGCTTGGGCGTGGCGCTGGACGCTGCCCTGCGCGGGCTGTCTGTGGTGCTTCTCGAAGCGCGTGACTTCGCCAAGGGCACATCATCACGTGCCACCAAGCTGGTGCATGGCGGCGTACGCTACCTTGCACAGGGCAATGTGGCGCTGGTGCGGGAAGCTCTCCATGAGCGGCGCAAGTTGCTGAACAATGCTCCGCATCTGGCTGCGCCCCTGCCGTTCGTCATGCCTTCCTACAAGTGCTGGGAAACTCCCTTTTACGGGGTCGGGCTCACCGCCTACGACGCCCTGGCCGGCTCGTCTGGTCTGGGGAAGACACAATGGCTATCCAGGCGACAGACACTGGAGACCTTGCCAGGCGTGAAGGAACAAGGCCTGAAAGGCGGCGTCAAATACTGGGACGGTCAGTTCGATGATGCTCGGCTTGCCGTCACGCTGGCGCGCAGCGCCGCAGGGCAGGGGGCACTGTTGCTCAACTATTGCCCCGTCATGGGCTTGCTGCATCGTGACGGTCGAGTGGCCGGGGTCCGTTACCAGGCGCAAGGCATGGATGAGCCGGGGGAAATTGAAGCTGCCTGCGTTGTGAATGCAACAGGAGTCTGGGTGGATGACGTCCGCCGCATGGATGACGAAGTTGCCGGGCGCAGCACGGAAACCATGGTGGCGCCAAGCCAGGGTGTGCACCTAGTGGTGGGTCGTGACTTCCTGCCGGGAGACCACGCCTTGCTGGTTCCCCGTACCCAAGATGGGCGTGTGCTGTTTGCCGTGCCCTGGCTGGGGAAAGTCATATTGGGCACTACCGACACCCTGCGCCCGGAAATCGAGGTGGAACCGCGCCCTCTCGCCGCAGAAATTCGCTTTATTCTGGGCGAGGCCGCGAATTACCTGGCCCGTGCCCCGCGCCCGGAGGACGTGCGCAGCGCCTGGGTGGGCTTGCGGCCGCTGGTACGGCCACCGCGTGATTCCGGAGACACAAAGAAGATCAATCGCGAACACACTGTGATCGTCAGCCCGAGCGGCATGGTGACGGTCACAGGCGGTAAGTGGACAACCTATAGGGCCATGGCGGAAGACGTCCTGGCCAAATGTGTGGATGCCGGCCTGTTGCAGCGCCTGCCACCGAGCGAAACTGCAGACTTCCTGTTGATCGGTGCCGCGCCGGGGCAATCAGCGTCTTCGCTGGGTGCTGAGCCGGGCCTGCATTCTTACGGTACAGAGGCGGAATGGGTCAGCTGCCTGCCCGGTGCCGGCCACGAGTTTGCTCCCGGGCTTTCCGAAGCCATGGTGCGCTTTGCCGTGCGCCACGAATATGCTCGCACAGTGGAAGATGTGCTGGCTCGCCGCTCACGCCTACTGTTTCTGGATGCCTTGCTGGCAGCCCAGGTTGCGCCGGCTGTGGCCAAAGTGGTGCAGGAAGAAACGGGTGAAGACCCCCGCCTGGAAGAGTTTCTGGCGCTTGCCCAGCAATACGCCGAATTTCCGCTTGAGTAGTGA
>JAJUFI010000210.1 GCA_029263795.1 Alcaligenaceae bacterium
GTCAATCTTTGCATTGGGAGCAGGCCAGGCAGCGCAAGCACAGACGTATCCTGACAAGCCGATCAAACTGCTCGTGCCCTTCCCTCCTGGCGGCGCGACAGACGCCCTGGGGCGTGTGCTGGCCACTGCGATGGGAGATGAGCTTGGTCAGTCCGTGGTCGTGGAAAACCGCCCAGGAGCAGGCACCGTCGTCGCTGCGGCCTCTCTCAGCAAGTCCCCCGCTGATGGCTACACCCTGATGCTTGGTGCCAGCTCGACCCTCATGCACAACCTGGTGCTGCGCCCCGACCTGCCCTACGACCCTTTCTCCAGCTTCACGCCCATCGGGCTGGTTGCCGACATGGGCTTGGTCCTGCTAACAAACACGAGCCTTGAAAAATCCGGGCTTAAGGATGTTCTCGAACTTGCCCGCAGCAACCCCGGCAAACTGACTTACTCATCGTTTGGCGTGGGATCTTCCTCCCACTTCGCTGGCGAGGCCCTGAAATCAGTCAGCGGCGTGGACATCACTCATATAGCCTACAACGGTAGTGGTCCCAGCCTCACTGCTCTCATGGGGGGCCACGTTGATTTCGCTGTGGATACTGGTGTGGCTTCGGCAAGCCTGGTGAATTCCGGCAAGGTCAAGGCCGTTGCCGCCATGTCGGCCGCACGCCTGCCGAATCTGCCCAACGTGCCCACCGTTGCGGAAAGTGGCTATCCGGGTTTCGAGGTGTCCACATGGTTCACCCTGCTGGCTCCCGCCGGGCTGCCTGAAGACGTGCGGACAAAGCTTGAGAGCACCCTGGAGAAAGTGCTCACCAATACAGATACCAAGCAGAAGCTCATTGATCTGGGCCTGATTCCCCACCATGGTTCCGGCAAGGCCGTCATGGATCGCGTCAATGCCGAGCTGCCAGATATCCGGAAGCTGGCTGAGACCGCAAAAATCAAGCTCGATTAATACATCACGCCGTTTTTGATCTTACATACTGGTTCTGATAGTTACAAAAGGATATGATTCCAAATAGTTTGTCCTAGAGAACAATCAGAACCCATGAGCTCGATCCTCCCTGCCTCCGCATCCAACCCCTTGAATTCCGCCGACGTAACCGACGTCGAAATCCGGGGTAACTACCCCAGCGGGGGCGGGCACACCGCATCGGCCTTTCTGAGCCCGGGCGTCAGGCTATTCTCTTTGCTGCGGTTCCGTGCCAAGGCAACGGTGATCGGGCTCATCCTGGTGGTGCCACTGCTGCTGCTCCTCGTCATGCAGACCACCGGGCGCTATCAGGACACCTGGGATGCCCGGCTTGAAGCCACGCGCAACCATGTCGATATCGCCATCGGCATGCTCAAGCACTTCCACGCGCTGGAACGCGCCGGCACACTGAGCCCTGAAGAAGCCCGCAACCAGGCGCAGGCTGCCATCATGCAGTTGCGCTACAACGAGTACGACTACTTCTGGATTCACGACGTCAACGCCAAGATGGTCGGCCACCCGCTAACCCCTTCGCTGAATGGGCGCGACCTGAGCGTCGTCAAGGATGAAAACGGAAAGGCCTTCTTCCTTGAAATGATTGACACCGCGCGCCGGGGCGGCGGTTTCGTTGAATATCTCTGGAAGAACGAGAGCGACCCCGTAGCCACTGACAAAATCTCCTATGTGAATCTGTTCCAGCCGTGGGGCTGGATCGTGGGGTCGGGCGTTTATGTGCAGGATGTCCGCGACACCGCTCAGAAGCAGGTGATCGTCAACGGGGCCGTGGTAAGCATTTCTCTGCTGGTTGCCCTCTACTTCTTCATGGCCTTCGCCCACCTGATGATGCGGGGCCTTGGAAACCTCCAGTCACATCTGCAGGCCATTCGCTCGGGCGATCTCACCCGCAAGGTCCACCCATTCGGCAAGGATGAAGTCGCAGCTGCCCTGCATGATCTTGCCGACATGCAGCAGGCACTGCGTGGCATTGTTTCCAGTGTGCGCACCGGTACCGGGGAAATTACTCTTTCTATCAATGAAGTCAACGTCGCAGCAGCTGACCTGGCCTCGCGCACCGAACAGTCTGCCAGCAACCTGACGGAACTGGCGTCGGCCATGGAAGAGATCGGCGCCACAGCGCAACAAACATCTCAGCACACGGAAGAGGGCAATCAGCACGCCCAGCAGAACGCGCTCGCGGCCCGCCGCAGCGTCGAGGTGATGCATGAAATGGTGCAGACCATGGAAACCATCCACACCACTTCCGAGAAAATCAAGGAAATTGTCTCGACCATCGACAGCATCGCGTTCCAGACCAATATTCTCGCCTTGAACGCTGCAGTGGAAGCAGCCCGCAGCGGTGAAGCTGGTCGCGGCTTTGCGGTGGTGGCGGGCGAGGTGCGCGCACTGGCGCAGCGCTCAGCGACTGCCTCCCAGGAAATTTCCGGGCTGATCAATCAAAGCGTGGAGCAGGTCAGGAGCGGGGTGGAAATCGTCACACGCAGTGAAGAAGCCATCGAGGAAGTTGTCAGTTCATCAGAAAAGGTCAAGCTGTTGCTGCAGGAAATCGCAACCAGCGCGCGTGAACAGAGCGTGGGCATAACTCAGGTCGGCAGTGCGCTTTCCGACCTTGACCGCATGACGCAGCAAAACGCAGCCATGGTGGAGGAAACGGCTGTGGCAGCGGCAATCATGAATGACAAGGCCCAGCAGCTGGCCAATGCGGTGGCGCGCTTCCGGGTGGAATGACCGCCTTTACGAAAGTCGGTCCAGGCGCAGGCGGTCACGGTCGTCCGTTGCCCGTCTCACTGCCAGAGTGGTAGCAGCCAATGCACCAATTCCTGCGGCCGCAGCCAGCAGGAAAAGCACCAGAATCTGGTATTTGGCTGCTTCATAGGGCTCCATGCCAGCCAGTATCTGGCCCGTCATCATGCCGGGCAAAGTAATAACTCCGGCAGCCGACATCTGGTTCACTATCGGAATCAGGCCACTGCGCAGCGCGTTTCGTTGCAAGAACTTCAGCGCCTGCCGGCGGTCTGCTCCCAGCGCCAACTGAGCCTCTATGGCATTGCGCTCACGCTCAAGCCCCGTGTTGAACACATTCAGGCTGATCCCCACCCCGTTCATCACGCTGCCCAGCACAATTCCCACCAGAGGAATGATGAGCTGGGGAGCCCACCAAGGTTCGCTGTGAACAATAAGCACCACTGTGTATGACAAAACTAGAACCATGGAGACCGCTGTTGCGGCGGCCCCCACTCCCACACCCCATA
>JAJUFI010000101.1 GCA_029263795.1 Alcaligenaceae bacterium
ATCCGGGTGGTTGTAGCCCGAGTTGCGGCGGAAGGCCTCCAGGTTGTCCAGCACAGTCTGGATTGCCGAGGACTTCACGTTCGGGTCCAGGCCGAAACTGAAATAGTCGGCTGCGAGCTGCCAGGCATTGCCTTCACCGCTCAGGGCCGTGGCCACGGCTTCATCGAACGATTTCGCGTAGTCCGCAAAACCCTGCATGCCCTGTATGGATTGCGGCAATTCGGCCATTGGCAGCAGGGTCTGGTTGGCCACCGACTGGCGTATCACGCGTTCGCCGACATTGTTGATGGTGTTGAGCATGCCACGCGCCTTGCCCAGCGTACCCTGAGCCGTCGCCGCACGGCGCAGGTCGTTGAATTCGCGGGCGAACAGCAGCCAGCCGGGCAGTTTGTCGGCAGGCACATCGGCGAATTCCTGCTTCATGCGGTCGAACAGGCGGTAGTAGGGGCTGGCGTCGGTATCCACCCGGCCCAGCATCTCGCGCCAGGCGGGTTCATTGGGCAGCAGGCGTTCCCCATTCGGGAAGGCCCAGGCAAAGCTCGCCCAGCTGTTGAAGCGTTCGCTCAGGTACCAGGCTTCGAACGCACCGCGCCGAATGCGGAATTCGGTGGGGTCTTCCACCGCGCGGCCCAGTTCATCCAGGAAGGATTCCAGCTGTGCCTGCCCCTGACGTGTGAGGGCGGGTTCTATCATGCCGCGGTTGGGACCTTGTGTTCCGGGCGCCCAGAATTCACGCAAGGTGACGGGTTGCAGCCCGGGCAGGCCGTTGGCCCAGGGCAGCAGCCATTCGAGTTTGGGAGAGCGCTGCAATATGGAGTTGAGTTCCTCCTGATCGCGGTCCAGGTGCTGACGCAGGAACGGGTCTTTGGGGTCGCTCCATGCCATGTAGGCAACCTGCATGCGGTTGGACACCTTCACCACTTCCGGCGGCAGGTTGGGCAATAGGGTGCGAATGGCGCCTTCCGGCATTTGCGGCATGGCCTGCAGCTGGTGGTAGTCGGCACCGGCCAGGCGCGCCCGGGCCAGATTGATGGTGCGCACCAGGCCCAGCACGGCTTCAGCGTATTCCGGGCTGGTGCCTTCCGTCGGCAGCGTGTCTGCCAGTTTGCTGGAAGGTTCAAAGCTTTCCAGGAAAGACTGGTAACCATGCACGTAGGACTTCTTGATGTCCTCTTCCAGCTTGGTGATGTCGGGACTGAACGCCAGCCAGCGCGTCTGCCACTGCTGTTCGCGGTCCAGAATCAGGTCGATGACATTCAGCACACGGTTCAGGTTTTCCAGCTGCAGGGTACGGTCTTCGCTCAGGGCAGGCTGTTGCGGATAGGCGCGCTGAATGTCGATCAGGGCGGCGCGTGTCTGATACCAGGAAAGCAGCAGGAAGATCAGAATGGCGGTGAAGATGGAAACCCAGGTAACAATAGCCAGGTTGCGGGTGACTTGCCGCCAGTGATGCACAATGACCGTGGGCAGAAACGTCCAGCGGTCGGCCGGCAGCACACGTTCGAAGAAGTCGTGCAGGAACAGGCCTTTCTCTGTGGGCGGGCCCTCCGGTGCCCTGGTTTCCAGCAGGTTGGCCAGGGAGCTGGGCAGAGGGGTGCCGGCCTGACGGGCGCTGCTGAAGAACAGGCCACGCAGCAGGGGTTGTTCCAGATAGGGGTTGTTGCTCGCGCAGGCCTTCAGGAAACGTAGCAGGCCGGAGCGCAGGCGGTTCAGTTCTTCCGGGAAGAGCAGGAGTTCGGGGCTGAGTTCCACGCCTTTGACGGCCATGTCCAGGCGCAGCAGCTTGAGCCGTTCGGTGATGTCGCCCAGGGCCTTGTCGAGAAACCGGGTTTCGGCCTCGTCGCCTTGCTCCAGGCTGCCCGCATAGCCCATGGCCTGGTTGAGCGCGTCGGGCGGCAGGGCCTTGGCCCACTCGGTGAAGCCGTAGATGAGGTCGCTCTTGGTGACCAGTACAAAAATCGGGAAACGCTTGTCGAACAGGCGGATGAGCTGGTCGACCCGCTCGCGTATGGCATGCCCGCGGCGTTCAAGTGCATCGTCGTCGGCCATAAGCTGCTGCACGTCCACCGCCAGCACCAAGCCGTTCAGGCCTTCCTTCATGCGGTATTTGGCCAGCAGCTCCAGCATGCGCTCCCATTCCGCCTGGGATTCCTCACCGCCTTCGGGCGAAACATAGCGGCCGGCTGTGTCGATGACCACAGCGCGGTTGAAGAACCACCAGTCGCAATTGACTGTCTGGGTAATGGGTTCAAACTGACTGATGTTGCGGTTCAGAGTCGCCAGCCGGGAACGCGTGATGGCCGATGTCTTGCCCACGCCCGATTCGCCCACCACCATGTACCAGGGCAGAGCGTAAACAGGGTTGCCAAAACGGCGCAGGGAAGAGCTGCGCAGGGTGGCGATGCCTTCCTTCCATTTGTTGGTGAGTTCGGCCAGGCCATTGGGTTTTTCCGCCACCGCTTTGCGCCCGGCTGCCTCCGATGCGGCCAGCTTTACTCGCGAGCGTGACAAATACCAGAGCCGCCGCAGCAGGCGCACACCGAAGTAAACCCCCAGGACGCCGAAGAAAATGAGCGCCCAGCCCCAGGAAGGCCAGCCCAGGTAAAGGGTGACCACCCAGCTGAACAGCCCCAGGAAGGCGAGCAGAAAGACCCAGAGAAAAAATCGGAGCAGCGCCTTCATAGGTCGGCCACCTCGCGGAAGTGTTGCACCGCGGCTGTGAGCTCAGCGTGCAGGATGATGGCGACCACAATGACGATCAGCGGCGGCAGGATGAAGAACAGGGCCTTGCGCCAGGTGAACCGGCGCCGCAGGGGGCCCTTGCTGCCGCGGCCGCGCGGCCCGCCCTCGCTTAACGCGTAAGCAGACGGAAAGAGTGCCGCTTCTCCTGCAGCCTTGAAGGCAGGGTCGCCCTTCTGCAGCAGTTTGTACTGTTCCATGCGGATATTGGCCAGGTCGGCAGAATTCGGGAACATGCTGTACTTGCCCTTGAAGCCCAGCGCCAGGCACAGCAGATAGACCTCGCGAACGCCGTTCGCCTTGGCCGGTAACGCTTCCAGGCGGTCGAAGAACTCACGTCCCGCCAGCCCGGTTTTGAAATATCGGCGCTGCAGCAGGTGCTTCTGCCAAGCATGTTCAGATTCCCACTTGTGGCGGCGTGATATGGTTTCATCGGCCCATGCCAGCACGGGGAACAGAGCAGCCTGGAAATCGTCCAGGGACACTTCACCCTGTAGAGCCCGGCTCTGCGCTTGCTGAATCAGCGCATCGATCTGGCCGGCCAGGGCTTCGGGGCTGAGCGTGGAGGAATCCGAATTGGCCTGGACCAGAGCCGTCAGCGGGATGAAGTAATCGGCGAGCCTCATGTCACCCCTTCAACACGATCAGTTGCGCATGCAGGTCTGATGGCGCGTCGGGCCAGAACAGACCCAGTTGCGCCGTTTGTTCGACGGTTTCCCATTCGCTGCTCATTTGCTCGATGCGGTAATAGCGGGCGTTGGCGCGTTTGGGCAGGCCCTGGGGCGGCGTGGCGACTTCTATGAGGTCGATGCCTGGCAGAGCATGATCGATCATGACGGGCAGCGACTGCGGGGCGGCCAGACGCGCCGACTGCAGGAAGCTCTCGCTGGAATAATCGTGTTTGGATGCTGTTTGCGTCACCAGATAGAAACGATTGCGCGCAGCAAAGAATTCGCGCGGAATGCTGGCCACCAGGTAGTCTTCGTGCGGTTCCAGGGTGACGCGGAATTCCGGGCCTACGGAAATTTCTGCCAGCAGTTGATTGATCACCCGGCGGGCCGTGCTGAAGCAGGCATGGAGGTTCAGGTGGTCATAGGGCGGCAGTCCGGTGTCGTCGCCATCACGCCTCCTGCCCTGAACGTCGAAGTTGGTGGCGAAAGTGCTGAGTTCACCCACGCAGCTGCGCAAAAATCCGTAGACCTGCCAGGGGTGGACCTGGTCGGTTTCGGTGTAGTGCAGCAGCCAGGGAATGGCACGGTTGAGCGACTGCAGCGACTGCATCAGCATAAGGAATTCGGGGTCGAGCTCTTCGCGCTGGATGTCGCGCGGAGTCTTGTATTCCGCCAGTTGCCTCATGCGCCCTACTAAGTCGTCGCGAATGTCGCGCAGCATGTTCTGTAGGGTG
Source organism: Alcaligenaceae bacterium (assembly GCA_029263795.1). Taxonomy (GTDB): domain Bacteria; phylum Pseudomonadota; class Gammaproteobacteria; order Burkholderiales; family Burkholderiaceae_B; genus Yanghanlia. The sequence continues at coordinate 4,145 of JAJUFI010000101.1, forward strand.
TGTGACCCGGAAATGGCGTAACAGGGCGGGATGCTGTCTTGGGTGAACTTGATGCTGTCGTCGTCCCGCATGAGCCGGCCTACGGGAATCAGGTCGTAGTCATCCAGCGAGGCCAGTTCCGGCCCGAAGAATATGCGCAACACGTGCTTGACCACGGGCACAGTGGCTGTGGGCCCGTCGGCATACAGGTCGGCGGTGACCAGGCCATCGCGCTGAGAGGCATACCGGGTGGAAACCGACACGGCCTGATCGAAGGCGTCCACCTGGGTGACGTTGGGCCCATTGGGAGACAGTTTGCGCAGCCCAATGTAGACATCCAGCGGCTGGTCGGTGTCTGACCAGATTTTGTCGAAGGAGCGCGCCCCGATGACGGCATTGCCCGGAAATTCCACATAGGTGTTGTCGCGGAACAGCAGCCGCGCCTCGCGCACTTCAACGCTGGTGGCAGAGGCGGCTTCCGGCCCGAATTCCAGGTGGCCCACGCCCCAGAAGTGCGGCGTGGTCATCTCGAACAACGGTTTCCTCAGGAATTGCTGGTGCAGTTCCTGACGCTGGAAATGCTGAGGCTGCAAGAACAAGCCTTGATGCCAGTACGTCCCGCTCCAGAAATCCATGTTGTTCCTTTCTTGTAGCTTCCGAGCCTATTGCCGGAGTTTTCTTGCCCCGGCCGAACTCCCTGCCTGCAGCGCTTTGTCATCCAGCTTGATTTCCGTTTCCTGAGGGTCAAGCGGAATGGATTCCACATTGGGCGCTGCGTCAGCGTCGAAGGTCAGACTCTGTGCATTGACAATGCGCTGGCGGCCCAGGTGCAGCCGCAGCGCGAGATTGGCCGGTTTGGCCGTATAGGTGGTGGTCAGCATCCCCTCGCTCTTGATGTTGAGGGGAATGCGAAACAGGCGCACTGCGCCGCTGGGGTCGAAGTTGTAGTAGCCTGCCATGACCGCCACATAGCGGGCACCCTGCACCCGGTCGATGTCGAGAATGTCGCGTTTGCCGGGCGAGACGATGTAGCGGTCGAGATGCAGGAAATCTTTGCCCGGGTCGCCGTTTGCAAGCATGGCAGTGATTTTTTTGGAGTCGCTCAGCAGTTGCATGAAGGGTTTGCTGTCCTCCATTTGCAGCACCCCCAGAACCAGCGTGTGTGGCTGGTTGAAGAAAGCGTTGATGTCTTCAGCGGCGATGAGTTCCAGCTGTATGCCCTTGGCCTGGTAGGCCCAGTCGACTTCCGCCTTGGCTTCCTTCTGAGTATTGCCGCCCATGGCCGAGTTCATGCTGGAACACCCCTGGAGTAAAACCAGGAGGCAGACAAGCACGGCAAAAATCGGCTGACGCAAAAGCATGGGCCCCCGGGCGGATGCTGGTTGACAGTGTTAAAAAATAAACTGCAATATCAACACATTATGTAACGCTTTTGCACCGGATTATAACGTATGAACTCCGCCGGGCCACGGATTCTGAAGGGTTTCGCAGCAAGCAGATACGGCTTTGCCGCTGCTTTTGGGTGGTGTACGATGCTGGCCCTGCATGCACCGCCTGCTAACGCTACCCAGCCGCACATGGCGCCTCCCGTGCTCGCCCAAGCCTCAATTCCCCTGCATCAGCGCATGATGCAGAGGCTCCCCTCCAACGTTGTTCCTGTTCTGACGGTTACCCAGGAAACAATCGAACACAGGGAAAAGGCCGAAATGTGCTGGCGGGTGATTGTTACCGACCGTGAGCGCGCGCGGGCGCAATATGAAGCCCAGCCCTGGGTGGTGAAGTACTGGCAACCCATATTGGGGGGCGTACTTGGCGGCGCGGTGGGCTACCACTTCACGCGCAACTATGGGCCTAGCAGCCAGAAATGGTTTTATCCCACCATTCTGGCCGGTGTTGCGGTGGGCGCGGTGGCGGGGCCGGGCATGGTGGCGGGCGCCTATGCAGGGGGGACTATTGCCCAGCATTTTTGGCCGACCAAGCTGCCCGTCACCATTGCGCTGTCCATGATGGGCGGCATTCTGGGTGACGGCCTGTGGAAGATGCTCTTTCCCGACAACCCGCCCAAGGAATTGCTGGCAGACCCTCAGCCCGGGCAGTATCCGGCCGACCAGAACTTCTACCTGGAAACTCGTTGCGTACCGACGGAAAAGGTGAGCTATACCGAGAAACCCTGGCGGGCCACCTACAGCTACCAGGGCGAAACCCGCAGCGCTCTATTCAAACATTACCCGGGAAAGACCATTGAGCTGGACGCAAATGGCCGGCCCGTGAAGGAGATGCGGCCGAAGGGGCCGCCACCTTTTCGCATGCGGGAAGAGGGCAAATAAGGAAGGAGCAACCGGCGTCTGCTGGTTCAGACTTCAGCTGGCATCCACCTTCGTCTGGCTGGGCGAGAGGATGGCACCGAAACAATTACCCTTGTTCGACTTGGCGGAGTCCATCTGACGCAGTGCAGGCTTCCCCTCAAAATTCACTTTCATGCTGGCGGATGTGAAGGTGCATTCACCCATGAAGGAACCCGAAACCATGCCGCCCGCAGTGCCGGCGTTGTCTCCCATGCTGGTGGGAATCTTGGACGCTTTGGTCAGGGCCGGGCTGCCGCATACCAGCACCTTGAGCGAGGTGGGGTTGGCCAGCATCGTCTGGGCCATGTTGGGGTAAGGCATGGGAATAGGTGAGCCGGGTGGTGCCGGTGTCTTGCAGACATCCGGGTCGCAGTTGGCTTGCCCGCCCTGAATGGTTGTCACAAACATGATTTCTTCCGTGGCCGGCAGGCTATCCCAGGTCTATCTTGTTGCCGTCGATCTTGACGAAGCCGCGGGCCGTATGGGTGATGTGGCCGGCATTTACGTGGTGGTGGTCTTCCGCGCTCACATGCACACGGCCCGCACGGGTTTCATCCAGCCCTTCAGTGTGGCGGAAACTTTCCACCAACCGCTGTATCAGACGCCCCACCTGGGAAGAAAGCGTTTTGGCGGTCAGCTTCACATTCACGGCATGGGCCTCCGCCGTGTCGAACCAGCCGCGCCAATGCTTGATCCTCATGTTGCCGCTGGCGGCGTTCAAGTCCAGCTCACCGCTATTCATCTGCAGCCGGCCGGCCGTGTTCAGGCTCAAGGCCTGGCTGTTCAGCGTCAGACCCTGCACATCTGCGGTAAGCTGGGTGCCTCCCGGCAGCGTCAAGTTCCCGGCTTGCGGTCGTGTGCGTTCCAGCACCGCCAGAATGTAGACCGTTGATTCATGGCCAGCGTGGGTAACCAGCACCGTGTCACCGGGCTCAGGCGCGAGCAGGCAACTGGCTGCCTGACGCGCTTCAGGGTAGTCGGGGTGGTCAAGCAGGATGTTTTCTTCGCTCACGGCCGCAACCGTAGCTGTGCTCAGGCCATATGCAGGCCCGGCAGGCGCCGCAGCCGCGGGCCGAGTCTGGGGGTGAAGGCTATGGACGGTGGCTGACATGGCGGTTCCCAATTCTGAAGTCAGGGTGAGTGTTCAGGGCTATGCTGCCGGGGCAGGCGTTTAGGCGTTCAGGCGTTCAGGCGTTCAGGCGGGCGGCGGGGCCCAGTTTTCCGCCTTCTCGCGAATCGGGTCGTTGCGGACGGTATCACTGAAGGCAGCGCCTTCCCAGATGGCTTTCTCTTCGGAAAGTTTGTGCAGGCTGCAGAGCCGCACCTGGGTGTTGCGGAAGCTGGCCTCGTCCACCACCCCGTGGGAAAAATCGCAGTACTCCAGGGATGCGCCATCCCACACTGAGCGGCGGGCCGTTGCCCGGGTGAGCGGAGTGACTTTCCACACGCTACGTGTCGCATCAACCTGGTCCAGCACGGCCAGGGAAAAATCACAGGTGTCGAATTCACTGCCGCTCAGTTTCGCAGCGGTGAGGTCGGCCATGGCAAAGCTTGTCCCAACGGCTTTGACTCCGCTGAGATTTGCACCCTTCAGCACCGCCTGCGAGAACTGCGCACGGGAAAGAGTCATGCCTGAGAAATCGGCTCCCTGCAGGTTGGATTCCACCATCAGGGTCAGGGTCAGGTCGCAACCCGTGAAGCGTTGCCCCGCGAGGTTGGCCTTCATGAGCATGGCCTGGGTGAGGTCGTTATCCCCAAAAACGACGGTGGACAAATCACCTTCCAGCACCATCCAGCGGCTCAGATTCGCACCCTTGAGCACGGTTCCGTTCAGGGAACAGGCACTCATCTGGGTAGTGTGAAATGTGGCCGTGCTGAAGTCGGCGTTGTCGAGCCGGCTGGATTCCAGCAGGGCCGCGGTGAAGTCGGTACCCTGCGCAACAGCACCGGCCAGGTCGCATTGAAAAAAGCTGGCGGTGCCGGCATTGGCACCCTGCAGGCGTACTCCTTCCAGCTTCACCGCCTTGAACCCGGCACCGACCAGGTTGGCGGATTCCAGCGACGCGCCGCTCAGGTCGCAGGCCTCAAACTGGGCTGCGGCCAGATTGGCGTTGGACAGATCAGCGCCCCGCAGGTCGACATTGCGGAACTTGATGCCGGAGAAATCTGTGCCGGCCAGTTTGGCATCGTGCAGGTCGGCGTTTTCCAGGATGCCGTTATTGATCAGTGCTTGTGGAGACATGGACATAAGGTCTGCCTTCTGGGTTTCATTCGGTGGCCAGTGCGCTGCGGTCCAGGTTGGCATGCCTGAAGTTCGCGGCGGCAATGTCGGTGTCTTTAAACGTGGCGTTGTAGAGGTTGCTGTGTTCGAAATTGCACCGGTGCATCCGACTGTGCACGAAGGAGGCTTCCATCAGGTTGCAGGCTGACAGGTCGGCGCCGTCCAGCGTGGCACGGTCGAAAACGGCACTGCGCAGGTCGCTGCGTCGCAGTACCGCGCCCTCCAGCAGCGTGTCGGAGAAATCCGCATTCATTGCCTGGATGTCTTGCATGGATGCTTGGTTGAGGTCAGCGCTGGCCCAGCCGGCGTCGTTCAGAATGGCGTTGTCCAGCACAGCCCGATTTAGCGCAGTGCCCGGGCCAGCTTGGCTACGGCTCAGGTCAGCCCGGGAAAGTCGCGCACCGTCCAGGTTCGCCTGGGAAAAGTCTGCGCGGGTGGCCGCGGCTTCTTCCAGGTTGATGCGCTGGGCGCTGGCGCCGCTGAGGGAGGCGCCCTCCAGCAGGGCGCCGGAAAATTGGGCGTTGTCGAGGTTGGCCTGTGTGAACTGGGCACCAGAGGCGTTCAGCCGGTCGGCGCGCACACCCTGCATCCAGGCTTTGTGCAGCACCGCGTTGCGGAAACTCGCTGCGGATAGCTCTGCTCCCGAGAAATTGGCGCCCGAGCAATTGCTGGAGTCCAGATTGGCGCCCCGCAGAATGGCTCCGTTGAAGCTGGCGGAGTCGAGGCTGGCCCCGAGCAGCTGGCAACCCGACAGATTGGCAGCGTCAAAGCGCGCCCCCGAGGCAAACACGCCGTTCAACTGTGCCCCCTGCAGCTGTGCGCCCGCCAGGTTGGCACCGGCCAGTACGGCCCCAGTGAAATCCATGCCGCCAAGGTCCAG
>JAJUFI010000046.1 GCA_029263795.1 Alcaligenaceae bacterium
CCCATAAACCCCTTCGCGCTGCGCGTTTCATTGATGTCTCCCAGGGCAGGCGAAAAAAAAGCCCGCTGTAAGCGGGCTTGCAAAATTGATGCCTGAAGCATCAGACAGGCTCTGCAACTTTCTCCTGCATAGAACCGGTGGAGGCATAGCGCTTGTGCCACTCGAAGGCTTCGGCGAGCAGGTGCGGAGTATGACCGCCTGCTGCACACGCGCGCCTGTAATAGCTGCGCAGCATGTCCCGATAGTCGGGATGCACACAGCGCTCGATGATCAGCGCGGCGCGCTCGCGGGGAGCCAGACCACGCAGGTCGGCCAAGCCCCACTCTGTCGCAACGATATCGACATCGTGTTCCGTGTGATCGACGTGGGTGACCATGGGCACGATGCTGGAAATCGCTCCACCCTTGGCAACAGACTTGGTCACGAAAATCGACAGGTGTGCATTGCGGGCAAAGTCGCCCGAGCCGCCAATGCCATTCATCATGTGGGTGCCCGCCACATGGGTGGAGTTCACGTTGCCGTAAATATCGAATTCCAGAGCCGTATTGATGCCGATGATGCCCAGGCGACGCACGATTTCCGGGTGGTTGCTGATTTCCTGCGGGCGGAGCACGAGGCGTGATGCATAGCGCTCCACATTGCTCAGGAACTTGCGGTTCATCTGCGCCGACAGCGTGATGGAAGAAGCCGAAGCAAACGTGAATTGACCGGAATCCAGGAGCTCGAAAGAACTGTCCTGCAGCACCTCGGAATACATGGTCATTCCGCTGAACGAAGACTCCAGCAGCCCATGCAGCACTGCGTTGGCGATGGTGCCGATGCCGGCCTGCAAAGGCAGCAGAGACGGAGTCAACCGGCCTGCAGCCACTTCGGCAGAGAAGAAATCAACCACATTCCGTGCAATGGCCTGGGTTTCTTCATCCGGCGGCAGGTTGGTCGAGGGACTATCATCGCTGTTGGTGATGACGATTGCCGCGATGCGCTGCGGGTCAAGCTGGATGGAAATACTGCCTATGCGTTGCGAAACAGATGTCAGCGGTATGGGCTGACGGTGGGGCCGGCCTTCAGGAACGTAGATATCGTGCAGGCCTTCCAGGGCCAGCGGCATGGCAAGATTAAGCTCCACAATCACCTTGTCTGCCTGCTGCACGAAGCTTGCCGTGTTGCCCACGGATGTGGTGGGGACAATGCTGCCATCCTCGCGGATCGCAACGGCTTCCACTACAGCCACATCAATGGCCGGCAAGTTGCCACAGCGTAGCTGCTCGACGGTCTCCGACAGGTGCTGATCCATGAACATCACGCGACCCGCATTGATTTCCTTGCGCAGCACTGCATCGGCCTGGAAAGGCATGCGACGGGCAAGCAGGCCAGCCTCTGCCATCATCCCGTCGTTGTCATTGCCCAGCGAAGCGCCGGTCACGACATTGAGGCGCAAACCATCCTCGCGCGCACGTTGTGCCAAAGCCTCAGGCAGCGCCTTGCAGTCGCCGGCCTTGGTGAAGCCACTCATGCCAACCGTCATTCCGTTACGGAACAGCATAGCGGCCTGCTCGGCCGACATGACACGGCTCTCCAGCGCCGCATGACGAATCCTGTCTCGGTACATAGTTTTGTCTTCCGTTTGCTTGAGGTGTTTACTGAGGCAGGTTAGCATCGACATCATGAATTAATTTCCCATTTTGCATTCCTTTTATTCATGGGAATTCCGCATGGATATCCGCTCCTTGCGCTACTTCACCGAAACCGTCCGGTTGCGCAGTTTCACCGAAGCCGCGCGTGTTCTGAACGTGACGCAATCCACCATCAGCAAGGTGGTCCGGCAACTGGAAGACGAGTTGGGCGAGCCCCTGCTGTTGCGTGATTCCAAAGGCCTGGTCCTGACTGACGTGGGAAATGTGGTTTACACCCGGGGGCGGGAGATCCTGGTGGCCATGGAACAATTGCACCAGGAAGTGCGGGAAACCCAGTCGCTGGTGCGCGGCAGCTTGGTGCTGGGCATGCCCCCCATGATCAATCTGCTCTTCACCGGGGTGTTGAAGCAGTATCGGCGTGAGTTTCCGCGTATTGATCTCAAGCTTCTGGAATACACGGGCCAGGAGGTGGAGCAACGTGTGGCCACGGGTGAGCTGGCTGCCGGCATGACGGTGCTTCCGATTGAACCACAGGAAGGGGTTGCAGTCGCCCGGGTTGCGGGACATCGCGTATGGGCCATCGCCGCTGAAGGTGGCCTGAAGGGCCAGGCAGAGACCGTCGCCCTACGCACGGTGGCCCAGCATCCGCTCGTTCTGTTGAATGACGATTTCGCACTGACCCGTCTATTGCGCCGCCACCTGGCCAGGGCCGGGCTGGAGCCACGAGTCGAAGCACAGAGCGGGCAATGGGACTGGACGGTCGCCATGGCGCGCGCGGGCATGGGCGTCGCCCTCCTGCCGGAACCCTTCATTATTCGCATCAACACGCAAGGCCTCAGCTGCCGGCCAGTCTCACAGCCCGACATCATGTGGGAGATTGCCCTGCTCTGGAACCAGCGGCGCCGGTCCCATGCGCTGAATGCATGGCTGCACATGTGCCGAGCCAGCTTGGGCGGCGAGTGGCCGGAAGACGAGGAAGCCTGACGACACAGGTTCGGAACTGTGAGGGGGTGTGAAAAGAAAAACCCGGCACCAGGCCGGGTTTGAAACGCGAATTGAAATCGCGGGAAGGAAAATCAGGCTCAGGCTGAAGCGGCCGCCTTTGCAGTAGCGTCTTCCTGCTCGTCTACGGAACTGCGGATGAGGTAGTCGAACGCGCTCAGAGCGGCCTTGGCGCCTTCGCCTGCAGCAATGATGATCTGCTTGTAAGGCACAGTTGTGGCGTCGCCTGCGGCGAACACGCCCGGCAGTGAGGTCTGGCCCTTGACGTCCACTTCGATCTCACCAAAGCGGGAGAGGGAAACAGAATCCTTTAGCCATTCCGTGTTCGGGACCAGGCCGATCTGAACAAACACACCTTCCAGTTCGACGCGGTGCTCTTCGCCCGTGACACGGTCCTTGTAAGTCAGGCCGTTCACCTTCTTGCCATCACCGTGAATTTCGGTGGTCTGTGCCGATGTGATGATGTTCACATTGGGCAGACTGCGCAGTTTACGCTGCAGCACTTCGTCAGCACGCAGTGCCTCACCGAATTCAATTAGGGTTACGTGGCTCACGATGCCGGCCAGATCAATGGCAGCTTCCACACCGGAGTTGCCGCCGCCAATTACCGCAACGCGCTTGCCCTTGAACAGGGGGCCGTCACAGTGCGGGCAGTACGCCACCCCGGCGTTGCGGTATTCACGTTCGCCCGGCACGTTGATTTCACGCCAGCGGGCACCGGTTGCGAGAATCACCGAACGGCTCTTGAGAATGGCGCCGTTTTCCAGTTCGATTTCGACCATCTTGCCCGGCTTGAGGCTGACTGCACGCTGCAAGTTCATGATGTCGACGTCGTAAGCCTTCACGTGCTCTTCGAGAGCGGCCGCAAAGCGCGGGCCTTCGGTTTCCTTCACGGAAATGAAATTCTCAATGGACATGGTGTCGAGCACCTGACCACCGAAGCGCTCGGCCACCACCCCGGTGCGGATGCCCTTGCGAGCGGCATAGACTGCGGCTGCGGCTCCGGCCGGCCCACCACCCACGACCAAGACATCGAAAGGTTCCTTGGCGCTGAGCTCTTCAGCCTTGCGCGAAGCTGCGGAGGTGTCCAGTTTGGCCAGGATTTCTTCCACACTGGAACGACCCTGACCGAACACTTCACCGTTGAGGAATACGGTCGGCACCGCCATGATCTGGCGAGCTTCGACCTCGCTCTGGAACAAGGCACCGTCGATGCTGGTGTGCTTGATGCGCGGGTTGATGACCGCCATCGTGTTCAACGCCTGGACGACGTCAGGACAGTTCTGGCAAGACAGCGAAAAGTAGGTCTCGAATTCGTATTCGCCCGGCAGGTTGCGGATCTGCTCAATCACGGCCTCTTCCAGCTTGATGGGGTGGCCACCAACCTGAAGCAGGGCAAGCACCAGCGAAGTGAATTCATGACCCAGCGGAATGCCGGCAAAGGTGACGCCGATATCCGACCCAGCGCGCTGAATGCGGAAAGCCGGCTTGCGATCGGACAGGTCGCTGCGCTCAACCAGCGTGATCTTGCCCGACATCTCGGCGATTTCCGTGAGCAGTGCCCGCAGCTCACCGGACTTCGGCGAATCGTCGAGGCTCGCGACAAGCTCAATGGGCTCGCGGAGCATTTCCATGTAGGACTTCAGCTGGTTTTTGACATTTGCGTCTAACATAACGTAGCGACCTCTCAAATCGAATTTGGCGGATCCGCGCCCAGCTCATGACCAGGCGCGTTAATTTTTTGGAGATTCCGTGCCGCCAGGCACGGAACCCCCTGAGGGCAAGCCCTTTAAGAGGTACCGCCCTTAGATCTTGCCGACCAGGTCCAGCGAGGGCTTCAGAGTTTCAGCACCTTCTTCCCACTTGGCCGGGCACACTTCACCGGGGTGAGCGGCGATGTACTGAGCAGCCTTCACCTTGCGCAGGAGCTCGGAAGCCACACGGCCGATGCCGTTGTCGTGCACTTCCATTACCTTGATGTAGCCTTCGGGGTTGACCACGAAGGTACCGCGCAGTGCGATGCCTTCTTCTTCGATCAGCACTTCGAAGTTGCGAGCCAGGGTGTGGGTCGGGTCGCCGATCATCGGGTAGTTGACCTTGCCGATGGCAGGCGATGTGTCGTGCCATGCCTTGTGCGAGAAGTGCGTGTCGGTGGAAACAGCGTAGATCTCGACACCCAGCTTCTGGAATTCGGCGTATTGCTCGGCCAGGTCTTCCAGTTCAGTCGGGCACACGAAGGTGAAGTCGGCAGGGTAGAAAACGAAAACGGACCACTTGCCGGCAACGGTTTCGTTGCTGACTTCGACAAACTTGCCGTTGTGGTAGGCGGTTGCTTTGAACGGCTTGATTTGCGTGTTGATCAAGGACATTGCGTTTCCTTCCTTATGTTTGGTTGGGTTGAAAATCGTTTACAGGCTCTAGTATAGGCAGCGCCACTCAATTAATCTAATTGATAGTTTTAATGCAGGTAATTGATAAATGCTATTACCTGACTGCTGCTCCCTGCCAGATGCCCAGGGGACTTCATGGCCCCCCAGAGCCAGTCGGCACCCGGCTCTGTAGCGCGATTACTGCATCAGGAATGATAGCGCCACAATTCACTTATATGGGGGCTAACCCTAGGAAAGCAAGGGAGATGGCCGGCGAGCCGGTCGAGGCGGTTTTCACTGGAAGCGGAGCTTCGGCCCTTCTTTCTATTCGCGTGGTTTCACATACAGCGGGCGCCCCGCGCCCCACCCGCTGGCCATTGCAGCCAGACCGATGCCCACAAACAGCCAGGCAGAAGCCTGATGGCCCCCTGTGGATGCGTAAAGAGACCCAACCAGCATGGGGCCAAATGCAGCGAGCACATAGCCGATGGTCTGAGACATACCGGAGAGCCTTGCAGCCACCCGAGGGTCAGGGGAGCGAAGGATGATGACGGTCATTGCGATAGCGAACAGCCCTCCCTGACCTACACCCTGCAAAACAGCCAGCACCGGCAGCAGCCCGAGCGGGGCCAGCACCTGACCCACCAGCGATGATGCGGCCAGCAGGGCAAGCCCAGCATTGAACAAGCTTTGCGAACGCATGCGGGCCGCGAGCGGAGGTACCAGGAGGCAGGTGGCAACTTGCGCCATGACGGAAGCGGAGACGTAAAACCCTGCCGTGAATGCATCCAGGCCGCGCCATCGCAGAATGGGTGCCATCCAGCCGAGTACACAATAGGCGAGCCCCGACTGCAGGCCCATGAAACATGCCACCTGCCAGGCAAGGCCATCGTGCAGCAGACGGATGCGGGGAAGATGACGAGTCGAAGCCGGAGCCTTGCTCTTCAGGCTGTAGGGCGTCCAGAACAGTGCCACTGCGAACGCGGGCAATGCCCAGATACCCAGACCGAATTGCCAGGAACCGCCCCACTCCGCCAGGGGGACCCCCAGGGCGGCTCCAACCGCCGCTCCACCACACAGCGCCATGGTGAACAAGGCAGTCATGATCGATACATGATTTGGGAAATCACGCTTGACCACGCTGGGCAGCAGCACATTCCCCATGGCTATTCCCGCCCCGGCCATGGCACTGCCAAGGAAAAGCGTGGTGGTGAAATCAAAGGCGCGCAGGGCCGTCCCGGTGCCAATCAGTACCAGCACGAAGAGAAGGACTCTTTCCACACCGAAACGGTCGGCCAGGCCGGGGGCGAAAGGCGCGAACAACCCCAGGCAAAGCACCGGCAGCGTCGTGAGGTAGCCCGCCATCGCACCTGACAGATTCAGCCCCTGGCTGACTTCCGGCAGAAGGACGGACAGGCTTGAAAACAGTGGCCGGAGATTGAAGGCGATCAGCAGCAGGCACAATCCCAGGAAAATGCCGCCCTTGACGACGGTCGCGGACGGCATGCTGGCATTGGGCGTGTGACCGGTGTTTGTCTCGGTCGTAACGTTTCTAGTTGTCATTGCGGCATCATAACGCCGGTTCTGCCGCTTATTCCAGCTGGCTCCGATGCTGGGTGAACGCCTGCAGGACGATCTCGCTGAGACCTTCTCCCTTCCCGGTGTCCAGATGTTGAAGAATCTCCCTGCGCATGCGCGGTTCCCAGAATTTGCGAACGTGTTGCACGATGTCCGCCAATGCCTGTTCACGGTCCGGCATGGCTTCAAAAAAGCTCCCGATCTGGTTCGCCATCCGCACCAAGGTCTGGATGTTCATGTTTATCCTCTGAATGCCCTTGAGCGTTCTGTAGCCATTCCCACGCTCCGATATTCTTCCGCTACGCCGCCTATTCCGCAGCCACTGCTGCCTGTGAGGCCTGGTGCAGCATGGCGTCCTGTTCACGCCTGAAGCGGGAATAGTGCTGCTGCCACTCGGAAGGCTGCTCAACACGGGTTGCCTGCACCGCAGTCACCTTGTATTCCGGGCAGTTGGTGGCCCAGTCGGAATTGTCAGTGGTGACCACGTTGGCGCCGGATTCCGGGAAGTGGAAGGTGGTGTAGATTACGCCTGGCTGGACCCTCTCGCTGATCTGCGCCCGCAACACCGTGGCGCCGGCGCGGCTTTCGATCCGCACCATGTCGCCATCACGGATTCCACGGTCGTCCGCATCAGCTTGATGGATTTCCAATACATCTTCTGCATGCCATACGGTGTTGGCAGTGCGCCGTGTCTGCGCACCTACGTTGTATTGGGAAAGAATGCGGCCGGTGGTGAGAAGCAGCGGGAAGCGACGCGTCACCTTTTCCTCGGTGGGAATATATTGGGTGATGAGGAAACGCCCTTTGCCGCGGACAAAGCCGTCAACGTGCATGATCTCCTGGCCCGCCTCAGGTGTGTTCTCATTGCAGGGCCACTGTACGCTGCCCAGGCGGTTGATCTTCTCGAAAGAAACTCCCCGGAAGGTAGGCGTCAACGCGGCGATTTCATCCATGATCTGCGAGGGGTGCTCATAATTCATGCGAAGACCCAGCGCATTGGCGAACATTTGCGTCACTTCCCAATCGGCATAGCCAGCCAGCGGGGCCATGACCCGCCGTACTCTGGAGAGGCGACGCTCGGCATTCGTGAAGGTGCCGTCTTTTTCCAGGAACGATGAACCCGGCAGGAACACGTGGGCGTAGCGCGCCGTTTCGTTAAGGAAGATATCCTGCACGATGATGCATTCCATGGCCGACAAGGCCTGGGCCACGTGCTGTGAATTGGGGTCGGACTGCACAATATCTTCGCCCTGGCAGTACAAGCCCCGGAAACTCCCGGCGATGGCCGCATCGAACATGTTGGGCAGGCGCAGGCCGGGTTCAGGGTCAAGCTTCACTCCCCATGCCTGCTCGAATTCACCCCTTACCGTGCTGTCGGAAATATGGCGATAACCCGGAAGCTCGTGCGGGAACGAACCCATATCGCAGGAGCCTTGCACATTGTTCTGTCCGCGCAGCGGGTTGACCCCCACCCCTTCCCTGCCGACGTTGCCGGTGACCATGGCCAGGTTGGCAATGGCCATGACGGCTGTCGAACCTTGTGCGTGTTCGGTGACGCCAAGGCCGTAATAAATGGCGGAATTGGGGCGACGGCTTTGAATGTCCGCCGCCGTGCCGTCACTGCGCCCGGTCGCGTAGAGGCGCGCTGCAGCCCGAAGTTCTGCGGGGCACACTCCCGAATCGGCCGCGGTGGCCTCGGGTGAGTTCTCAGGCCGGCGGATGAAGTCGAGCCAATCTGCAAAGCTGCGGTCGTCACAGCGCTCTGCAACGAAACCGGGGTCATGCAGCCCTTCTGTCACGATGACGTGTGCCAGGGCATTGAGTACGGCCACATTGGTGCCGGGCCGCAGTTTCAGATGATGATCGGCGCGGATATGCGGCGACTTGACGAGATCAATGCTGCGCGGGTCGATGACGATCAGCCGGGCGCCTTCGCGCAGACGGCGTTTCATGCGCGAACCGAAGACCGGATGCGCATCAGTGGGGTTGGCGCCGATCACAAGAATGACGTCCGACTTCTCCACCGACATGAAGGTCTGTGTTCCTGCCGAAGTTCCATATGCTTGCCCCAGGCCGTAGCCCGTGGGCGAGTGGCAGACACGTGCGCATGTATCTACATTGTTGTTGCCAAATGCAGCGCGCACCACCTTCTGCATGAGGTAAGTTTCCTCGTTGGTACAACGGGAAGAGGTGATTCCACCCACCGCGCCGACACCATATTTTTGCTGGATGCGGCGAATCTCCGATGCAGCATATTCAATGGCTTCTTCCCAGCTGACCTGCTGCCAGGGGTCGTTGATGGACTTGCGTATCATGGGGGTGGTGATGCGGTCCTTGTGAGTGGCATAGCCAAACGCGAAACGCCCCTTGACACAGGAATGACCTTCGTTGGCCTTACCGTCCTTCCAAGGAACCATGCGCACGACCTGGTCACCCTTCATTTCAGCCTTGAAACCGCAGCCAACTCCGCAATAGGCGCAAGTGGTGATCACTGCGTGTTCGGGCTGCCCCAATTGAATGACCGCTTTTTCCTGCAGCGAAGACGTCGGGCAAGCCTGGACACAGGCCCCGCAGGAAACGCAGTCACTCTCCAGAAATGATTGAGCCTGGCCGGGAACCACACGGGTATCAAAGCCTTTGCCTTGAAGTGTGAGGGCGAATGTGCCCTGCACTTCTTCGCAAGCGCGCACACAGCGGCTGCAGACAATGCACTTGGAGGGGTCGTAGCTGAAATATGGGTTGGACTCATCGGAACACTCGTCCAGATGGTTGGCGCCTTCGTACCCATAACGCACATTACGCAGGCCAACCTGACCGGCGACATCCTGCAGCTGGCAATCTCCATTCGCCGGGCATGTGAGACATTCCAGCGGGTGGTCGGAAAGGTAGAGCTCCATGACGCCCCGCCGCAGGCTGCGCAGCTTTTCGGATTCGGTAACCACCACCATGCCCTCTTCCACCGGGGTCGTGCAGGACGCCGGGTAACCGCGTCTCCCTTCCACCTGAACCAGACACAGGCGACAGGAGCCATAAGGTTCCAGGGAGTCGCTGGCACACAACTTGGGAATGTTGATGCCGGCTTCGGCCGCGGCGCGCATCACGGAAGTTCCTTCAGGAACAGTGACCGATACGCCGTCTATGCTGAGCGTGACGAGCTTTGCGGAAACGCGGGCAGGTGTGCCGTAATCGCGCTCACGGGTAATGACAGTTTCCAGCATGTTGCTTCCTCGCTTCAGGCCGAAGGCTCTGCGGCAGTGACCGCCAAGCCGAAATCTTCAGGAAAGTGCTTCAGCGCCGAAAGCACCGGATAGGGTGCCATGCCACCGAGGGCGCAGAGTGAACTGCCCAACATGGTGTCGCACAGATCTTGCAGCAGCTCGACATGTGCCGGGCGCTGCGTGTCATTGGCGGCGGCAAGCTTGTCGAGCGTTTCAACGCCACGGGTGGAACCAATGCGGCAGGGGGTGCATTTTCCGCAGGATTCGATCGCACAGAATTCCATGGCGTAGCGCGCCATGCGCAGCATGTTCACCGTGTCGTCAAAGGCGACTACACCGCCGTGCCCCACCATGGCGGACGCCGCTGCATAGGATTCGTAATCAAGCGGGATGTCCCATTGCGATTCGGGCAACCATGCCCCGAGCGGGCCGCCCACCTGTACGGCTTTCAGTGGCCAGCCACTGGCGCTGCCCCCGCCGAAATCAAAGAGGAGCTCACGCAACGTAACCCCGAAGGCTTTTTCAACCAGGCCGCCGTGCTTCAGATTACCTGCCAACTGAAAGGGTTGGGTTCCCAGCGAGCGCCCCATGCCGAATTCACGGTAAAAGTCTGCGCCACGCGAGAGAATGACCGGAACGGTGGCCAGTGTCAGAACATTGTTTACGACGGTGGGCCTGCCGAAGAGGCCCGCGATGGCCGGCAGTGGCGGCTTGGCCCTTACCATGCCGCGCTTGCCCTCCAGGCTCTCAAGCAGGGATGTTTCCTCGCCGCAAATGTATGCACCAGCGCCCTTGCGGACTTCCAGGGTAAAATTTTGCCCGCTGCCCTGAATGTTTGTGCCCAGCCAGCCGGCCGCCGTGGCGCGTTCAACCGCTTCTTCAAGTGTGGCGATGGCCAGCGGGTACTCCGAGCGCACATAGATATAGCCGTGGCTGGCGCCGACCGCCAGCCCCGCGATGACCATGCCTTCTATCAGTGAGTAGGGATCACCTTCCATCAGCATGCGGTCGGCGAAGGTTCCCGAATCACCTTCATCTGCGTTGCAGACGATGTACTTGCGTTCACCAGCTGCCTGCATGACGGTGCGCCACTTCACCCCAGCCGGAAATGCAGCACCGCCACGCCCCCGGAGCCCGGATTGCGTGACTTCGCCCACGATTTGCTCCGGTGTCATGGCCAGTGCCCGTTGGAGGCCATTCCAGCCACCATGGGCCGAATAATCGTCGAGCGAAAGCGGATCAGTGAGGCCTACCCGAGCGAATGTAAGGCGTTCCTGCTTCTTGAGATAAGGGATCTCTTCTGTCAGGCCATGGCAGAGAGGATGATTCCCACCCTGCAGAAAACCGGATTCAAAGAGACCGGGAACATCCTCTACAGTAACTGGCCCATACGCGACCCGACCCGAATCGCTAGCAACTTCCACCAGGGGTTCCAGCCACAGCAGGCCGCGCGAACCATTGCGGACCAGCCTGATTTCAGAACCACGTGCGGCTGCCTGGGCAATAATGGCTTGAGCCACGGCATCGGCGCCCACCGCAACCGCCGCGGTGTCACGCGGAACATATACGGTAATTGGGTTCACGGCTGCCCCTCCGTCTTTGCCACCTGCCCGCCGGGCTGTAAACCAGCCGACCCCAGCAAGGCCTCGAGCTGCTGAGGCGTCACCCGTGCATAGGGTTGGTCGTCAAGAGTAATTGCGGGTGACTGCGCACAAAGGCCAAGACAATACACGGGTTCCAAGGTGAAGCGGGCGTCAGGCGTGGTGGAGTGAAAGCCGCAGCCCAGAATTTTCATGGCGTGTGCGGCGAGTTCTTCAGCCCCCATGGACTGACAGGCCTCGGCACGGCAGATGCGCAGTACGTGTGTACCGGCAGGCTCAGTGCGGAAATCCGGATAAAAACTGATGACGCCGTGGACCTCTGCCCGGGAGATGTTGAACGCTTGGGCGACAGGGCCCACGAGTTCGGTAGGAATATGGCCGAAGGTGTGCTGCAGTTCATGGAGAGCGGGCAAAAGCCCCCCCTCCCGCCCCGCATGCTGTTTGATGATTTCTAGCGCTGAAGCAGGCACAGACACAACCTCGACCCCCCAATTTTTCTGCTCATGGCCGGTGCATGAACGCGCACCGATTTTTTCTCAGTTTACCTTTTACGCCCTTGCGGGCATAGGGATTGCAGCCACTGGCCGTAACCCGACCAAAAGCTAATGGAGAACACTATGGAACATGACAGGACTGTTGCCCGCGACCATCTGCTGGACTGGCTGCGTGACGCCCACGCAATGGAAGAGCAGGCGGAAACCATGCTCAAGGGAATGGAAGGCCGCCTGGAGCATTACCCGGAACTGCGCGCACGCATCACGCAGCACGTCCAGGAAACCCGCCATCAGGCCGAGAGACTGCGTCACTGCATACAGGACCTCGGCGGGGACACGTCTCTGCTCAAGGATTGGACTGGAAAGTTCATGGCAACCATGCAGGGCTTCAGCGGTGCCATGGCGTCAGATGAAGTGGTCAAGGGCACAATGTTCAGCTATGCGTTCGAACATATGGAGATCGCCGCCTACCGGAACCTGATCGCCGCCGCGCAGATTCTGGGTGAAACCCAGACTGCCCAGGTCTGCCAGAGCATTCTGGAGGAGGAAATTGCGATGGCCTCCTGGCTGGAAACCCATATGAATGGCGTAGTCGCCCAGTTCCTGATGCTGGCCGGGCGTGACCCGGGAGCCGCAAAACGCTGATACAACTCCCGGCGACCGAAACAAGCCGGGCTCAGAGCAGTTTGCCCGGGTTCATGATTGAATTCGGGTCAAAGATCTGTTTGATCTGCAGCATCAGGCGAATGTGCATGGGGTCTTTGTGATGATGGAACTCATGGCGTTTGAGTTGCCCGATGCCATGTTCCGCACTGATGCTGCCCCCGTAATCTGCAACTTCGCTGAACACCGCTGAAGCGACACGCCCCTCCCACTCCTTGGCCCAGGCGCGGTCGGCTCCTGCGGGACGGGAAACGTTGTAGTGCAGGTTTCCATCGCCGAAATGCCCAAAAACAAACAGGCGGCAATCAGGGACGACTTCCCGCAAACGCTGTTCAGCAGTTACCAGGAACTCCGGGATGCGCTCAATGGGCAGGGAGATGTCATGCTTCAGGTGAGGGCCGTCGGCGCGCTGCGCTTCGGAAATTTCTTCACGCAGACGCCAGAGGGTTTGCAATTGGCTCAGAGACGCAGACACGATAGCATCTTCACACAACCCGTTTTCCAGGGCGTCGCCAATGACTTCTTCCAACAGGCTCTGCAGAGCGACTTCGTCCGTTGTGTCTGCCAGTTCAACCAGCACATAGCCCGCATGCCGGCTTTCGAAAGGTTGCTGCAGCCCATCCACATGTTCCAGCACCAGGCCCAGGCACTCATCGGTGAAGAACTCGTAAGCCTGCAACCTGGCACCGCATCTGCCGTACAGGCTGCGCAGCAGCTCAAGAGCCTGGAGCGGCGCGTTCACCGCCGCCAGCACCACTGAGCGCACACGTGTCAGCGGCAGTAGTTTGAGCGCCACCCCAGTGATGACGCCAAGTGTGCCTTCGGAACCAATGAACAGCTGCTTGAGGTCGTAGCCGGTGTTGTCCTTGCGCAGTGTCTGCAAACCATTGAAGATTTCACCATTTGGCAGCACGGCTTCGATACCCAGCACGAGTTCACGCGCCATGCCATAGCGGACGACATTCACGCCGCCAGCGTTGGTGGCGATATTGCCGCCAATTTGAGAGGAATCTTCGGCCGCCAGACTCAGCGGCAGCAGTCGGCCCTCGGCTTCTGCCGCCCGTCTCAGATTCCCCAGAATGCACCCGGCATCGGCCACTAGCGTGTTGGCGATGGTGTCAATTGACCGGATGCGGTTCATGCGGTCAAGGGAGATGACCACATTGCTGGGTGAGGCGTCCGGAGTCGCCCCGCCGCACAGACCAGTATTTCCACCTCGGGGCACAACCGGAACGCGGTACTCATTACACAGGCGCAAACAATCAGCTACCTGCTGGGTGCTGGTGGGTCGCACCACGGCCTGGGCGCCCCCCTTGTACACACCGCGCCAATCAGTCAGCCAGGGTTCGATTTCGGAGGCGTCGGTAATGACGGTGTCTCTGCCCAGGGCACGAACAAGTTTTGCGAGGAACTCGGGATTCATCTTGATTCTTCCAGTTGAAAATCGGGCCGCGAGGAGCGCAACAAAAGCATCCACACAGTTATATCCTGCCTAAATGCTTAGTTTGCATGGCAAATTTGGATTGTGGGACAAAAAGCCCTGCATTGATGGAAAATGCAGAGATCTGAAACACCTGAGCAAACGACGTAACCATGACTGTCTCGCCCTCTCCCCTCGCTTTCGACCACCTTGTCGTCATGCTGCGCGACGAACTTGAAGCCCGCAGCCCGGCCTACCAGGCCGCTGGTTTTCGTGTCAGCCCGCTGGGCCGTCATAATCTCGGGTCGATGAATCGCCTGATTGTTCTGGATTCGAGCTACATCGAATTGTTGGGCTGGCCTCAGGGTGTAGAACCACCACGCAAGGAACTTGCCAGCCAGCCTCTGGGGCTGGACGCACTGGTGTTCCGCAGCACCGATGCTGAGGCAGACCATGCATGGCTGCAGCAGGCTGGCTTCGATGTATTGCCGGTCGGCCATCTGGAGCGGCCCGTGGATGACAACGGCGTCTCGCGCCTGGCGCGGTTCAAAACCGTGCGCTTCAACACCCAGCCCATCGAGGGGCTGCGCGTCTACTACTGCCAGCACTTCACGCCCGAACTCATCTGGAATGAGGACCTGACCGGGCATCCAAATGGAGCCCGCTCCATCCACAGTATCGAGATTTCAGCGCCCGACGCGGCTGAAATAGCTGCCGTACTGGCCCGTCTCGTACATGGCCAGGTCGTGGAACAAGAAGGCCGCCACGAAATCAGGTTAGAGAACACACTGATCAGTGTCGTAGCTGCTCCCGGCGCAGCCCGTGCGCGCATTGATCGTGTGGTGCTTCTGCATGCCGACGGCAACCTGCAGGAGTTCAAGGTCGCCTGAATCCTTGCACACACTCCTCACAGAAAAATGTGGGCCAGGCCGCGCGTCACCGCCTCGACGATCTGATCCTGGCGCAGCGAAATATGCGCGGTGATTAGCTCAAGCATGCCTTGTTCATCGCGCCGGCGCAGTGCTTCCAGCAGGCCAGTGTGCTGCTGCTGTGTGGAATCGCGCCGGCCGCCGTCCATGGATATCCAGCGCATGAAGCGTATGCGGCGATTCATCCAGATGACCATGCGTTCCAGTTCGGCATTGCCGGTCATTTGCGCTAGGCGCTGGTGAAAGCCCTCGTCCAGCTTCACCAGCTCGGTCACAGGCGTATCTGCCGGAATATTGCGACTGTGGTCCAGATAGGCTCCAAGCGCGTCAATCTGTTGCTGCGAAGCCCGCCGTACCGCATAGATGCAGCATTCCTTTTCCAAGCCCAGGCGCAACTCGTAAAGGTCTTTCATTTCCTGCACGTCGAATCGCCTACGTACGTAACCGCGACCCGACTGCTCGAGAAAGCCTTCATGGGCTAGCGTCATGAGCGCTTCACGAACAGGTGTCCGGCTCACGCCCAGCTGCTCCGCAAGGCTGGCTTCATTCAGGCGCTCGCCGGGTTTGAACTCAAAAAAAATCGCCATGTCACGCAGGCGATTGAGAACTTCTTCCCCCCGCCTGCCGCGAGAGGCTGAGATGATTGTCTGCATATTGCCCCCTTGGACGCAGGGAATCTTAACGCGTGGAGACCTGAAAACAGTTTCTCAGCCCCTCTCGCACATTCAGCATACTGTTCAGTATACTGAACTGCATACATCATTTCCGAGGAAGTCCATCCATGTCCAAGATCAACGGTGCGGAAGCCTTCGTCCGCATGCTGCAACTCAACGGCGTCAAACACATTTTTGGCCTGTGCGGCGACACCAGCCTCCCCTTCTACGACGCCTTGGCCCGGTTGGACCACGGCATGGACCACATACTCACCCGCGACGAGCGCAGCGCCGGTTATATGGCGGACGCCTATGCCCGAGTCACAGGCAAGGTCGGGGTCTGCGAGGGGCCCAGCGGTGGCGGTGCCACTTATCTGCTGCCTGCATTGGTGGAAGCGAATGAATCCTCTGTGGCCGTGCTCGGCATCACTTCTGATGTTTCCGTGACATCCCGCGGGCGCTACCCGCTGACCGAGCTGGACCAGCAGAGCCTCTACGCTCCGCTGACCAAATGGAACACCACCATTGACCTCGCCAGCCAGATTCCAGGTGCGGTGCGCAGCGCCTTCCGTGCGATGACCACAGGCAAACCCGGCTCTGCGCACATCTGTCTTCCGTATGACGTGCAAAAGCACGAATTGGATGCAGCCGACGTGTGGGCACAACCGGAACACGCGAATTTCCCGGCCCTGCGCGCCTGTGCGGCACAGCAGGATATTGAACGTGCGGCAGAAAAGCTGGTCGCAGCCCGTCTGCCAGTCATCATCTGCGGTGGCGGTATCGTGCTTTCCGGGGCGACCGCCGCATTGGAAAAACTGGCCGTTTCGCTCAAAGCCCCTGTATGCACCACGGTGAGCGGCAAGGGCGCCCTGGCTGACGATCACCCCCTGAACGGCGGTGTGGTCGGCTCCAACGGTGGTGTGCCGGCCACCCGGGAAATCGTCAAGCAGGCAGACCTCGTGCTGTTCATCGGCTGCCGGGCCGGTTCCACCACGACGGAGCACTGGAAGTATCCGGGCCGTGACACTACGATTCTGCATATCGATAACGACCCCATGGTGGTGGGAGCCAACTACCGCACCGAAGTGGGCATGGTGGGAGACGCGCTGCTAACCCTGGAAGCACTCAATCTGGCGCTGGAGGAACGTCTGGCAGGCAGAACGGCAGGCGCGGTCGACGGCCACGCCGTGGTGGCCAAGGCTCGGGAAGAGAAGTTCGGCGCGTTCCAGCTGCTTGCACAGTCCCTGGACACGCCGATCAAGCCCGAACGCGTGGTAGACGCCCTGAACCGCCTGCTGCCGCCAGAATCCATTGTCGTGGCAGACCCGGGCACTCCCTGCCCCTACTTCTCGGCCTACTTCCAGGCTCCCCAGGCAGGCCGTCACTTCATCACAAACCGGGCGCATGGTGCTCTCGGCTTCGCCATGGCCGCCGGTGTCGGTGCGCAAATCGGGCGCCCCAACGCCACGGTGGTCGCCGCAATGGGAGACGGCAGCTTCGGCTTCACCTGCGGTGAAATGGAAACCATCGCCCGCCGCAAAATTCCCTTGAAAATGATTGTTTTCTCAAATAGCGTGTATGGGTGGATCAAAGCCAGCCAGAAAGCGGGCTATGACGAACGCTATTTCTCCGTAGATTTCAGCCGGACCGACCACGCACGAGTAGCTGAAGCCTTCGGCATCAAGGCCTTCCGTGTGCAAGACCCGGCGCGCCTTGACGAAACCATCAAGGCTGCCCTGGCATTCGACGGTCCCGTGCTCATCGACGTGATTTCTCAACAGTTGCAGGACGCTGCAGCTCCCGTCAGCCAATGGATGGGCTAACGATTTCAACCACCTCCACACGGAGTCATCATGCATAAGCAACATCGCTCACTCCTGCCG
>JAJUFI010000189.1 GCA_029263795.1 Alcaligenaceae bacterium
AGATGGATTGAAGGTCGTTTCGGTAAAGGGCGATGTAATAAGGGTTACAGCAAATGTGACCGTCACATCGGACATTGACGAAAGTGGCGTCATCCTTACTGATGAGGTGTCTTCAGATTCGGGCGAAGGCGCCAATCCGATGTCGGTGGCCGGCAGAATGATGCTGCATTCCGAGGATCAGTTTGACGACTCCGACGCAGGCGGCGCTGTAAGTTCCAGCTGGAGTTTCATCACTGACGATGACGAAAGGGCTGACGAATCTCTGATCATTGGATCTGAAGCAGGCACTGATTCTGGCGTTGCCGGCTTAAGTGCAGCGATGCAGTCCACCGCTTCCTTGGATGTGGAGGAAGACAATGATCTGCCCGGGCTTGTTGACTTTGATGAATACTGGGACGGCCAGGGCGACGCTTCCTCCGAGGGAGGTACTGCAACCGACTCGGACGACAATGGTGATGCTGCAGCTGCCTCGACGCCCGTTACGATGGTCGATGCGGATTCTGGTTTTGAAGGTTTGAATCCGGATGATGTGTTAATCGAGGAGAACTCCGACGATGCCGAAGTAAGCCTGGATGGCGTACTGGAGTCAGTCCTGGGTGGTAACACCACTGAGTCCGGGACTGGCAGCGGCGACGATGCTCAGCAGAAGCAAGACGCTGACAAGGGTGAAGCCGATGGGGTCTCCAAGACACCTGAAAGCGAAACAGTCGTGACCAAGGGTCAGGGTGAATCTGCGGGGGCCGGGCAGCCGCCCGGGCCCGAGGCAGACGCGGCTATCGACGGCGAGGCACTTTCGGCTCAAAGCGCGTTGATTCAACAGCTCATGAATATTCAGGGGAATGACGGGATGTCGAGTTAGTGATGCAGAGTGCCGCATGTTCAGACACATGCGGCACGTGTATTTCCGTCTTTTTCCCGAAGATCCAGCTGTGACAATCGCTGTCGAAGGGTTATTCCGGCCACGCTGCTTGGATAACCCGCCTCGGGCTGTCTGCCGCGGCCAACAATTGGTAACATGAGCGCTTGCCTGCTCCTGTCACGGACTCTGGTTTGCCGACGATTTTGCGACTGTTCCGACTGCGGCGTTTCCACATGCTGCTATTGCTTGCAGCCGCATTGCTGGCTGCGGGGCAGGGTGTGCTGGCCCTGCAGTTTGAACGTGAAGCTGTCGCCAAACATGCGCAACGGCAGTTCGGTGGCGAAGGCAGCCGGCGGTTGAAGCAATGGTTTGCTTCACTTGATCGTCTTGCTGGTGAAACCGGGTGGCGGGCGCTCCTGGAAGAGGTCAACAGCTTCTGGAACAACTCCATACGTGAAGCAGAAGACAGCATCGCCTGGCGTCGTGAAGACTATTGGGCCACACCTCTGGAGACTTTGGGCCGGGGGATGGGGGATTGCGAAGACTTCGTCATCGGTAAGTATTTCTCTCTGGTGCATTTGGGTGTGCCCCCAGAGAAGCTTCGTCTGATCTACGTTCGGGCGCAATTGAACAGCAAAAGTGTGGCGCACATGGTTCTCGGCTATTACGACACGCCGCATTCCGAGCCCCTAATTCTGGATAACCTGAATCACTCGATCAGGCCTGCTTCGAAGCGCCCCGACCTGACACCTGTATTCAGTTTCAACGCAGAGGGCGTCTACGTCAGGGGCGGCCATTCGGGTAGTGTGGATCGCATCACTCGGTGGCAGGAATTGCTGGCCCGCATGCGGCGAGAAGGCTTTGCCCCGTGAGCGGTACTGTCAGGGTTGTCCCTCGGGTTCTTGCTGATCGCGCTATATCAGTACACCCACTTGGTATCATCCAAGATTAATTTTGTTACGTACCCGAATGGTTGCCTATGTCCTTGCTCCGACAGCTCCTGATCAGTGTCACTGTTGCGATGTGCATTATTTTCGCCGGCACTCTCTGGCTCAGTCTGAGCGGGGCACAGGGCTATTTGAACGAGCGCCTGCAGGTGGAAGCGAGCAACACGGCTTCATCGCTGGCGTTGTCTCTTTCTCAGCCAGGTAATCAAGACCCCGTCACGCAAGAATTATTGCTGAAGGCCTTGTACGACACTGGTCAATATCACAGCATCATTCTCAAGAATCCTGCGGGAGAGACCGTCCATGAACTCGTACGCGGAAGCGACGCCGGCGCTGTGCGAGCGCCGGGTTGGCTTGAAGTCCTGTTCCCGCTATCCGTGCCTACTGTCGCTCAGGCTGTAAGCGATGGCTGGAAGCAGATCGGCGAGGTGGTAGTCACGCCGGAGTCTGGCTATGCGCGGCAAGTATTGTGGAACGTTGCGTGGAAAGTTCTGGTTCTGGTCGTGGCGGCAGGGCTGCTCTGGGCCGTATTTGCCATTTCGCTCATTCGCTGGCTGCGCCGTGCCTTGCAAACGGAAATCGCTGCCCAGGTGAACGCCATCGCAGACATGCAGGCGACGGGCGCTCCGGCGATTGCTTCGACCGGCTCGCGCATCAAGGAACTGGCGCAGGTTCACAATGTCATTGAATCCGTTCGTGAGCGGGTGCGGGCGACGGCCGATGAGCAAAATCGCCAGATCGAGACACTTGAGGTCGCCCTGCATTCTGACGAAGTCACTGGTTTGGCAAACCGGCGCTATTTCATCAATGAACTGCGTCGGGCGTTGCGCGGAAGTGAGGGCGACGAGCCCGCCGCGGGGCTGCGGCATGGCCATGTGCTGATTTTCAGGCAGAGGGACCTCTCCTCCATCAACGCAGCCCATGATCGTAGGGAAACCGACAACTGGCTGCGGCAAGTATGCGACAGCGTTCGGGAAGTCCTTGTTGAGCAAGCGGATCCCAGTCGCCCCCAACCGCAACTGGCGCGCCTGAACGGGTCCGACTTTGTCGTCCTGCTGGCCGGTTACGACGGCCCGGATACGACCGACCTTCTTGAAGCGCTGCGCCAGAAGTTGGATTCGCTGCGCATTCAAACCGCAGACAACAGGCTCTGCCGCTGGTGCTATGCGCTCACCGACTACGGCCCGAACTGCGATGTGGGCCAGGTCCTGGCTCGGCTGGATCACGGTTTGATGCGAGCGGAAAATGCGGGTCACGACGAAGTCGAATACATGGCTTCAAGCGAGTACCGTTCGTTGGGAGTGGCGGGCAACACAGGCGAGTCCGCCTGGAAGGCATTGATTCTGAATGCGTTGCAAGAGGGCAGGGTGCATCTGAATGTCGAACCTTCCCTTTACAGCAATGACGACACGCCCGATCGCCATGAGGCTCTGCTTGTCATGCGAGACGACAAGGACGGCAGTTCCGTGTCGGGCTATCTCTTCATGCCGCCTGCTGTCCGCCTGGGTCTTTCCGGCGCTTGCGACCTGCGCGCCATCAAACTCGGCCTGGAGTGGTTGCGCGGGAATTCCGGCACCATTTCCCTGCGTGTGTCCCTCGCGTCGCTCCTTCTTCCCGGCTTTCTGCAGGACATGGAGAAAGTGCTTTCCGCGAACGAGGTTCAATCCTCTGAGCGTGAGCGCCTGGTCCTCGAGGTCGACGCGCATGGTTTCGTGGCCTATCCGGAAGAACTTGAATCTTTCTGCGGTCTGGCAGCGCGTCTCGGTGTGGGCGTGGGGGTCCGGCGCCTTGCCGAGCAGCCCGCGGCGCTCTTGCGTCTGCATAAGGTTCGCATCCGTTATCTGAAGCTCGGTGGCGACCTGATTTCCGGCCTGATGGAAAGTCCAGGCGCCATCCAGCTGATCGCCGCCATTACCGAGTCTGCAATCGGGCAGGGCGTGAAGATCTACGCCCACGATGTTCCAAACGCAGCCACCGCGGCGATGCTGCGTGAATACGGTGTCCTGCTACCCGCTAACGAAACTTTCCCCGAAGAGGGGGATGAAAACGAAGGCGAATTCGTGGATAATTAGTGCCTGTCACGTATGGTGCTTTTTTGCGGGCACTTGCAGTGACTGCATCACAACGCTATACCATAAGTTTTCAGCCAACCCTTGCCTTTGGGTTGGCAACGCGCTATTATTAACGTCTTGCCTACAGGCGCACCCCTAATTTTCAGGGTGCCTTGGCAACAATTTCAACCCAGGCTTTGCCGGCCGGGCTCTTGGGCCCTCAAGGCTTAAGCTGACGGGACCAAGACTGGCTGCGTGGCGTCATCAATGGTGGTGGCGCATCGCGACTAAGTTGGAACAGGAAAAATCAT
>JAJUFI010000212.1 GCA_029263795.1 Alcaligenaceae bacterium
CGGTTCCAGGTTCTGGCGGCGTCGCAAAAAAGGGTGGACCATGCCGCCTTGAATTGGGCCTGGACGAACTATGGCCACCTGGATGACGAGGTCGTAGAACTCGCGGGGGCGCAAGCGGGGCAGCATGCTCATCTGGGCGCGAGATTCGATCTGGAAGACGCCTATGGTGTCTGCGCGGCAGATCATTTCGAAAGTGGGGGAGTCGTCAGGGGGAATATCCTGCAGTTCGTAGGGGCGGCCCCGCAAACGGCTGGCCAATTGAAGGCAGCGCTGCAGGGCGCTGAGCATGCCCAGGGCGAGCACATCCACTTTCAGCAGACCCATGGCATCAAGATCGTCCTTATCCCACTGCACCACACTGCGCTCCGGCATGGCGGCGTTCTCAATGGGCACCAGGCGGGAAAGCTTGCCCTGAGAAATGACGAAGCCACCGGGGTGTTGGGAAAGATGACGCGGAAACCCCCTCAGGGTATCGCTCAGCCCCGCCCACAACCGTGCGATACGGCTGGTAGCGGGAAAGCCGTGGGCATGGATTTTCTCCAGAATGTCTTTCCTGCCATTCCAGTAATGAAAGGAGCGGGCGACGACTTCGATTCGTTCGGGAGGCACATTCAAGGCCTTGCCCGTATCGCGCAGAACGCTGCGATGACGATAACGGATGGCCACGGCAGCTAGTGCCGCGCGTTCCCGGCCATAGCGCTCGTAGATGTACTGAATGACTTCTTCGCGGCGCTCATGCTCGAAATCCACGTCGATATCCGGGGGCTCGTTGCGCGCCCGGCTGATGAACCGGGCGAAGAGGGTGTTGCCGCTGGCCGGGTCGACTTCGGTGATGCCCAGGCAATAGCAGACCGCAGAATTGGCGGCCGAACCACGCCCCTGGCAGAGTATGCCGCGGCTGCGGGCGAATTTGACGATATCGTAAACCGTCAGGAAATAAGGCTCATAAGCAAGATCCCGGATGATGGACAGTTCGTTTTCCAGCTGTGCCAGGACGCTGGCAGGGATGCCCTGCGGATAGCGGCGCCGGGCGCCGGCCATGGTTTCCTGGCGAAGGTAGGTGCTGGGGGTCATGCCCTGTGGAACGATTTCCTCCGGGTATTGATATTGAAGGCGAAGTTCATCAAGTGAGAACCGGCAATGCTCCAGGATGTTGAGCGTTTCATGGAGCAGCTCGGCAGGGTACATATTGGCCAGCCGCAGACGGCTGCGAAGATGGCGCTCTGCATTGGGGTGCAGCTGCTCGAGGATTTCCGTGACGGGTTTGCCATGGCGGATGGCAACCAGCGCATCGTGCAGGGGCTGACGGGAACGGCGGTGCATTTCCACACCACCTAGGGCCACCAGCGGAATGTGATGCCGCCGGCCAGCCTGTTGCAGGGTGGAAAGATGGCGGGCGTCCGACGCACCGTAATGCAGGGCAACCCCCAGCCAGAGGCGCTGGACGAAGAGCTTCGCCAGCGCAGGCAGTTGCGCATCGAGCCATTGGGTGGAACAGCCATAACCCGGTTTGAGAATCACTAGGCAATCCGGCAGACCGCGCAGGTATTCAAGCCCGGCAGGTGGTGTGGAGAGGTCGGCCAGGCTCAGCCGGTATTCCCCCTTGGGGCTGCGTCGGCGCGCCAGCGTGATGGTTTCGGATAAATTCCCGTAACCATTGAGGTTGGTGGCCAGAACAATGAGGTGCAGACCTTCTTGTAGCCGAAAGCGGCTGCCGACCACGAACTTCAGGGGGTGGCGGCGGGCTTCGACATGGGCTCTGACCACCCCTGCCAGAGAACATTCATCGGCTAGGGCAAGGCCGCTATAGCCCAGCCCCGCCGCCCGTTCGACCAGTTCCTCCGGGTGGGAGGCTCCTGTAAGGAAGCTGAAGTTGGAGATGCAGTCCAGCTCGGCATAGGAGCTGAGGAAGGAAAAGGTGGGCTTCATGGTGGTGCTCAGAAAAAGCGGGCGTCATGCCATTGATGCGAATACCTGTGTCATGGCTTGGATCTGTTCAGGCAAACAGGCCGTGCAGAAACCAGCCGTCTCCGGTTTCCCGTTCGCGATAGACCCAATAGCGGGCGCCATCGGGATCTTCGGCAACGAAATAATCGCGCCGGTGGTGAATGCCTTCGTACCAGCCGGTTTCGATACGTTCCGGGCCTTGCACAAGACGCAGAGGCCTCCCCTGATGCACCGGCCTTTCCAGGTGGAT
Organism: Alcaligenaceae bacterium; assembly: GCA_029263795.1. GTDB lineage: Bacteria > Pseudomonadota > Gammaproteobacteria > Burkholderiales > Burkholderiaceae_B > Yanghanlia. Next base: position 2,198 of record JAJUFI010000212.1, read on the forward strand.
GCCCAGTTGACGGGGCTCTTCCAGCAGCCAGAAAGGCCGGGGGTTGATGCCCAGCGAAGCCGGCACGGAAACGGAAACCGGGGCTGTGGTGAGCTCCGCCCAGTTGTTTGCCTGTTCAGGAAGGTGGTGTGCGCGGGGCCGTGGCCGCCTGATGCTGCCAATGCCAAGACGGGCTGACAGCAGGTCGAGCAGCCTTTTTTCTTCCTGGAAATGCTGGCCTGGGTCGGGAAAGAGCGTTTCACTGGCCGGGGCGCGGGGGTGGGAGACACCGGCGGCAAGTTCCAGGCGGATGGCCGGGCGTTTCAGTACAACATGCTGCAGTTGTTCCTTGAGGATGCGGTTGAAGTCTTCGAGACGCCAGGTGGCGGCTGAAAAGCGCAAGGCCACACGGGTGGGCGGGCAGGAATCCCGACCTTTTGCATGGTGGATGAGCAGGGAGATGTCGTGCAGAGCTTCCTGCCGGCCCTGCAGCCAGCCGCAGAGTGCCAGCAACAGGGGTTGGGTGGCAGCCAGGATGGCATTGGCATGCAGCAGGTGAAAGTCGAGTTCGCAGGCCAGGCGAAAGCGGGCAGGGGGCAGGAACCAGGAAATGGTTTCCTGGGCCTGTGCGTAGGCAGCATCCAGAGAGTGCAGGAGAAGGGGACTGCTGCGTTGCTGCAGCCCCTGACGGGGAAGTTGGCGGAGATCTCCCAGACTGCGGCAGCCGATGTTATCGAGCCATTCCTGGTGAGGGCGGGCCTCTGGCAGATGGTGAACGGGCAGGCCGGCAAGGTGACGCACGAGGCTGGCTTGCCTTACCACGCGCCTGCACCCTGGCCGGGGCGAGCCGGCCAGCAGCCAGGCCCCGCTTGCCGATGGTGCCATGCCCAGATTCAAGGGAGTGAGCACCTTGTATGCGGTGTGGCGTATGCGCCGGCACAACGCCCGGATGCCGCCGAACAGCGCCAGGCTGGCAGCCACTTCCAGCACCACCGAATCGTGCCTGTAACATGCCACCTTCGGGCTGTAGCGCAACATGGCAAGCGCCA
>JAJUFI010000145.1 GCA_029263795.1 Alcaligenaceae bacterium
AGTGCCGTCTCCATCTCTTCATGAGCAACGGCTCTCTCGTGCTGTAGCAGCCAACGCTTGCGCTCCAGCCCACCTCCGTAACCCACTAAAGGTGCTTTGCTGCCGCTGCCGATGACGCGATGGCAGGGCACAACGATGCTGACTGGGTTGGCACCGTTGGCCAGACCGACGGCACGCACTGCAGCTGGGTTTCCGATGCGTGTGGCGAGTTCCAGGTAACTGATTTTCTGGCCGGCCGGGATATTGCGTAGCGCTGCCCATACTGAGCGCTGAAACTCCGTTCCGCCGGTTGCCACTTCCAGATCGCTCACCGCATTGATGTCGCCGTCGAAGTAAGCCTGGATGGCATCCGCTGCCGGTGATCCGATGTTTGTTTCGCGTAGTTCTATCACTTGGCCTGGATACTGCCTCTGTATCAAAACGCGCATTCTTCCTTCATAATCAAGCCAGTCGATGATACGCAGCTTTCCCTGTTCGTCGCAGGCCAGCAGCATCTCTCCCAGCGGCGTGTCCAGTCTTTCTAGCAGGAAGGTTGTAGTCATGGTCGCCTCCGTTTCCTTGATTGTATTCACGCAGTACTGAAAGAGGTCGGCCTGAATCGTAACCATTTCAGTCCGATGCTGAATCAATGTGGTCACTGGCACGGGCGTTGCCGTCTTGACTCGCTCATGGCAAACATCATGGAGAATTATTCATGGCTAAGGAAATTCTTTGCGGCTTTGGCGTTGACGTTGATGCTGTCGCGGGCTGGCTGGGCTCTTATGGGGGTGAAGACTCGCCCGACGACATTTCGCGGGGGCTGTTTGCCGGGGAAGTGGGTACACCGCGTCTGCTCAAACTCTTTGATCGCTTTGGCATAAAAACAAGCTGGTTTGTCCCCGGGCATTCCATTGAGACGTTTCCCAGCCAGATCAAGGAAGTGGCGGCGGCGGGGCATGAGATCGGCATGCATGGGTATTCTCACGAAAACCCCATAGCCATGACTGCCAAGCAGGAAGAAGACGTCATGGACCGCAGCATTGAGCTCATTGGCGAGATTTCCGGGAAAGCGCCGACAGGTTATGTGGCGCCGTGGTGGGAGTTCAGCAATATCACCAACGAGTTATTGTTGAAGAAGGGCATCAAGTACGATCACAGTCTGATGCACCATGATTTCCAGCCTTATCGCGTACGCGTGGGCGATTCCTGGACAAAGATCGATTTCTCCAAGCAGGCTGCCGATTGGATGAAACCGCTGGTGCGCGGCAAGGAAACACGCCTCATCGAAATTCCTGCGAACTGGTACCTGGATGACCTTCCACCAATGATGTTCATCAAGAAGTCACCCAACAGCCATGGCTTCGTCAACCCACGCGACATTGAGGAAATGTGGCGTGACCAGTTCGACTGGGTCTACCGTGAGTACGATTATGCAGTCTTCCCCATTACCATCCATCCAGATGTTTCGGGCAGGCCGCAAGTGTTGCTGATGCTCGAGCGTCTGTTCGAGTACATCTCCTCGCATGAAGGCGTTCGTTTTGTCACCATGGATGAGATGGCCGACGATTTCGAACGGCGCTCGCCATGGAACGGCGATTGAGCACATAGCGGGGGAAGCATCCATGTGTGGTCTGTGCGGGCTGTTTTCCGGGCAAGCGCACTGGGCCGATCTCCTGCCCCAGGCAGATGAGCCGACCGCGCAGCTCACACGGCGCGATGCCCGGCGCAGCCGCATTAATTTTCTCAACACCCTTCTTGCCGCCTATGCCTGCAAGGTGACAGATTGGCAAGGAAGCAAGTACCAGCTCAGCACGTATACGGGCAAGGTGGAGCTCGTCGATGACCTTCAGCAGCTCTGGCTCGCGGTGGAGCGCATGACTGGTCGGGTACCCGATCCACTCGCTCCTGAAGTCGCGCAGCGGCTTGAGGAGTCCTGATGTGCGCAGTTGCAATCCCGACCGTTGCAAGTGAGCAGCGGGTGCTGAATGTGCTGACGGGCTTTCTTGGAAGTGGGAAAACAACGTTGTTGCGCCGGTTGCTGGGCAGTCCGGAACTGGCAAACTGTGCGGTGCTGGTCAACGAGTTGGGCGAAATCCCGCTGGATCACGAGCTCTTGCAGCAGATCGACCGTGAAACCGTGGTCCTGCGCAGTGGTTGCATATGCTGCGGGGTCAGAACTGACTTGGCCGAAGCGATGAGTGACCTCATCACCCGGTCCGACCGCGGCGAGATCCCCAGGTTTGATCGCGTAGTGCTGGAGACCACGGGTTTGGCCGACCCGGTTCCTGTCATCAATACGGTGGTGAGTGATCCGGTGCTCAGACATCACTACCGGATGGGTGCAGTGGTGACGACCGTGGATGCCGTGTTGGGTGACGCTCAGCTACAGAACCGGGCGGAGGCGCGGCGGCAGGCAGCGGTGGCCGACCGTCTGGTCATCACAAAGGCGGATATGGCAGAGCAGGGTGCAGTCGATTCGCTGCGCAACAGGCTGCTGGAGCTAAACCCCATGGCTTCCATAGTCGTGTCACACAATGATGCGGGTGAAGACGCGGTGGGGCTCACCCAGGATATCGCCCTGGGTGGCCACATGCACGAGGCGGGGCAGTGGTTCTTCGGCAGCTCGGCCCAACGAGCTGGAGACTCACTGTTTGCATCCGTTCGTCAAGGGGACGCCCCCAAAGTCAACACGCAGGCCACACTGAACCGATACGGCCTGGCGCCCGTGCACGGTCAACTTCGCAGTGTCTGCTTGGTGATTCATGAGCCTTTGGACTGGGCAGCATTTGGGGTGTGGTTGAGCATGTTCCTCCACCGCTATGGCGATGCGACATTACGTCTTAAAGGAATACTCAACCTGCAGGGGGTGGAGCAGCCCACCGTCCTGGATGGTGTTCAGCACCTGCTGCATCCACCGGTTCACCTGCCTGAGTGGCCGAAGGGGGAACGTTGCTCGCGCCTTGTGCTGATCGGCGAGCTTCCCCCTGCCGAGGTTCTGCAGGCGTCGCTGTTGAGTTTCCTCAACCGCGTTTCTCAATGACCAGTTCCACCCGCCGGTTAGCAGCGCGCCCCTCGGGGGTGTGGTTGTCACCTATCGGGCGGGTATCGGCATAACCGACTGCCTTAAGGCGCTGTCGCGCTATGCCGTTGGCCTGGAGATAGCGCACCACACTGCCGGCCCGTGCGCTGGAGAGCTCCCAGTTGGAGGGATAGCGCACGTTACGCCGTACCGGGACGCTGTCCGTGTGGCCCTCCACGGTGATTTCGTGACTGGTGCCGGACAGCACATTCACAATTCGCCGCAGTACGGCCAAGCCGGAACGGCTCAGATCAGCCTGGCTGCTGTCGAACAGTATTTCGCTGTTCACTCGGAAGCTGATTGAACGTTCGCTGATCACCACCTGAACATCGTTGCCCAACTCACCCAGGGCCAGCCCTGCTGCTATGGCCTCGCCTTCGGAGATATCGTCATCAGCCTGCACGGGGGGCACAATGATGACTGCTTCGGCTGGGCCGGGTGCGCTGGCGGCAACATCCTGACCTGCGCTGAAGACAGCAGTCGGCGGAGCCTCTTCCTGCGACCACTTTGGAGGGCGGGGTGGCCCAACGAATGAAGCTGCAAGGTCGGCCGGGGTGAAACCGGGATAAAGTTCATCGATGCTGCGCCGGCCTGCCGGCAGCCCTGTGATGAGCTGAGAGCCTGCATGGTGCATGTGAGCGTCGCGGGGCAGGGGGCCTGCATCTGCAGGGTGAACGAAGCCCGACATATCGGCATATCCGGAGTTCGCACCGTGGTCTTCCGGCAGCAGGCCGCTGCCCCCGGGAAGCAGGCCGCTGCCACCCGGAAGCAGCCCGCCATTACCCTGGCCGGCCAAGGTAGCCGGCGACCCCATTTCGAGTGCAGCCGTTGATGATTCATTTGCCGCTACGGCTGCACCGCTTTCAATCGAAGATGAATCGGCCGCGGAGCCGCTCGCATCCGAAGGAGATGGTGACCGGGCATCTGCTGCTTCCTGGCCCGATACCACGGTGCTCCCTTCTGCGCCACCTGCGCCAGCAGGGGCGGCCTGCGTTGCTTCTTGACTGGGTTCGGGGTGGCCGTAGCGGCTGAGACCACCGGAAAATGCAAACATCACGATCATGACGACCAACAGAAGGGTCATCATGTCTAAGTAAGTTAAGAACCAGCTTTCGCCTTCCTGCGGGTCGGTGGGTTGGTCAAGCCCCCACCTGCCGAGAGTTTCCGGGCTTTTGCTGTGACGGCGCTGAAAGGCGCGGGCGCGTTTGAGCTCGCCTTCGAGTTCCAGCATCCGCTTCGCATAAGCGCGCGAAGGGAGCAGATCGCCCAGCCCGTCCTTCATGGACGGTTCGCTCCTGAACCTATGGCAGTGTTGCTGGCGGACGTTTCACTGCCGCCAACTTTCTTGCTGGCAATGCCACCCGCCTTGCCGCCCGACTTACCTGCTTTTTTTGCAGACTTGGCGGCCTTTCCGTTCTGCGGTTGGAGGATGTCGTGATCAATGATTTCGTCCCGCACTTCCGCCACAAACGCGTTCAGTGTTTCCCGCATCATCGACGGGCTGCGGCCCTGACTCATCATGGAGATACCCTGCATGATGGTGTTGAGCATGACCAGGCGCTGTTCCGTACGGCGTTCAAGCTTGACCGCAACCGGCTTGAAGATGAGATTGGCCAGCAGCACACCGTAGAAGGTGGTCATCAGCGCCAGGGCCATTTGACGACCGATGGCCGTCATGTCGCCATCGCCGAGCAAAAACAGTAGGTTGACCAGGCCGACCAGCGTACCCAGCATGCCAAATGCTGGCGCGAAGCCAGCCATGACACGAAACAGCTGCGCTTCAGCATGTTCCTTGGCTTTCAGCCGTGCAATGCGCCATTGAAGAAGATCGAGGATGTCCTGTTCCGGGACATTGTCGATGACCAGCTGCACACCGCTGCGCAGAAACGGATTGGCGACGCCTTCCAGGCGCTGTTCGACGGCGCGGATATCACCCTGCAGCCACAGACGGGAAATGTCGACCAGCTCTTCGAGATCTTTATCGATATAGTGCTTTTCATTGCGAACAATGGCGCGCAGCAAGCCGAAAACACGCACGACTTCGCGCAGGGGGTAGGCGATGAAGGTGGCCGCGGCGGTGCCAACCAGCACAATGCCCAGGCCGGGAAGATCGATGAACAGGAAAGGATCTTCCGTAGCGAAGAACAGGACAATGGCCAGCAGCAGAATGCTGGCGACGACGCCAATCAGGGTGGATGGATTCATGGGTGAATTGTCAGCCATATTGGCTGTCTGCAATCCAAAAAAATAGGGCGCCTAAGCGCCCCATTCTTTTTTTCCGGAGGACCCGGCTTTTTGCCGATCAAACCATCATACAAAGATCAGGCCATCGCCTTGATGGCAGCTGCCAGGCGGCTCTTGTGGCGAGCAGCCTTGTTCTTGTGAATGATGTTCTTGTCGGCAACGCGGTCGATGACGCTGGAGGCCTTGCGGAAAACTTCGTTGGCAGCAGCCTGGTCGCCGGCTTCGATGGCCTGACGCACACGCTTGATGGAGGTGCGCATCATCGAGCGAAGGCTGGAGTTGTGCTTGTTGCGTGCAACCGACTGGCGGGCGCGCTTACGGGCTTGGGCGGTATTGGCCATGTTGCGTATTCTTTAGTGTAAGTGGTCTAACTGGCAAAGACAGGCATTCTATATTATGCCGCGCGTCGTGTAAAGTCAGCAGCCCGGAAACCGCACAACCAGAGTGTGCCGAAATAGGCGAGGACTACCGCAGCCAGAAGGCCTGCGAGATAGGTGATGCGCATGCCCGGTGTAGTGCCCATGGACACCCAGTCGATGTGTCGGCCGGCGAAAACCAGCATGGCCGCGAGCACAAGCTGCGCCGGTACGGCTCGCAGCAAAAACCTATGCCAGCCTGCCCCCGGATGATACACCCCGCGGCTGCGCAAGGTTTTGGTCAGCAGTCCGGCATTCAGCAGGGCACCCAGGCCGATCGAAAGGGCAAGGCCGGCATGGGCCAGCCAGGGCACCAGTGCCGCATTGAGCAGTTGTGTGACCACCAGGCAGAGCGCAGCGATCTTGACGGGTGTACGGATATCCTGCCGCGCATAAAAAGCGGGTGCAAGAAT
>JAJUFI010000220.1 GCA_029263795.1 Alcaligenaceae bacterium
TGCACTCGATCACATGAACCGGTCGCTGGAAGACCAGCCTGCCTTCTGCATGGGCGTCAACTTCAGTCTGGCCGATATCGCAGTGGGTTGTGCACTAGGTTATCTCGACCTGCGCTGTGAAGAGTTGGGCTGGCGCCAGAAGTACCCCAACCTGCAGCGTCTGGAAGAGAAACTGCGCACCCGCCCCTCTTTCGTGCAAAGTGCGCCGCCGCGGCTGTAAGCCCTGGGGCCGGAAGCCTTCTACAGCCCGAATGCCACCGCCGCCTTGTAGAGCATGTAGCCTGCAAGGCAGAACAACAATACGGCAAACACTTTCTTGAGTGTGCCAACCGGCAGGCTGTGGGCACACTTGGCTCCCAAGGGCGCTGTCAGCATACTCACGGCAACAATGCCGAGCAAGGTCGGCACGTGAATGTACCCGAACATGCCCGGAACGCCGGTGTCTTCGGCGTGGCCTGACACCACGTATCCCACACTGTTTGCCAGGGCGATGAAGAACCCGAGGGCCGCCGAAGTGGCGACGGCATTGTGGATGGGCACGTTGCCCCGCACCATGAACGGAACGGACAGAAACCCGCCGCCGGCCCCGACCAGACCCGACACAAAACCGATCAGCACACCCATGGCTGTCGTGCCCACCTTCCCCGGCATGCTGCGCTCGGGGGCGGGTGGCCTGCCCCACATCATGCGGGCACCGGAATAGGCAACAAAACTCGAGAACACCACGGCCAGCCAGGCAGGGTCGATATAGGAAAATACGGCGCCACCGGAAAGCAGCCCGCCCACAATGATGCCGGGTGTCAGCAAGGCGACGATGTCCCAGCGTATGGCGCCCTTGCGATGGTGGGCGCGCATACTGGACAGCGATGTGAAGACTATGGTGCCCATGGATGTTGCAATGGCGGTGTGCACCATCACACTTTCCGGCATCCCGACCATCGGAAACAGCATCATCATGAAAGGCACGAGGATCATACCCCCGCCAATGCCCAACAGACCGGCGGCAAAACCGCCGAAGGCGCCCAGCAGCATCAGGCTGCCCAGAAAGAAGAAATCCATTCAATCACTCTATGCGGGGGTTAATGTTACGCGTTCTCGCACCTGAGGGCCGCCGTAGGCCGCCCGGAGGCAGTTCCTGACCTACATGATGATCCCACCACCAAGGCACACATCACCGTCGTACAGAACGGCTGACTGCCCGGGTGTGACTGCCCATTGCGGCTCCGGAAACTCCAGCTCGAACTGTGCTCCCCGCGCACTGGTCAACCTGCAGGGAGCATCTGCCTGCCGGTAACGGGTTTTGGCCGCATACTGACCAAGTGCCGGCGGATTGCCGGCCACCCAGCTTGCGTCGGCCGCGGACAGTTGCGTCGACTGCAGCCACGGATGGTCATGCCCTTGCACGACATACAGCGTGTTGCTGGCCAGGTCTTTACGTGCGGCGTACCAGGCGTCGCCCGTGCCGTCCTCGCGTTGCCTGCCCTTTACACCGCCTATACCCAGACCTTTGCGTTGCCCGAGCGTATGGAAGGCCAGCCCCTGATGTTGCCCCAGCACTTCACCATCCGGTGTCTTGATGGGCCCGGGCTTGGTCGGCAGGTAGCGGTTCAGGAATTCCCTGAAGGGGCGCTCACCAATAAAGCAGATACCAGTGGAATCCTTCTTGGCAGCGTTCGGCAGGCCGATTTCTGCAGCGATGCGGCGCACTTCACGCTTGGTGAGTTCTCCCAGGGGAAACTGGGTGCGCGACAACTGTGCCTGATTCAGCCGATGCAGGAAATAGCTTTGATCCTTGCTTGCATCTACCGCCTTGAGCAGCTGATATTCCGTGCGGCCCTCGCGCTGAACGGATCTCACCCTGGCGTAGTGGCCGGTGGCTATCATTTCGGCGCCAAGCGACATGGCATGGTCAAGAAATGCCTTGAATTTGATCTCGGCGTTGCACAGTACGTCGGGGTTGGGAGTGCGTCCGGCGGAATATTCCCGCAGGAACTCTGCAAAGACGCGGTCCTTGTATTCTGCGGCGAAGTTCACCGCTTCTATGTCGACGCCTATCAGGTCAGCCACGCTGGCTGCGTCGAGCCAGTCCTGACGGCTGGAGCAATACTCGCTGTCATCATCGTCCTCCCAGTTCTTCATGAACAGGCCAAGGACTTCGTAGCCCTGCTGTTTGAGCAGCCAGGCCGTAACGGAAGAGTCGACACCGCCGGACATGCCAACGACGATGCGCCCTTTTGTGGGGGGTGTTTTGGACATGGCGATATTGTAGCGGGCGCAAGCCCTATGCTTGTAGCGGTACAAGCCATTTACTGCTTGGTCAGTGCGTCGTCCACCACTTCCACCCAGTGTCTGACAGGAATGTCGCTGCCGGCCTGCAAATGTGTGATGCAGCCTATGTTCGAAGAGATGATGGCGTCAGGCGCGGCTTCGAGAATATGGCCGAGTTTACGGGCCCGCAAGCTATCTGCAAGCTCGGGCTGCGTGATCGAGTAAGTGCCCGCCGAACCGCAGCAGAGGTGAGATTCGCCGAAATTGACTAGCTGGAAGCCCAGGTTTCGCAGGAGATCTTCGGTGCTGGCGCGGAGCTTTTGCCAATGCTGCAAGGTACAAGGGGGGTGAAAGGCGAAGCGCCCGGGAATGGAACCGAGATGGTGGGCAAGTTCGCCTGCATGGGGGGCTAGCACTTCGGCAATATCACGTACTGCGGCCGACAGCGCACCCGCCTTGTCAGCGTACTCTGCATCGTGGCGCAAGTGGTGAGCATATTCGCGCAACATCGCACCGCAGCCTGAGGCATTGACCACAATGCAACCGGCCTCACCACGCTCAAGCAAGGGCCACCATACGTCGATGTTAGCTTTCATCTGTCTGATTGCCTGTGGTTTGTCGTCCAGATGAAATTTGATCGCCCCGCAGCAACCGGCGCCGGGCACTGCCCTGCCATCAATGCCCACCAAGCTCAGCACCCGGATGGTGGCTTCGTCAATGGAAGGCATCATGGCCGGCTGGACGCAACCCTGCAGCAAAATCACTTTTTTCGCGGCCTGACCA
>JAJUFI010000161.1 GCA_029263795.1 Alcaligenaceae bacterium
CATTTCCCTGCTCCTGATGTTCCTGGGCGCGGCGCTCTGGATCAACAGCATGTTCCCCGGGCGATGGATGTTCCTCATCGGCGTGGTCGGGCTGTTCATTTCGCTTTATCTCTGGTTCGCCGAGGCAATCCGCGAGTCCGAAGCCGGTTTGAACAGCAAGCGTGTGGACCACGCCTACCGCTGGAGCATGGCCTGGTTCATTTTCTCGGAGGTCATGTTCTTCAGCGCGTTCTTCGGCGCGCTGTGGTATGCGCGTGAAATCACCACGCCCATGCTGGCGAACATCGACCACAAGAGCCTGCTGTGGCCGGGCTTTGTCGCACAATGGCCGAATTTTGGGCCGGGCGGCATCGTGGAGGAATTCAAGACGGTCGGCCCCTTCTGGCTCCCCACCATCAACACGGCGCTGCTGCTGACTTCAGGCCTCACGCTTACCATTTCTCACCATGCGCTGCGTGAGAACCACCGCAGCAAGGCAATATTCTGGCTGGCCGCCACCGTCATCCTGGGCTTCATCTTCGTGTTCTGCCAGGCTTACGAATATGCCCACGCCTATGCCGACCTCAACCTGCGCTTTGATTCCGGCATATACGGTTCCCTGTTCTACATCCTTACGGGCTTTCACGGCTTCCACGTGATCGTGGGAGCGTCCATACTGACCGTGATCCTGTTCCGCATGATCCGCGGCCACATGAGTGCTGACCATCACTTCGCCTTCGAAGGTGCAGCCTGGTACTGGCACTTCGTCGATGTGGTGTGGCTGGGCCTCTACATCTATGTCTATTGGATGTAAACCGCAACAGGCCCTGCTCGCCAGGGCCTTTGCATCAGGCTGGAACGGGTATGCCCGTCGCTTCTATCCATCCGAGGCGCCAGGCAAGCAACATGAACAGAAACAGCAGGATGGAAAGGCCGATGCGCAGCGTCAAGGCATGAACCATGCGGCTGTTCCGGCCTTGGTCCTTCATCAGATAAACACCCGCGGACACGAGGCTCGCCACGATTCCGAGGAATGCAAGCAATACAAAAATGCGCATGCTGGTCTCCAGTGGAGCAGGATTGACTGCAGACATAAACCGGCCGTTGCCCGGCCCGATCGGGTGGCGCAGCCCTGCCAAGTCTGTTTGTTCTTCTCTGCACTGGATTATCCTCTCCCCCCGCCAGCTTTCCAACCCGGTGCAAAGATTTATGCCTGAAGTTGGGCACTCAGCACCGGGCAATAGCATGGGCAACAAACGGCTGCGCAGTCTGCTTGCCCTGGTCTTGCTGTGCTGCGTTGCCGGAGTCTGCATCTCTTTGGGGCTCTGGCAGCTGGGCCGCGCAGAGGAACGCGACGCCCTGCGCCAGGCCATCGAGGCGGGGCGCTCGCAGGAGGCGGTCGTTTTGACCGCCCTCTCCCCGAGCGAAGAGCTCGTCCCATGGCGCGCAGCCGTGAGCCAGGGGCGCTGGTCTCACGAGCACACAGTACTCCTGCAGAACCGTAATCTCGATGGCCGGCCCGGCTATTGGCTGGCCACGCCGCTGCTGTTGCCTTCCCCTCCTCCATCTCCAAACCGTCTGGACGCCGTATTGGCAGGTTCGGCCGAACCCGCACTGCTGGAAGGAGGCGAAGGCGACGCCAACGCTGGCTATCTCTCGCGTGGTCCGGTCAGCCAGGAAACAGCCGTACTGGTCCTGCGCGGCTGGCTGCCACACGATATGCAGGCAGGCGGCGCAGCACCAGTCATTCCGCGCGAAGAAGGCATGCTGGAAATCCGTGGGGAACTGCATTCCCATGTCCCACGCATTTTTGAACTGTGGGAATGGGCAGGCGGTGCCACATCTCAGCTGCCTTCCAGCTTGCCCACCAGCGACGGCCACATTCCGCAGGTGCAGAACCTGGACCTTGACGCTTATGCCCGGGCAACCGGCCTGGCATTGCTACCCATTGTGCTTGCACAGGCCAGTGATTCCATCGCTCTGGATGCGGCCGACAAGGCTGCGGGAAATGCTTCAACCGGCCAAGCCCGCGCTTCCACAGAGCCAATCCAACAGCTCACACTCCGCCGCGACTGGCCCGGGCCAGCCCTGGATTCCGACCAGAACCGCGGCTATGCGCTCCAGTGGTTCAGTTTCAGCGCCATCGCGCTGATCGCCGCACTATTTGTGCTGCGCAACCTCCTGCGCCGGCCGCGGCCAGAACAAGGCAGTAAGGAAGTCCAATGATTGTCAGTGAAGCACGTCGCCCCTCCGCGAATCCGAGCCAGGCCGCCGCAACCATCCGTCCAGACCACCAAGGTTCGGCAACCGGGCGCGTGGATGCTCCGGCCAAACGCAGCATGTGGCCGCTCTACGCCATTTTGCTGATGGCTCTTGCACCCGTGGTGGCCGCAGTCCTGGCTTATTTCGTGCCCCAGCTGGGCCTGCGCCCGGAAGGACACAACAACTATGGCCGCATTCTCGACCCGCAGCGTCCCCTGCCGACTGCCCAGGCACTACCGCTCACCACTCTCGAAGGGCAGCCTTTCGACATCGCAAGCTTGAAGGGCAAGTGGATTCTCGTCACCGCCGATGGTGCCGATTGCCCGGAATCCTGTGTGCGCAAGCTGTTCATCCTGCGCAATTCCCACGCCAGCCAGGGCAAGAATGTGGACAGGCTGACGCGGGTCTGGTTTGTGACTGACGATGCCCAGGTCCCCCAACAGGTTCTGGATGCCTATGTGGGTACCCACATGTTGCGGGCAGATCCAGCATCGCTGGCCGCTTTTCTGGCTGCCGACCATAGTGGCCCGCAGGCGGCCGAGGCTTTGCGAAACCATATGTGGGTTATCGACCCGCTGGGCAATCTCATGATGGAGTTTCCACCCAATGCAGACCCCATTGAGGTACGGGACGACATCGTCAAGCTGCTGAAGCGTTCGCGCATAGGGTGAGGCTGAGACAATGACCTTTCCCAAGATTGAGAAACGTTACCGCCGGCTGGTCTTCCTGACCTGGTTTCTGACGTTGGATCTCATCATGTTTGGCGCCTTCGTGCGCCTGACCGACTCCGGTCTGGGCTGCCCGGACTGGCCCGGCTGCTATGGGCAACTCAGCCCGGTGGGTGCGGCCCACCATATTCGCGAAGCCTTCGAGGCCATGCCGCACGGCCCGGTGAGCTTCACCAAAGCCTGGATCGAGATGGTGCACCGCTATGTGGGTGCCCTGCTGGGTATGCTGATCATCGGCATTTCCTGGATAGCCTGGCGTCACCGCAAGGTGCTCGGGCATTCGCCGGCGCTGGCCATTGCAACCCTGGTAGCGGTATGCCTGCAAGGGGCTTTCGGTGCCTGGACGGTCACCATGAAGCTGATGCCCCTGATAGTCACCGCCCATCTGCTCGGTGGCATAACCCTGCTCATGATGATGACATGGCTGGCTGCCCGGGAAAAACGCCATGCCCCCGTACTTGTGGAAGAAATCCGCTGGCGCCCCTGGGCGGTAGCCGGCCTCGTGTTGCTCTTTGTGCAGATTGCCCTGGGCGGATGGGTGAGCACCAATTACGCTGCCCTGGCATGCATGGATTTCCCCACCTGCCATGGCAGCTGGATACCTTCCATGGATCTCCACAGCGGTTTCTCCCTGCTGCGCGCCCTGGGGGAACTGCCGTCGGGCGAGGTGATCTCCCAGGATGCCCTGACAGGCATTCACTGGGTGCATCGCAACTTCGCCTTTTTCGTCTTCATCTGGCTGGGCACTCTGGCCGGGCTGATGTTGCGTTCCGCCGCTCTCCGCGGGCCGGCGCGACTCATCATTGCCCTGCTGGCGGCACAGTTGCTCACAGGTCTCACGACGATTTTCTTCGAATGGCCACTGGCGGTCGCCGTGCTGCATAACGGCGGCGCAGCCGGTCTGGTCCTGGCCTGCACCACAGTATGTGCTCGCCTTTACGACGTTTCCAAGCAAGGAGTAACCCATGACAACACTCAGCCTGCAATCGCAAAGTCTGCTGCGGCAGTACCTTGTGCTGACCAAGCCGCGCGTGACCCAGCTGGCCGTGTTCTGTGCCGTGATCGGCATGTTCCTGGCCACTCCGGGGCTGCCTGACGCCGGCAGGGTTGTCGCCGCAACGCTTGGTATATGGATGCTCGCCGCCGCGGCATTCGCGGTGAACTGCCTCATTGAACGGGAAATCGATGCGCGGATGTTGCGGACCGCGCGCAGGGCCACCGCACGTGGCACCATTACACCACTGCAGGTGGTGCTGTTTTCAGGGTTGCTGGGCTCGGCCGGCATGATGGTGCTGTACCACTGGGTGAACCCACTGACTATGTGGCTCACCTTTGCCACCTTTGTCGGTTACGCCATCATTTACACCATGATTCTCAAGCCCAGGACCCCGCAGAATATCGTCATCGGGGGGCTTTCGGGCGCCATGCCGCCCGCCCTGGGCTGGGCTGCTATTGCGGACGCCGTACCCGCCGGTGCCTGGCTGCTGGTGCTCATCATCTTCATTTGGACACCGCCCCATTTCTGGGCCCTGGCCCTGTACCGCAACAACGATTACAAACGGGCCGGCCTGCCCATGTTGCCGGTGACTCATGGCCAGCGCTTCACACGCCTGCACATCCTGCTTTACAGCGTGGCCTTGTTCGCCGCCAGCATCATGCCCTACATCGTGCAGATGAGCGGGCCGCTGTACCTGGTGGCAGCGATCGTGCTCAGCGGCATGTTCGTCTGGCGCGCCTGGCAACTGTACCGCCACTATACTGATGAGCGCTCCCGCGGGCTGTTCCGCTATTCCATCGTCTACCTTGCCCTGTTGTTCGGCGCCCTGCTGGTGGACCACTGGGTGCAGCTCATCTAGGGCACAGCAGAATTGGGCCGCAAGACGGCCCACCCCTAAATAAGAGCCAGAAGCACTATGAAGCAACCTCCTCCTTCCTGGCTCGTTCCCGTTGTCACCATTTTCACCCTGCAGACCCTCGCGTCCTTCATGTCCAGGGTGATCCCTGTAGCCGGCCCCGCCATGGCTGGCGAATACGGCTGGGATAGCAGCACCATCGGTTATCTGAACGCCAGCAATTCCCTTGGGGGAGCCCTCATACTGGTGGTGGGTGCGCCAATTATTCGCCGGGTGGGCGGCACTCGCAGCCTTCAAGCCACTCTGGTGGCGGGCGCGATATCTCTGCTGATGTTTTTCTATCCGAGCCTGGCCGTCGTCTTGCTAGCCTGCTTCATTATGGGCTCCAGCCCTGGAGCAGCCAACCCGGCCGGCAGCGAAGTTCTGCAGCGTTTTTCGCCACCCGGCAAGAGGAACCTGCTGTTTTCCATCAAGCAGGCTGGCGTTCCCCTGGGGGGAATGATAGCGGGGCTGCTTCTCCCCTTCATCATTACACTTTCGAATTGGCGCTTCGCCCTGATCGCCTGCATGGTGCTGGTCCTCATCCCGACCCTGTTCAGCTGGCGCTTGAGCGAGCACCTGGACAGGCGGCCCCAGGAGCCCGCCCTAAGCCGGTTTTCATTGCGTGAATCCCTCAAGCATTGCCGGGAGCCGCTGGTGTCGATCACCCATAACCGCAGCCTGCTGCGCATTTCCATTGTCGGGGCGCTGTTCGCCATTCCTCAAAGCTGCTGGTTCACCTTCACAGCAGTCTATCTGGTGGACAGGCTGGATTATTC
>JAJUFI010000170.1 GCA_029263795.1 Alcaligenaceae bacterium
GAGGCAGCAGAGTGTCGATAAGTTCGGTGGTGATCGCTTCAGAATGGGGGTTCAGGCGCACGACTCGCGCCAGCAGAGCCTCAATGACTGCAAGAACGGACACATAGCTGTGGGAGAGCACACTGTGGCTGGCCGGAGCCAGCAAAGCGGTGTCAGCCACACCGACCAGTGGCGATGATGCAGAGTCGGTGAGCGCCACGACATGGGCACCCCTTTCGCGCGCAAAGCGCGCCAAAGTAACAATATCGCTGGAATAACGCGGCACGGTGATGGCAAGGACCACATCCCCTTCTCCCAATCGCGTCATGCGGCGCAGGATCTGTTCCGTGCCTCCCCCTTCGGAAAGGTGGGTCGCCCCCCGGACGTACGGCATCAAAGCAGTGGCAGCGAACCCCGCAACGAAGTGGCTCATGCCCAGCCCGAGGGTATGGACATGATGCGCATCCAGCAGGCGGCGTGCGCATTCCTCGAGCACCTCCACGTCCAGCTCTTCCGCTGCCTGCAACAGGCCGGCCTGGGCGGAGGCAAAAGGGTGATCCGCCTGCATTTCGGGCTGTTGGCGAAGTTTGGCAATGGGTTCATGCACGTCCTGCAGGGCTGCAACCAGCGCAGCGCGCATCTCTGCAAAACCAGAAAAGCCAGCATGGGTGGCAAACCGGTTCACTGCCGACTGCGACGCCTTGGCCTGTTCGGCAATTTCATCCGCGCTGAGTGAAATGGCGCGCAAGGGGTGGGCAGCAATCCACAACCCGACTTTCCGAATTGCGGGACTACCCTCGACAGCAGCTTGGCGTAGTTGACTGAGCAGACTCATGACCGGGCGATGAATAATTTGATTCAAATTGAATGTTTATTGAATCAGTTCATTCATACTAGGCCCGGTTGCAAAAAAACACAAGTCAGACTTACCCGGAATTTGTTCAGGCAAAAAAAGCGCCAGCCCGGTACCTTTGACCGACAGCATGTCGGGCAACGTGCACCGGGCCGGCGCCAGATGGATGGCGGAGGGTCAACGGGGCCGCGGAAGCCCCACCGCCCTGTCAACTGTGCGTCACTGTCGTCCCCAGTACCTTCAGGCATTCGCGCATGAAAGCGGCCAGCCCAGTCCAACCCTTGGCTGAAACCATGTTACCGTCGACATAAGCTTCGTGCGGCTTGACGTCTATGTAGGTGCCGCCTGCCAGGATGACTTCGGGCTCGCACGCCCCCAAGGCGGCGACTTTCTTTCCGCGCACGACGCCGTCTACTGCCACCAGGATCTGCACACCGTGGCAGATTGTGAAGATCGGTTTTTTCGCTTCATGAAAATGCCGCACCATGGCCTGGACACGTTTATCCGTACGAATGTATTCAGGACCGCGGCCGCCGGCACAATAAACGGCGTCATACTCTTCCACATTCACTTCGGAAAACGTTTTGTTGATTTCCGCAAGATGCCCGAAACGCTCAATGTAGGTCTGATGCCCTTCAAAATCGTGCAATGAGGTCTGAATGAACTCACCCGCCTTCTTGTCAGGGCAGACTACGTGGACGGTATGGCCCACAGCCTCCATGCCTTGTTGAAAAACATAGATTTCATACTCTTCGGTGAACTCGCCGCAAAGCATGAGAATTTTCTTGCCACTCATTGTGTTCCTCCCTGGTGCAATATGGCCGGATCAGTGCCCGGCCGTTGACGGTTTTAGAAAGGGCTGTCCGGGAAATAGAATTGGTCGGCGTTCTCGGGAGTGATCAGCGGGGCGTCAAGCTTGAAATTGCCACGCATGGGGGGCCTGCCCTGAGAATTGCGCTGCGGTCATGTAGATGGCCGACTTGATCATGGATGGCGGATAGGGAGTGGAAATGGGTGTCACCGGGTTTTTGGCCTTCACCATTTCTATCACTTCCTTCATGCCATTGCCGCCCAGGGCATACTTGATTTCCTTACGACCAGACTGCTTGATGGCTTCCAGGACGCCAAGCAGCATGTCGTCGTCGTTCGCCCATACCGCATCGATCTTGGGATACTTGGCAAGGTAATCCTGCATGAGTGTGAACGCCTGATCCTGGTTCCAGTTGGCATACTGAATGTCCAAAATCTTGATGTTCGTGCCCTTGATCACATCGGTGAAGCCCTGGATGCGCTCGTCATCGATGACGGTGGGAATGCCACGCAGCACGACGATATTGCCCTCGTTGTTGAGCTTCTCGGCCAGCCATTTTGCCGTATTCGCACCCACGGCAATGTTGTCGCCAGCGACGTACAGATCCTGAATGGAAGGGTCCGTCAGCCCCCGGTCAACCACCGTAATGAAGGTGCCACCCGCTTTCACCTGCTCGACCGGCCCGGTCAGTTCTTCAGAAGTGAAGGGCAATATGACCAATGCGTCGAGTTTGCTGCCTGCCGACAGGTCTTCCAGCGCCGAAACCTGCGCAGCCGCAGAAGGCGAAGTCTTCACCACCACATCAATATTCGGAAATGCTGCCTTGATTTCTTTTGCTGCCTGTTCGGCGTGATACACCACACCGCCAGTCCAACCATGTGTCGCCGCCGGAATGGAGACGCCTATAACGCGCTTTTCCTGGGCCAGAGCACTGGTGGCGGTCAACGCCACGAGACTTACTGCGGACAGCATTCCAAGCGCCCGTTTGGTAAAGGTCTTCATGTCCACTCTCCTGATGATGGTTAGCTTTGTTATGTTTTGTTGGATGCCGCTGCCCTCCACACAGCGGTTACTTGATGAAGCGGTGTGCCAGCATGGCGAGAATGATGATTACCCCTTGAACCGCCGCAACGAGGTATTCAGACACCATGTTGGACAACACCATGAGATTGGCGATCACTTCAAGAATCAACGCACCGGCCACCGTTCCCCAGACGCGCGCCTTGCCGCCCCGCAGCAACGTGCCCCCGATCACAACCGCAGTGATAACTTGCAGTTCCCACAACTGCCCCGTGGTCGGTGTGGCCGCGCCCAGGCGCGGGATATAGCAAATAGCTGCAATGGCCACGCACAGCCCTTGGATGACAAAGGCATAAGTGCGCACTTTGGTGACGGAAATACCGGAAAACCTTGCGACATCTGCATTGGAACCAACCGCCGTGCAGTGCCGCCCAAATTTCGTGCGGTACAGAATGGCCGCGGCAATGACTGCCACCAGAATGGTGACCGCCACTGGAATCGGAATACCGAGGATGTCGCCGAAATAGACGGGCCGATAGGGCTCA
Source organism: Alcaligenaceae bacterium (assembly GCA_029263795.1). Taxonomy (GTDB): domain Bacteria; phylum Pseudomonadota; class Gammaproteobacteria; order Burkholderiales; family Burkholderiaceae_B; genus Yanghanlia. The sequence continues at coordinate 3,209 of JAJUFI010000170.1, forward strand.
CGCAAGGGCCGCGCCATGGGGATGGACCCACCGTCGGACATCCAGGTGATCAGTGCTCGAAAGATGCCCATGGTACCCAGCGTCGCAATGAATGGCTCGATCTTTCCCACTGTCACGATCAACCCGTTGACCAAGCCACAGGCTGCGCCGACCAGCAGACCCACGATGGCACCCACAAATATCGCATTGGCCCCCATTGAGGGCTCCAGCCGGTTCATCGTCAAAATCATGATGCCGGTGACAAACGCCATCATTGAGCCAACTGAGAGGTCAAGACAACGTGATGAAATGACGAAGGTTGCTCCGATGGCAATGATGGCAATGAAGGAAGAGCGTGTGATGACGTTGGCCAGATTCGTGGCCGTGGCGAAATTGGAATTCACCATGACGCCAGCCAACATCACGACGGCCAAGGCGATGAATGGCCCCATCGCGGCCCAGCGGATGCGCGGCGCCGCTTTAACGACAGGGATCTCTGTTGTCGCACTGCTCATTGTCTTTGTCTCCCGCTTTTATCGTTATCAGGTCGTTCACGCCGGCCTCATGGGCATTGGCGCTGGTCGCGGCGTAAACGACGTTTTGCTCTGTGATCTGGCTGCCCGTGAGTTCAGCGACGATGCGTCCTGCCCGCATCACCAGGACTCGGTCGGCAAGCCCCACAAGTTCCGGCAGCTCTGATGAAATCATGATGCAGGCTTTGTTGGCGCGAACGAGCTGATCAATGAATTCATAAATCTGCCCCTTGTTGCCGATATCGATGCCGCGAGTTGGCTCGTCGATGATGACGACGCTGGGGTCGCTCATCATGACTTTTGCCAGCAATAACTTCTGCTGATTGCCGCCGGAGAGCTGACCGGCGTCCAGCCGCAAGGACCGTACGCGAATGTCGTAATCGCGCACTGCTCCCTCCAGAGCCAGCGTGTCTTTCTCGTGTTGCAGAACAAGTTGAGGCTGAAGCTGGTCGAGCGCCTGCAAGGTGAGGTTGGGCGCCAGGGGGTCTTCGAGCAGCAGCCCCTTCCCCTTTCGATCTTCGGTCAGGTAAACAAGACCAAGGTCGCGCCACTGCCTGACCGAACGATGCCTGACGGGTTGCCCCTTGAACTCGACACGCTTTGCTTCGGCGTGCCGAAGACCCATCAAACCTTCAAACAATTCCGTGCGGCCGGACCCGATCATTCCACCTATGCCCAGAACCTCGGCCGGGCGCACCTGAAGGCTGGCTTCCACGGCACCATGGTCCACCGAGAGTTGCTCCAGGACCAGCAATGGTTCCGCCCGACTGAGCGACCGTTTTGGGGGGTAGAGAACGTCCAGCGTACGCCCCACCATCAACTCGGCCATCCTCCTTTGCGAGAGTTCCGCCGCCGGCCAGGTACCGACCATTTTCCCGTCACGCAAAACGGTGATCCGGTCTGCCAGCGCCTCGACTTCGTCAAGACGATGGGAGATATACAGGACGGCCACGCCACGGGACTTCAAATTTCGCACCACGTCCAGCAGTGCGGCCACCTCCTCGCCTGCCAGGACCGCAGTGGGCTCGTCGAAGATCACGACCTTGCGGGGCTGCAGGAGCGCCCGACCGATCTGCACCAATTGCCGCTGTGCCAGAGGTAGCTCGCCAACCACGTCGTGCGGGTGACAGTGTGCGCCGATGGAGGCGAGCACTTCCTCGGTGCGCACGGCCATGGCCTTGTCGTCAACCATCCAGCCGCGTGTCAGCTCCTGGCCAAGGAAAAAGTTCTGTGTAACAGTCAGATCGGGCGCAAGAAGAATTTCCTGATGAACCAGAGCCACGCCTGCGGCCTCTGCCGCAGCGGCATCGTGGAAGTCAACCTCCTCTCCTGCCATGAACAGCCGCCCTGCGCTCGGACGGACAAAGCCGGAGAGAAGCTTCATCAATGTAGATTTCCCAGCAC
>JAJUFI010000113.1 GCA_029263795.1 Alcaligenaceae bacterium
GCTCAGGGGTCTGTGCTGCTGAAGGAACAGACTGTGTAGACGTCCAGCCCGCTTTCACGCAGGGCCTGCACACCGCCCAGGTCGGGCAGCCCGATGATGGCTGCGGCTTCATGCACATTCGCACCCAGGCGTTGCAGCAGCTTGGAAGCCGCGATCATCGTGCCGCCGGTGGCGACCAGATCGTCTATCAGCAGAACTCGCTGCCCCGGCCGCACCGAATCGGTATGCATTTCCACGGCTGCATTGCCGTATTCCAAGGAATATTCCTCGGCCACCGTGCGATATGGCAGTTTGCCCTTCTTGCGCACAGGCACGAAACCCAGGTTGAGCTCATAGGCCAGCACGGAACCCAGAATGAACCCCCGTGCATCCACACCGGCGACAAGATCCAGGCGATGGCGCATGTAGCGATAGACGAAGATGTCGATCAGGACGCGGAAAGCGCGCGGGTCCTGCAGGACCGGCGTAATGTCGCGAAAGGTCACGCCGGGCTTGGGCCAGTCCGGAACGCTGCGTATGGCGTTGCGGACGTACTCGGCAGGATCGATATTCATGGAGAAACAGGCCTGGCGGCACAGAGAGAGAACAACCGTGGAAGTTTACACAATGCCGATTAAAATTCAGGAATGGATCAGAATCCCATTGTCGGGCAAGGCCAACATCTGGCCTCGGCCCACCGCACCTTCTCTATAGAAATTCAGGCGCTGCAGGCCCTGCGCGACCGGCTCGACACCCATTTTGAGCAGGCGGTCGACCTGCTGCTCGCCTGCAAGGGCCGGGTGGTGGTCACCGGCATCGGGAAGTCGGGCCACATCGCCCGCAAAGTGGCCGCCACACTGGCCTCCACGGGCACACCCGCATTCTTCATGCATGGCACCGAAGCCGTACATGGCGACTTGGGAATGATCACCGGCCAGGACATCGTCATCGCCATCTCATATTCCGGTGCAGCTTCCGAACTCATGACCGTGCTCACCACGGCCAAGCGCATGGGTGCGCGCATCATCACCATAACCGGCAACCCGCAATCTGAACTCGCGCGCAATGCCGACATTCACCTTGATGGCGGTGTTCAACAGGAAGCCTGCCCGCTGAACCTGGCGCCAACCGCAAGCACCACCGCAGCCCTGGTACTGGGTGACGCCCTTGCCGTGGCCTGCCTGGAAGCCCGCAAGTTCAGCGCCCAGGATTTCGCCCGCTCGCACCCGGGCGGTGCCCTGGGCCGGCGCCTGCTCACCTATGTGCGCGACATTATGCGTTCCGGCGAAGCCCTGCCCCTGGTGCACGAAGATACCACCATCCAGGAAGCCCTCAAGGAGATGTCGGCCAAGCGCATGGGCATGACCATCGTCGTCGATGCCGAACGCCACCCCATCGGCATCTTCACCGATGGCGACCTGCGCCGCCTCATCGAACGTTGCGGCGACGTGCGCACTCTCAAGGTCAGGGACGGCATGACGCGCAACCCCCGCAGTCTGCCGGCTGACACCCTGGCCATCGAGGCCGCCGCCCTCATGGATGAGCGCCGTCTCAATCAAATACTCGTGGTGGACGACACCGGGCTATTATTGGGAGCCCTGCATATGCACGACCTCATGGCTGCAAAAGTGATCTGAACATGTCCTCGAACCGTATCCCTCATCCTGCCGAAGCCATGATTCTCGCCAAGGTGAATCCGGTCGTGATCGAACGCGTCCGCCCCTTGCGCCTCATGGCTTTCGATGTCGACGGTGTGCTGACTGACGGCCGTCTCTGGTACAGCCCACAGGGTGAACAGCTGAAGAGTTTCCACGTACTCGACGGCCATGGCCTGAAGTTGCTGATGGAAAGCGGCATCAGGGTGGCCCTCATCACCGGGCGCGACGGCGCCGTGGTTGGTCGCCGTGCGGCTGAACTGGGCATTGCCCTGGTGCAGCACGGTGTGCGTGACAAAGCCGCTGCCCTGCAGGCCCTGGCCCAGGAAAAAGGCCTGGATCTCAGCGAAATCGGCTACATGGGCGACGACATCATCGACGTTCCCGCCATGCAGCGCGCCGGTTTCGCCGCCAGTGTGCCCCACGCCCCGGTTTACGTTTCCCAGGCCGCCCACTGGGTATCCAGCGCCCCCGGCGGGGCAGGTGCAGTGCGCGAATGTTGCGACCTCATCCTTGCCGCTCAGGGCAAGCTGGGTGCGTTCTTCTCCCCCCAGTCCCTGCGCCTGGGGGGCACTATACAGTGAAGTTCGCCAGACCCGCGGCGCCACTGCGCTGAGCGGGGTTCACCATGCGAGATCGCCTGCCTTCCCTCGTTGCCGTCTTCCTGCTGACCGCGCTCGTCATCGGCACGTGGTGGGCGGCTGATTACGCCCAGCGGGCCGTCCCCATCGACCCACCGCGCCGCATCACACATGAGCCCGACCACTGGGCCAGGGATTTCGTGCTCATCCGCAGTGACGAAACAGGCATGCCCATCAACCGGCTGGAAGGCATTTATCTTGAACACTTCCCCGATACGGATTCCTACGAAGTGAAGCAGGCCCGCGCCGTGGGCCAGCATCCCGGCTCACCGCTCACCGTGGCCTCATCTGATGTCGCGGTCATGGACCAGGACGGTGCGCGCGTGGTGATGACGGGCAATGCCCATGTCTACCGCCGCGCCGACGCAGAAAACCGCCCGCTCGACGTGAAGAGCGACGTGCTCACCCTTCTGCCTGACGAAGACGTGGTCTACACCGACCATCCGGCACTGGTGGTGCACGGGAATTCCACCATGAACGGAACGGGCATGCGTTACGATAATAAGACCCGCCAGTTGCAGGTATTTTCCTCCACAGACGTCAAGATTTCCGGTCAGGACACCCAGGAGCGCCGCCAGCGCTCTTCCGATAGGACTACAGAACAACCATGATGACGCCATCACGCTTTCTTCTTGCTGCCGTCCTGGCCTCCGGGCTGGCCTGTGCGCTACCTGCCCTGGCCCAGCAAGGCAGTAACCAGCAAGAGCCCGACACCCTGGTCGTGTCCGACACCCTCATCTACGACGACAACGCCAAGGAAAGCGTGTTCACCGGCAACGTGGTGCTCACCCGCGGCAATATGACGCTGCATTCCGACCGCCTGGCCATGCGCGAAGACGCCGAGGGTTTCCAGTTCGGTACAGCCACCGTTGAAGGCGGCAAGCTCGTGGTGCTGCGTCAGGAAAACCCCGAAAAATTCGAAGTGCTGGAAGCCAAAGGCCTGCGCGCCGAATACAACGGCAAGTCGGAAGAAATCGAGATGATCGGCAAGGCGGTCATCACCCGCTTCATCTGCGGCAAGCCCTTTGACAACATCCAGGGGGAACGCGTCATTTACCGTCAGAAGACCGAAACCTACCAGGCCTTCGGCGGCCCCAACTCGGCCGCTCCGGGCGGGCGTGTGCGTTCTCTGGCCACCCCACGCGCACGGGCTGACGCTGCTGTGGAAGCCTGCCGCAAACAGAAGGGCCAGGCCCGCTGAGGTTCCGTTTTGCGTAGCAACAACCCCTTCTCCAGAGCCGGTGCCGGCAGTTCCCGGCGGGCTGCCAGCGACGCGCCCGGCAGCCTGAAGGCCACCGGCCTGCGCAAAGTCTACGGCAAGCGCACCGTGGTCGAAGACGTTTCCCTTTCTGTGGACAGCGGCGAGGTCGTCGGCCTGCTCGGCCCGAACGGGGCCGGCAAAACCACCAGCTTCTACATGATTGTGGGCATCGTGCCGGCCGATTCAGGCCGCATCGAAATTGACGGTGTGCCCATCACCAACATGCCCATGCACCGCCGCGCACGCCTCGGGCTTTCCTACCTGCCGCAGGACGCTTCCGTTTTCCGGCGCCTGACGGTGGAAGAGAACATACGAGCCGTGCTTGAACTGCAGGTGGACGAATCCAGCCGGCCGCTCACCAGTGCCCAGGTGGGCACTGAGCTGGAATCGCTGATAGACGAACTGCAGATCAACCATATCCGCCGCAACACCGCCATTTCGCTTTCCGGGGGAGAGCGCCGCCGGGTGGAAATTGCGCGCGCACTAGCGACCAACCCACGCTTCATCCTGCTTGATGAACCCTTCGCTGGCGTGGACCCAATCGCCGTCATTGAAATTCAGCGCATCGTGCAGTTCCTGAAGAACCGCAACATCGGGGTGCTCATCACCGACCACAACGTGCGCGAAACCCTGGGCATCTGCGACCGCGCCTACATCATCAGCGAAGGGCGGGTGCTGACCAGCGGCCACCCCAACGAGATCATCGACAACGAGGCCGTGCGCAAGGTTTACCTGGGCAAAAACTTCCGTATGTGAGGCCTGGGCCGAACCCCTCTTTTACCTGCCCTTGATGCCGGTCATCTTCTGTCGCGTTGCAACTTGATTTCGCCTGCCGAAGCGATACACTGAACCCATCGAAACACAGATCACAAGGAGGACCACAGCAAGAATCACTGGCGCAAGGCGCCGTCAACTCACAACCGTAGGAGCGTTTTTTTATGAACCTGAGCATTACTGGTCGTCATCTCGAAATCACCCCCGCCATCCGCGAATACGCATCCCAAAAGGTGGCGCGCATCGGTCGACACTTCGATCAAATCATCGACATACAGGTCACGCTCTCGGTCGAGAAGCTGGAGCACATTGCTGAAGTGACTGTCCGCCTGCCCGGCAAAGACATTCACTGCGAAGCACGCGACGAAAACCTTTACGCTTCCATCGACCTTCTGGCAGACAAAATCGATCGCCAGGTCGTCAAGTACAAGGGCAAGGTCCAGAACCATGCTCACGACCCAGTGAAACGACAGGAAGTGCCCGCCGAATAATCCCGTAACGGCGTAGCCGCACACCATGTCAGACAAAGGCCTCGAACTGGTTTTGGTTCGGGGCCCGGGTGTTTCTGGGGCCCTTGAAAAACCCCTTGTCACTTTGTATGTTGCGAAGCAATAAACATATAATGAACAACATGAACTTATTGTCGCGCATACTTCCGCCATCGAATGTCGTTCTCGACCTCGCGGTCACGAGCAAGAAACGCGCGTTCGAACAAGCCGGCCTGCTCTTCGAGAACCATAACGGCATCGCGCGCACGGCGGTTTTTCACAGCCTGATCACCCGCGAACGTCTGGGTTCCACTGCACTCGGGCACCAGGTTGCCGTGCCACACGGCCGAATCAAAGATCTCAAGGAACCTGTCGCCGCATTCATACGCTTGGCAGAGCCTGTCCGCTTTGATGCCACCGACGGCCGTGCCGCCAATCTTCTGTTCATACTGCTGGTTCCGGAAACCGCCACGCAAACTCACCTAGAACTGCTGGCGGAAATCGCCCGCCTCATGTCCGACGCCGAAATCCGTCACGCCTTGGCCACCGAAACTGACCCGGCCGTCGTACATCGCATACTGACCAGCCCCGCCACACAGGAATAGGGCCATGCTGACGCTGCAAGAGCTCGTACGCGACAACGCAAGCGCCATCAACTTCATCTGGCTCGCGGGCGAGCAATCAGCAGAACAGAACCTCACGAACAAACTGGGCCGTGCCAGTGCCGATCTGGTCGGCCACCTGAACCTCACCCACCCCTCCCGCATACAGGTCCTGGGCGCGGAGGAACTGGCCTACTACACGCATTTCGACACGCAGCGCCGCCTGCGGCTGCTGGAAGAGCTCCTGGCAGGGGGGGTTCCCGCCATCATGGTGGCCGAAGGCCTGGAAGCCCCCGACGGCATGCGGGCCTTTTGTGAAACCAACAACGTTCCGCTGCTTTCCACTCACATAGACGCCGCTCAGCTTATCGACCTGCTGCGCATCTATCTGGGCAAGCGTCTGGCGCCCAAAACACTCATGCACGGCGTCTTTCTGGATGTCCTGGGCGTGGGTGTGCTGATCACCGGCGAATCCGGCCTTGGCAAGAGCGAGCTCGCCCTGGAACTCATTTCCCGCGGTCACGGCCTGGTGGCAGACGACGCCGTCGAGCTGTCCCGCATTGCCCCCAGCATCATAGAAGGCCATTGCCCGCCCCTGCTGCAGAACCTGCTGGAAGTGCGCGGCCTTGGCCTGCTGGACATCCGCACCATATTCGGCGAAACCTCCGTGCGGCGCAAAATGAAGCTCAGCCTCATGGTGCACCTGATCCGCTCCACACCGGAAAATTTCGAACGCCTGCCCGTGCAGGATCAAACCGAAGAAGTGCTGGGCGTACCCATCCGCCGCGTCATGCTGCAGGTTGCTGCCGGCCGCAACCTTGCCGTGCTGGTCGAAGCCGCCGTGCGCAACACCATATTGTCGCTACGCGGCATCGACACCATGAGTGAGTTCATCGAGCGGCAGGCGCTGGCCATCATGGAAAACAGCCGCAAAGATTGACGGCGTCGCACCCCGGCCGCGACCTTTGATACCATAGTTGGGTCATCCGCCCGCATGGCGCGGGCTTTGGCCTACTCTGAGTCTCTTCATGCAAAACATCGTTCTCATCACCGGCATCTCGGGTTCGGGCAAGTCCGTGGCGCTCAACCTGCTGGAAGACGCAGGCTACATCTGCGTGGACAACCTGCCGGTGCGCTTCCTGCGGGAATTCATCAGCACGACGCAGGAACAGGGCCTGGAGCGGGTGGCCGTGGCCATCGACGTCCGCACCGTAGGCCATTTGGACGAACTGCCCGCCACCATTCAGGAATTGCGCGCACAGGGCACCACCTTCCGCGTGATATTTCTGGATGCCGATGACCACACCCTGCGGCAGCGTTATTCAGAATCACGGCGGCGCCACCCGCTGACAGACCGCCTGGCCCAGGCTCAGGGCCGGGTGCCCTCGCTGCAGGAATGCATAGACGCTGAACGCGAAATGCTGGCCCCCCTGCGCGAGCAGGAACACACCATTGATACCTCCGACCTCACCCCCGGACAGTTGCGTGCCTGGGTACGTGACCTGGTCAGGGCCGACCGCGCGCCCATCGTGCTGACCTTCTCTTCCTTTGCCTACAAACGAGGGGTGCCGGGCGACGCCGACCTGGTGTTCGACGTACGCTGTCTGCCCAACCCCCATTACGACCAGGCCTTGCGGCCCCTTACCGGCAAGGACGAACCTGTGGCCAAATGGCTCGCACAGTTCGGCAGCGTGGAAGCCATGGTCAATGACATTGCCGGGTACATCGAACGCTGGCTGCCGCTGTACATGCAGGACACACGCAACTACCTCACCGTGGCCATAGGCTGCACAGGCGGCAAGCATCGCTCAGTCTATGTCACGGAAGAGCTGGCCCGCCGCTTCGCAGCGCACGCGCCCCTGGTGCGACACCGCAACCAACCGCCACCGGAGCTCCCATGAACAAGACAGGCTGAGCCATGACAACTTCGCCATCTCTGGTCTTCCCCTACAGGGTTCTCCCAGTCCTGCTCATCATCGGTGCCATGATTGCGGGTTGCAGCTCCCCTCCCAAGCACCCACAGGCGCGCGGTGGCGGCTACTACATGGACGATGGCCCGGGTGACAATATCCCGCCTGACATCGCCCGCATTCCCGATGCCGTGCCGCGCATCGAACCGCACAACCCGGCCAATTTCCGCCCTTACAGCGTTCTCGGCCAGCGTTTCGTGCCCGTCAGTGCCAACACGCAGCTCAGGCAGCGGGGCGTGGCGTCGTGGTATGGGCGCAAGTTCCATGGTCAGAAGACAGCCAACGGCGAAACCTACGACATGTACGCCATGACTGCGGCCCACCCCACCCTGCCCCTGCCAAGCTACGCGCGTGTCACCCATGAACGCAGCGGGCGCAGTGTGATCGTGCGCGTCAATGACCGCGGTCCCTTCCTGCGTGGCCGGGTGATCGACCTTTCCTACGCCGCAGCCGCGAAACTCGGCATAATCGGCAAAGGCAGCGACACAGTCGTGGTGGAACACATCACTCACGCCGACATCCGGCGGGGGCTGAACATGGCCGGCAATACACAGCCCGCCCCCGCGCAGGCAGCAGCAGTGGCAGCGCCGGTTCAAACCAGCAACGCCGTCGTGGCGGGTGCCCCCGTACACACACCCGTCAATTCTGTTCCAACACCGGATGCTCTCGCCGTTCTCGAACCTGGCAAACTGAACGCCATGCAGGGCTCCGCAGCCACGGTGTCAACGCCCGCGGCAAGTGCGCCTGTCAGCGTCACAACGGCCCCGCACCCGACTCCTCCCAAGCCAGTCACCGTCGCAGCGGCTCCGCACCCAGCTCCGCTTTCATCAGCGCGGGCGGCGCCCACCGTCACCGCCGACACCACTGGCGGCATTTACCTGCAATTCGGCGCCTTCGGCAGTTATATCTCCGCCGACCGTCTGGCCAACCAGTTGAGCGCCGAAATCGAAGCGGTGGAAGGCCGCAGGGCCAAGGTATATAGCGGTGGAGACCTTCACCGCGTACGGGTCGGGCCATATCCCGACCGCACCACTGCCGTGAATGCCGCAGTCCGCATCCAGGAACTCACCGGCATGCAACCCACACTGGCTCAGCGCTGAGCCCATTCTTTCAGACATAAAGGGTTTTCTCGTATTGGTTCCGACATAAAGTGCTTATTAATATGACTTTATGTCTATAGAACCAAATATCTTCCATAAAAGCCGCATGCCCCTTTATCTTCAGGTGGCCAAACTTATGCGGCACAAGATAGAGAGCCAGGAATGGCCCTATGGCGCGCAGATTCCCACGCTCGATCAACTGGCCAAGGAATATGACGTGTCGCGCATCACCTTGCGGGCGGCACTCACCCAGCTTGAAAACGAGGGCATTGTGCGTCGCACACGCGGGCTGGGCACTTTCGTAGCCAAAGATCTTTCCTCCCAGCGCTGGTTCAAGCTGCCCAACAACTTCGACGAACTCGTCGACAGGGTGCGCAACCTCAAGATCCGCCTCCTTTCCATCCA
>JAJUFI010000013.1 GCA_029263795.1 Alcaligenaceae bacterium
GATCACGGGCATGACCACGATCACGGCCATGATCATGACCATGCCCATGGTGAGGTCGACCCTCATGCCTGGCAGGATCTCGCCAATGGCATGATCTACGCGCGCAACATTGCCGCCGGTCTGGCCAAGGCCGATCCTCGCAATGCCAGCTACTACGAAAGCCGAGCCAACAGCTATATTGCGCGCATGAAGGCGCTGGACAACGAAGTCAGGGCGGCGATCGCTGCGATTCCTCCGGAACGCCGGCGGGTTATTTCCTCGCACGACGCCTTCGGCTACTTTGCCGATGCTTACGGGGTCGAGTTCATTCCCATCAGCGGGCTGGCGAATCAATCGGAGCCGTCTGCGCAGGATGTTGCCCGCATCATCAAGCTGGCGCGCGAAACTGGCGTGAGCGGCGTGTTCATTGAAAACATGAGCAACCCGGTGATGGCACAACAGATTGCACGGGAAAGTGGTGCCCTCATGGGCGGCACCCTGTATGCCGACGCCTTGGGGCCCGCCGACCAACCCGCATCTACCTACCTTGGCATGTTCAGCTGGAACGCAGGGCGGCTGGTGTATGTGCTGAAGCAAAGCCTGCAATAGGTGCGAAGCCAGCCTTTTCGGGAAAGGAATCAACCCGTGAAGGTTCAGCCCGTTCAGCTCTTGTCGGTCTTGCGCGTGGCGCGCGGGTGGGCTTTGTCGTAGACCTGGGCCAGATGCTGGAAATCCAGCCGCGTGTAGATCTGGGTGGTGGAAATGTTCGCATGGCCCAGCAGTTCCTGCACGGCGCGCAAATCCTGTGCTGATTGCAGCAGATGGCTGGCAAAACTGTGTCGCAGGCTGTGCGGGTGAACGTGCACGGGCAGGCCGGCGCGTTTGGCCAGTTCCGCCAGCTGTTTCTGCACAATGCGTGGTGCTATGCGTGCACCGCGTACGCCCAGGAACAGGGCGGCCCGGGAGTCAGCGTCCGGTTCCGGGCTGCGCGCCAGTTCAGGCCGCCGCTGCAGCCACTGCTCAATTGCTTCGACCGCCTTGCGGCCCAGCGGTACACCACGCTGTTTTCTTCCCTTGCCCAAGACGATGGCTTCCTCCGCTTCCAGGTCCAGCCAGCTTTGTGAGGTATAGTCTGCGCCCTGGAAGTGGTGAATGTCCAGGCTGACCAGTTCCGCCAGCCGCAGGCCGCTTGAATAAAGCACTTCGAACATGGCTTGGTCGCGCCACTGAACGGCGGTTTCAGGGGGCGGCAGGCCGCTGCGATCCAGGAGGGATTGCGCCTGGTCGACGGATAGCGCCTTCGGAAGCGGGCGCCCGGCCTTGGGGGCGCGCACCCCCGCAACGGGGTTGGCCGGCAGGCCTGCCTGGGGTGCCCACCAGCTGTAAAAACCGCGCCAGGCGGAGAGTATGCGCGCCAGGCTGCGCGGGTGCTGTCCCGCCGAGTGCAGACGGGCAACTGCATGCCTGATGTGGCCTTCCGCAAGCCTTTCGAGAGGCATGTTTTGTGTCGCTGTGCCAAGCAGCAGCAGGTCGCGCCGATAGGCCGCAAGCGTATGGTGGGAATAGCGCCGCTGGCTGCGCAATATTTCCAGCCATTGCTCCATGGGCGGTGGCAGAGCGTCCATGAGGCGGCTTCCTTTGCGTTGTGAAAATGAGCGCGTCAGGCCAGATCCGCCGAGGCAGTATCGGGAAGACGCTGCAACGCGGAGGCGGCCAGCCGGCCTATGGTTGTGAGATAGTCCGTGCCCATATCGCTGGTGAAACGCCCCGGGTCTTCGGAACCCAGCACCAGTACGCCGAATGCCGTGATGCCCCCTTCGGCCCGCAGGGCCACACAGGCCATGGACTGGGCGCTGTCATCCAGCCATTCGCGGGCAGGGCAGCCATCTGTCGGGCCGCAATAGGGCGTCTGCAGTGTGCTGGCGTAGTGCTTGAGTGCGTCGCCAATATCTTGAACCCAGGGAGACGGGCCTTCTTTATCCCACAGACGCAATACGACGGCGGGCAACTCAAAAATGCCCCGCAGGCGATCCTCGACCAGGGCGGGCAGGGCGCCGGCGTCATCTTCCGCCAGCATGTCGCAGCACCAGTGCATGAGTTGCTGTGCAATGCGTTCGTTGCCGCTGGCATTGTGCAGCAGACCGGCCAGCTTCCATTCCAGCTCCTTGCAGCGGGCGCGCAGGGTGAGGATTTGCCGTTCGCCCAGCGAAATGGCGCGAGCCTCGTGCGGATGGGGCACTCGCAGCTCGGCAAAGATGTGGGCGTGTTCCTGGAAGAAGTCGGGGTTGGTCTGCAGGAAGACGGCGACGTCCTCAGCGGTAGGCGTCAGGCGGCTCATGGATGGGGGTTCCTCGCTGTGTAAAGGTCAGAGTTGCATGTGCGCTGCATGTTGCCGCACTAACGCATCAATGTCCACGCTTCCCCTGAATACTGTGGTGGCAGGCCCCGTCATTTGCAGCTCTTCGTTCTGCCAGGCAATTTCCAGCACACCGCCGCGGGTCTGCACTCTCACGGGCGAGTCGAGCAGGCCGCGCCGGATGCCGGCCACCGCTGCAGCGCAGGCTCCGGTACCGCAGGCCAGGGTTTCACCGGCCCCGCGCTCGTAAACCCGCAGGCGGATGGAATGCCGGTCAACGGTTTCCATGAAGCCCACGTTGACCCGGTTGGCGAAGCGCTCGTGGGATTCTATGAACGGCCCGAGCAGTTCGACCGGGGCGCTGCTCACGTCATTCACCACCATGACGGCGTGCGGGTTGGAGATGCCGACCAAAGACAGCAGGACGGGCTCTTGCCCGGGGACAGGAAGATGCCAGAGTGTGTCTTCTCCGCAGGGGGAGGACTCCAGCCCGCTGCTGTCGAAGGCGACGGCCTGCGGCCCATGCCGGGTCTGGCCCATGTGCACAGTGACTTCGCCGGACTCGGATTCGTGCAGGGAGATGATGCCGGTTGCGATTTCCGCGCGCAGCGGGTTGCGCCTGGACAGGCCCTCTTCATGCACGAAACGAACGAAGCAACGGGCGCCATTGCCGCAGTGTTCCACCTCACCGCCGTCAGCGTTGAAAATGCGGTAGCGGAAATCAGCTTCGGGGTGCGAAGGTGCTTCCACTATGAGGATCTGGTCGGCTCCAATTCCAAAATGACGGTCTGCCAGGGCGCGGGCGCGCTCGGGCGTCATTTCTATGGCTTGCCGCATGCCGTCAAGCACGACGAAGTCGTTGCCGGCACCATGCATTTTCGTAAAGTTCCACATCATTCTTGCATTATAGGGAGAAGAAGGCCGGCAAAGCGTTGCACCGGTTCAGTAAAAGCGGTCCTCGCCGATCGGGCGCGTCTTGTAGCGGCGGTGCACCCAGTAGTACTGGGCGGGGTCGGGCCGCACCCAGTCTTCAATGAGCTGATTGATGCGGGCGGTGGCGGCTTCCAGCGTATCGTCGCCGGGAAAGTCCTCCAGCGGCGGCATCACTTTGACGTGATACCGGCCGGTCTCCGCATCCAGTCTGCTCACCACAGGCACGACGGCTGCGTCGAAATTGCGCGCAATCTGAGCCGTGGTCAGCAAGGTGGCGGCCGGCACATTGAAGAAAGGTATGAAGGCGGCACCTTCCATGCCCCAGTCCATGTCCGGCAGGTAGTAGATGGGTACCCCGCGACGCAGCTGCCGTATCAGGCCGCGCACCCCGTCGTGCCGGCTGATGAGATGAACGGTGTTGAAGCGGCCACGGCCTTCGCGCACCAGCTGGTCGACATCCGGGTCGCTCTGGCGGGTGTACATGGTGGCCGATTCTTTAAGGAAGAGCGTCAATCGAGTGGCCGAGGCATCAAGGCCCACCAGGTGTGGGGCCAGCAGGATGATGCGCTGTCCGGATTCCAGCAGGGCATCCAAATGCTCCAACCCTTCTATGGCCACTATATCGAGCACGGCTTGGGGGGAACCGAACCAGCAGACCCCGCGGTCGACCAGGGACTGGGCGAGCAACTGAAAATGGCTGCGCAGCCAGCGTTCACGTATTTCAGCGGGGGTGTCTGGAAATGCCAGTTCAAGGTTGGTGCGAACAATACGCGCCCGTTTACGCATCAGCCGCGGGGCCAGCCAGCCCAGGGTGAGGGCCCAGCGCCGGCGGGCGGGGAAACTGCATCGCCCGAAGTAGGCAAACAGCGAGCGCAGCAGGGGAAGCTTGTTGAAAGTCATTGAGGAAAGCCGTCCGGCAATGGGGGTGCGTCGGACGGAATCTTGTATCGGTTGTAGCTCCAGAGATATTGCTCTGGGAAACGCCTGATCAGCGTCTCCATGCATGAATTGATCAGGCAGGCCAGTTCCACTGGGTCGTCGGGCAGGGGTTCGGGCAGACGCAGGTAGTGCATGCGCCAGCCTTTGCCGCGAGGCAGGCGTTCGCCCGCCAGCATGATGACTGCCACACCGGTCTGGCGCGCCAGTTTGCCCGCCAGCGTCATGGTTAGGGCGGGGCGGCCGAAGAACGGGGCCCACACGCCGTCTCCGGCGCCGGGAACCTGATCGGGCAGCATGCCCACCGTTTCGCCGCGCTTGAGTGCACGGACAAATTCACGCACACCCTGCATGGTGGCCGGAACGGCGCGCAGACCGGGGATGTTGCGCGCCTGTTCCATGGCGGGTTCCAGCGCCGCGTGGCGCGGCGGGCGATACATGACAGTAAGCGGGCCGTATCTTGCCAAGTGGCGGGCCGTGATCTCAAAACAGCCCAGATGGGGGGTGAGGTACAGTACGCCGCGCCCTTCGGCCAGCGCCTGTTGCACCACCTGTTCTTCGTCGCTGCTGACCAACCTGAGGCATGCCTCCGTGCGCAGCCACACCTTGGCAGTTTCCATTATCATGGCGCCGGTTTCCCCTGCCGCCCGGCGGGCAAAACCGGGATCGACGTAGCCCGCCTGTCTGGCGTTTGCGCGGAGGCGGTTGCGGTAGCGCCCCGGCATCGCATAAATGCAACGCCCGAAAAAGCGCCCCAAACCATGAAGAACCGGAAGCGGCAGCATCGCCAGCATCCGGACCAGCATCATTACCATCTGTGGGATTTACCCTGTCTAGAGTATGGATTGTGGGTGAAATGCGGTATTTTCGCTTAAAATGCTTTCTATCGCTGAGTTAAACGACAACTTGCGGAGCGATGGCACTCTTCAGGGTGCGAAAAAAACCGCTAAAGCGTCGCGCCGAATCCCCTGCCAGGCAGGTCGGAGGTGCAACGCAACCGACCAACCGGCACAGGTGCTCACCGTGCCATGATGCAGGGAAATTTGCTGTGTCCAGTAAATCCAACGACTTCCTCTTCACTTCAGAATCCGTTTCCGAAGGCCATCCCGACAAGGTCGCTGATCAAATCTCCGATGCGATCCTTGACGCCATCTTCACCCAGGACCCGAACGCGCGTGTGGCAGCCGAAACGCTGTGCAACACCGGCCTGGTTGTGCTGGCCGGTGAAATCACCACCAGCGCAAATGTAGATTACATCCAGGTGGCGCGCGACACCATTAAGGGCATCGGCTACGACAATACCGAGTTCGGCATCGACTACAAAGGCTGCGCCGTCCTGGTGGCCTTTGACAAGCAGTCGCCCGACATCGCCCGCGGGGTTGACCGCAGCCCTGAAGAGCTGCTCAATCAGGGTGCCGGCGATCAGGGCCTGATGTTCGGCTATGCATGTGACGAAACCCCCGATCTCATGCCCGCGCCCATCTGGTATGCCCACCGCCTGGTGCAGCGCCAGAGCGAACTGCGCAAAGACGGCCGCCTGCCCTGGCTGCGTCCTGACGCCAAATCGCAGGTAACCTTCCGCTACGTGAACGGCCGCCCCGTCGAAGTCGACACTGTCGTTCTGTCCACCCAGCATGCTCCCGAAATCTCGCAAAGCGACATTCGTGATGCTGTTATCGAGCACATCATCAAGCCGGTAATCCCGGAAGGCCTGCTCACCAGCAAGACCCGCTTCCTGGTTAACCCCACAGGCGTATTCGTCATTGGTGGTCCGCAGGGCGATTGCGGCCTGACAGGTCGCAAGATCATTGTTGATACCTACGGCGGCGCCTGCCCGCACGGTGGCGGTGCTTTCTCCGGTAAAGACCCTTCCAAGGTCGACCGTTCGGCTGCCTATGCCGCGCGATACGTGGCCAAAAACGTGGTGGCGGCAGGCCTGGCGCGCCAGTGCCAGGTGCAGGTGAGCTACGCCATCGGCGTGGCCGAGCCCATCAACATCACCGTTTATACAGAAGGCACGGGCGTCATCCCTGATGAGGAAATCGCCCGCCTCGTGCGTGAGAACTTCGACCTGCGCCCGCGCGGCATCATCGAGATGCTCGACCTGCTGCGCCCCATCTACTCCAAGACGGCAGCCTATGGCCACTTTGGCCGCGCCGAACCGGAATTCAGCTGGGAAGCCGTGGACAAGGCGCAAGTTCTCAAACAGGCTGCTTGAACTTTTTGCGCAGGCGGCTCAAGCCGCCTCGCGCATCCGCATTCATGCAGTAAAACGCCGGTTTGGCAATTCGTGCTGCATGGCGCGGAATTACGTTAAAATAGTAGGTTCCTGAGGGGCGCTGCAACGGTGTGCACACACCGCTAGGCTCAGGAACCTTTCTCAACAGTTTCAACGGCGCTCATCCATACCCGTACCGGGCAAGATGAGCGAGCAAGCCATTCACCGGCACGGGTTTATCTGGAATATGACCATGAACTCTGTTGCCGACACCGTTTTCTCCGACTACAAGATTGCCGATATTTCGCTGGCCGATTGGGGGCGCCGCGAGATCGCCATTGCCGAAACTGAAATGCCCGGCCTGATGGCCGTGCGTGAAGAATACGCAGCAAGCCAGCCTCTCAAGGGCGCCCGCATTGCCGGCAGCCTGCACATGACCATCCAGACAGCCGTTCTCATTGAGACTCTCAAGGCGCTGGGTGCGGAAGTTCGCTGGGCTTCCTGCAATATTTTCTCCACTCAGGACCACGCCGCAGCTGCCATCGCTGCCGGCGGTACCCCGGTGTTTGCCATCAAGGGCGAGACTCTGGAAGAGTATTGGCAGTACACCCATGAGATCTTCAACTGGCCCAACGGTGAACACGCCAACATGATTCTCGACGACGGTGGCGATGCCACCCTGCTGCTGCACCTGGGTGCGCGCGCCGAGAAAGACATTTCCGTTCTGGACAATCCCGGAAGCGAAGAAGAGCGTGTGCTTTTTGCTGCCATTCGTGCGCGCCTAGCTAGCTCGCCTGACTGGTACTCCACCCGCCTGGCCCGGATTCGCGGTGTGACGGAAGAAACGACTACGGGCGTGAACCGTCTCTATCAGATGTCCAAGCGCGGCGAACTGGCCTTCCCCGCCATCAACGTGAACGACTCCGTCACCAAATCCAAGTTCGACAACCTCTACGGTTGCCGTGAATCCCTGGTGGACGGCATCAAGCGAGCAACCGACGTCATGGTCGCTGGCAAGATCGCCGTCGTGGTGGGCTTTGGCGACGTGGGCAAGGGTTGCGCCCAGGCGCTGGCAGCACTGCGCGCCCAGGTCTGGGTGACGGAAATTGACCCGATCTGCGCACTTCAGGCCGCCATGGAAGGTTACCGCGTGGTGACCATGGAAGAAGCTGCCGACAAGGCCGACATCTTCGTCACCGCCACGGGCAACTATCATGTGATCACCCGTGAGCACATGGAGCGCATGAAGGACCAGGCCATCGTTTGCAACATCGGCCACTTCGACAACGAAATTGACGTCGCCGGCATCGAAGACCTCGAATGGGAAGAGATCAAGCCCCAGGTCGACCATGTCATCTTCCCCGACGGCAAGCGCATCATCCTGCTGGCGAAGGGGCGTCTCGTGAACCTGGGTTGCGCCACCGGCCACCCATCTTTCGTGATGTCGGCCTCCTTCACCAATCAGACCATCGCACAGATTGAATTGTTTACCCGTGGCGAACAGTACGAAAAGGGCAAGGTCTATGTGCTGCCCAAGCACCTCGACGAAAAGGTCGCCCGCCTGCATCTGAAGAAGCTGGGTGCCAACCTGACCACCCTCAGCCAGGAACAGGCCGACTACATCAACGTTCCGGTTGAAGGCCCCTACAAGCCTGACCACTACCGCTACTGAGGCCGCCATGACTCTTCTGCTCGTCTGGATACTCAACGCCGTCGCCCTGCTGATCGTTGCGTATCTCCTGCCAGGCATCACTGTGGCTTCATTTGGCGCGGCGCTCATAGCGGCGCTCGTGCTGGGTCTGCTCAACACGCTGGTCAAGCCGGTGCTGGTGATTCTGACCTTGCCCATCACGGTGGTCACGCTGGGTCTGTTCCTGCTGGTGCTCAACGCGCTGGTTTTCTGGTTTGCCGGCTCCATTCTGAAAGGCTTTCAGGTGGCGGGCTTCTGGTGGGCCCTGGCCGGTGCCGTCGTGTACAGCTTGATCTCCGGGCTGCTTTCGAGGCTGTTGGTTCAATGAAGGAAGTAAAAACTATCAGTCTGGAGTTCTTCCCTCCGAGGGAAGAAGCTGCACGTGAGAAATTGGCCGAAGCGGCCCGCGAACTTGTGGCGCGCCGGCCCGCCTACGTGAGCGTCACCTACGGGGCAGGAGGGTCCACACGGGCAGGTACGGCCGACACCGTCAGGCTCATGCAGTCACTGGGCATGGACACAGCCCCTCACTTGTCGTGCATCGGTTCCAGCCGTGCTGAACTGGTGGAAATACTGGATGGTTACCGCGCTCAGGGCATACGCCGCATTGTCGCCCTGCGGGGCGACCTGCCTTCGGGCATGGGCCGCTATCTGGGCGAAGTGCACTACGCCAATGAATTGGTGGCGCTGATCCGTGAGCACAGCGGTGACTGGTTCCACATCGAAGTGGCTGCCTATCCGGAAGTGCATCCCCAGGCGGCCAGTGCCGCCAAGGATCTCGACCACTTCGTGGCCAAAGTGCAGGCGGGCGCCAATGGTGCCATCACCCAGTATTTCTTCAACATCGATGCCTATTTCGATTTTGTCGACCGGGCACAGGCGCGGGGCGTAGATATTCCCATTACCCCGGGCATCATGCCCATCACCAACTACACGCAGCTGGCGCGGTTCTCCAAAATGTGCGGGGCGGAAATTCCGCGCTGGCTGGCCGCAAGGCTGGTGGATTTCGGCGATGACAGGGCATCGCTGCACGCTTTCGGGGCAGACTTCATCGCCCGGATGTCACAGCGTCTGCTTGATCAGGGGGCCCCTGGCCTGCATTTCTACACCCTGAACAACGCAGACGCCACGCTGGCCGTCTGGAACCAGCTCTCGGTGAGCTGAAGCCCAGATAAGCAAAGGCCTGAAAGGTCGCCGCACACCGCGAGTGTGTGGCAGCCTCAGAGTTCCGGCGCGGGTACGGCCCAACCCTTGTCCGTCAGAATGCCGTCAAGCCGGTAATCATGCGGCTGAGGCTCATGGCCCATGCCCGTCATGTCGCCCGTGGCCCAGGCTATGCCAATTGCAACAAAGGGGTGGCCGGATTCCTTCAGGGCGGCGAGTGTGCGATCATAATACCCGCCGCCATAGCCCAGGCGGTCGCCCGCGCGGGTGTAGCCCAAGGTGGGCACCAGCACAATGTCGGGCGGGGAAGCCGGCCCGCTCACGGGTTCCTGTATCCCATAGGGGCCTTCACGCATGGGGCACTCTGGGCCCCAGGTGTGGAATTCCAGCGGCGCATCGGGCGCCACTACGACGGGCAGGGAAACTTCGTAACCCTCTTCTTCCACCCACTGGCGCAGCAGCGGCTGCAATTGCGGCTCTTCCGGCGTGGACCAGAACGCCGCGATGCTTCGGGGAGTAGGGCGTTGCTGTTCCCGCAAACGCGTCACATTGGTGGCAAGCCAGGTGTAGAGCCGGCCGCGAATCAACAATGCACCGCGATTCGTATCGAGCGGATTCTGCGCAGCCCGCAGCGTTTTGAGTCGCGTGCGCAGTTGGACTGCGTTATTCTCTTTATTCTCGTTCATGGCGGTGTCAGGTAGGAAGGACTCAAGATGATAGCCAAAAGGCCAATGTATCGGCAAACGGCTGCAACCCAGCCCTCGCAAAGCGCTGGGCGCAGGTGGGGTCTGCTGTTGGCCAGCGCACTTTTTGCTTTGGCTGCCTGTTCCGGAGCCGGTTCCGAAACCCGGGTCCAGTTGAGCGAAGCCATTCAGAATGTGGACTTGCGCCAGAGCCTTGTGGACGAGCGGCAGGCGGGCATCAAGCTTGTAAGGCCGGCCACGCCCAATGCTCCCCAAATTGAACGGCTCATTGTGCCTCCAGATGCCCGCGAAGCAGTGATTCGGGCGCGGGAAGCCATGCAGGCCAAGCAGTGGGACCGTCTGCGCAGCCTCATTCCGCAAGCCGACCGCGACTCGGTGCTTGGCTCCTATGTGCGGTATTGGTCCTTGCGCCAGCAGTTGCTGGACCCCACACAGCCTATTCCCGAACGCGAAATCCAGGAGTTCATCCAGCGTAATCATGATGAGTACTTGGGAGACCGGCTCAAACGCGATTGGATGATTGCGGCAGGTAGGGCGGGCGACTGGGAACAGGTGCTGGCCCTGGCTCCCGTGGAAGTCGAGGATTCCCAGACTCGTTGCACCTTGCTGCTGGCCCAGCAAATGAGCGGGCGCAAGGTGAGGGCAGGAGACGCCGTCGAGGCCTTTGAACCCAATCAGGCCTGCTGGACCATGCTCGACCAGTTTTATGAACGTCGCGTGGTGGGCTGGTCTGATGTTCAAGGGCTGTTACGCGCTTCTCTGGAAACCAACCGCCATGGAAATTCGCGTCGTCTGGCCGCAATCATGTTTGATGGCGCACAAATGCGCGAATATTCCGCCATCATGAAGGACCCGCGCAAGTGGCTGGCGAACCGCAAGGTGGTGAACAACCCGGCCCAGCTTGAGCTGCTGGCCATCGCGCTGTCGCGTCTGGCCTATGGCAATAAGCGCCTGGAAAATGCAGCCTGGGTGGAAAAGAACTGGGAAAAGGCCGTGCCCCGGCCCTACATGGAATGGGTGTGGAGCCAGTTTGGCCTGGTCGCAGCGCTGAACGTCGAACCGGATGCGGTGCGCTGGTATCGAAAATCCGGCAATTTCCGCATGACGGATTACAACCATGCATGGCAGGTGCGGGCTGAGCTGCGTCAGCCTACCATTGACTGGGACCAGGTCGCCAAGGCCATACGGCGCATGTCTGCGCGCCAGGCGGCAGAACCCGTGTGGGTGTACTGGTACGCGAGGGCACTCAGCGCCTTGGGCAACAAGGAAGCTGCCGAACAGCACTACCGCTCCATTGCGGCGGACCTCAGCTTCTATGGCCAGCTTGCGAGCGAGGAGCTGGGCCGGCTGCAGCCGCTGCCCCCGGCGCCGGCGCCGCTTACGCAAGCCGAACTCGTGGCGGCGCGCAACAACCCGGGCCTGCAGAGAGCTGTGGAGCTGTTCGAGCTGGGCTGGCGCCCCGAAGCAGTGCCAGAATGGAATTTCAGCCTGAGGGGTATGAACGACCGGCAATTGCTGGCTGCCGCCGAATACGCGCGTGAAAAGCACATATACGACCGCGTCGTGAACACCTCGTTGCGTACGGAGAAAGAGGTCGACATGAGCCAGCGCTTCATAGCGCCTTTCTCCGGCCAGGTGTCGGAAAAAGCACGGGCCATCAGTCTGGACCCATCCTGGGTGTATGGCGTGATCCGTCAGGAATCGCGTTTCATCACGGATGCACGTTCGCGGGTGGGGGCTTCCGGCCTGATGCAGCTCATGCCGGCCACCGCCAAATGGGTGGCCAAGAAGATCGGCATGGCAGATTTCCACCCGTCACGGGTAAACGAATTCGAGGTCAACACCATTTTGGGCACCAGCTATCTGCGCATGGTGCTGGATGATCTCAACGGTTCCGAGGTGCTGGCCACCGCGGGCTATAACGCTGGCCCGGGGCGCCCCGTGCAGTGGCGTTCCAAGCTGGCGGCGCCGGTGGAAGGCGCTATCTTTGCTGAGACCATTCCCTTCACGGAAACCCGGATCTACGTCAAGAACGTGATGTCCAACGCCATTTACTATTCCACGTTGTTCACCGGCCAGCCCCAGTCTCTCAAGAAAAGGCTGGGGACGGTCTCCCCCTCACCCAACCGCAAGGTGGCATTGCCTTGATTGGGAAAGATCAGGTGGTGGAGGGCCTGGATGTTTACGCGGTTGGGGGTGCGGTTCGTGATGAATTGCTCCACCTGCCGGCGGGCGACCGCGATTGGGTCGTGGTCGGAGCGACACCCGCAGAAATGGAGGCGCGCGGCTTCATTCCTGTAGGGGGAGACTTCCCGGTTTTTCTGCATCCGCGCACCAAAGAGGAATACGCCTTGGCGCGCACCGAAAGAAAATCGGGCCGGGGCTACAAAGGTTTCACTTTCTATACCGGTACGGATGTCACTCTGGAAGACGATCTCCAGCGCCGGGATCTCACCATCAACGCCATCGCGCGTCATGCCGACGGCAGGCTGGTGGACCCCTGTGGTGGCGTGCAGGATCTCCAGAACCGGGTATTGCGCCACGTTGGTCAGGCTTTCACGGAAGACCCTGTGCGCCTGTTGCGGCTGGCAAGGTTTGCCGCCCGCTTTCCTGATTTCACCGTTGCCGACGAAACCATGCAGCTGGCCTGCCAGCTGGTGGATTCAGGCGAAGTCGACGCCCTGGTGCCGGAGCGTGTGTGGCAGGAAGTCGCCAAGGGGCTGATGACGGCACAGCCGGGCCGCATGTTCAAGGTACTGAGGCAGGCTGGTGCCCTGCAGCGTGTGCTGCCGCAGCTCATCTATACAGATGAACTGGGAGAGAATCTGGCGCTGGCGGCCGAACGGCAGTTGCCTCTGGCCTCGCGCTACGCAGTTCTCTGCCGCCTGACTCCGGATTCCGACGCGCTCAGTACCCATATTCGGGCACCTTCCGAATGTGCCTCCATGGCAGTCCTGCTGCGTGAGCTGTTGGCCGGCCTGAATGTCACAGATGCAGAGTCCGCGCTGGCACTGATGGAACGCTGCGATGTCCTGCGCAAGCCCGAGCGTTTTGTGGCTTTGCTGGAAGCCGCCCGCTGTGTACAGCCTTTTGATTCCCGGCTGTGGGAAACACGGATGCAGGCGGTGCGCGGTGTGGATGCGGGTGCCATTGCCCGAGCCTGCGAAGATCGCAGGCTCATCCCGGAGACGATACGGGCGGCCAGGCTGGAAGCACTTCAGGAAATTTTCTGAGCTACAGGCTGTCGCGTCGGTCGCCCCGGGTAAAGCCCATCAGCGGTGGCTCAAGGCCCTTGCCAATGGCCAGCACTTTGAAAAGCTCGCCCATTTCAGCTTCGGAAACCAGCTTCTGCACCGCCGAGAGTGTGGCCGCCATGGCAGGGTCACCTGATGCCATGGCCTCCTGGAGCAGTTCCGGAAGCCCCGAATTCAACAGAAAACGGGCCTGATTGGTGTAGCCGAGCACATCCATTCCGCCTTCCAGCGCAGCATCTGCCATGGCCGTGAAGTCCACATGAGCAGTGATGTCCTGGATTCCTGCCAGCACCAACGGTTCCGCATGGCTATGATGGCGGAAGTGGCACATCAGGGTGCCTGTGAGACGCTGCGGGTGATAGTACTCGCGCTGGGGGAAACCATAGTCAATGAGCAGGGCGGCACCCCGCTGCAGCCATGAACCCATCTGGCGCACCCATGTTTCGGCCTGCAGATTGATTTCCGAGCGGTAGCCAGGCAGCGGGGGCATGCGCAGGCTCACTGCGGCCTGCAGCGCAGCGGAGGCATGGCGCTCGGCCCAGACAAACGGGGGTGTTGCTCCCGGCTGCGCACGGACACCGATTTCCATCAGCTCCCCCGCTTCGTTCCAGCGGAACAGCGTGACCGGCATGGCATCCAGGACTTCGTTGGCCACGATGCAACCCTCGAAGGCCTCGGGCAGGCTTTGCAGCCACTGCACCGAACCACCCCATTCTTTCAGGCGTTCTGCCTGCCGTGCGGCCAGGTCGGCGGATACTTCAAGTATCTGATAACGGGCATCGATACCGAGCTCCCACAGCGCGGGCAGCAGAGAGGCGGCCAGCGCCCCTGTGCCGGCACCGAATTCAAGCACCGTATTGGTTCCGCTGTCCTGCAACACTTGTGCGACCTGGCGCGCCAGCACCCGGCCGAAGAATGGCGTCATTTCCGGTGCTGTGGTGAAGTCGCCGGTGGGCAGGGCTGAACCGAATTTCGTATTCCCGGCGGTGTAATAACCCAGGCCAGGCGCGTAGAGCGCTTGCGACATCCACGTTTCAAAGCCCAGGAACCCCGCTTCGGCCTTTTCCAGGCATTCCAGCAGATGGTTTTCCACGCGGCGGCTGTGCGCTGCGCTGTCGGAATCCACGGGCGGCAACCCTGCAGGGATTCCAGGAAGGGGAAGGGGTGCAGCCCCGTCAGGGCTTGAGTGAAGATTCATTCGGTATCCTCGGGTTGCCGGCCGGTATGCTCACCTGACTTCTTGCGGTTCAACACACGCAGGGCGTTATACATGGACAGCAGGAAGGAAACCAGCAGGGCGACGATGATCGCCACGAGGTAGTTGCCCAGCACTATCCAGAGGGGAAGGGAAAGGATGAGCGCCAGCAGGACGGGGTGATTCACAAGCTGCTTCATGGCTTGCAACTATACCGCGCAAAGGAGGCACGAGAAAAAAACAAGGGCGCGGCAGCCCGTAGGCTGCTGCGCCCTCATTCATGAGTACTGCTTAGTAACGTGCGCCGGCCCGCTGAGGACGATCTGCGCGTCGCGGAGCTGCGCTGCGCTCAGCACCGCGAGGAGCGGGGCGGCCAGGGCGGCGAGCGCCGTCGGTCTGGGGCTTGCGATCGTTCTTCCACTTGCCGTCGGCATTGCGGTTAGGCTGCCATTCGCTGCGGCCTTCGGTACGGCGATCAGATTTCCACTCGCTGCGACCGGCGGGCCTGCCTTCGCTCTTGCCTTCCGGCTTGTGCCACGGACGGCCGCCACCTTCACGGCGAGCACCGGCTGGCGCACCACGGTAACCCGTGCCCGGACGCTTTCCGCCGAAGCTGCGCTGCGGCTTGCGTTGCGGCTCCAGGCCTTCGATCTCGTCCATGGGAATGCTGCGGCCGATGAAATGCTCGATACGGCGGATCTTGTGGCGTTCAGCATGGGTGGCCAGTGTATAGGCCTGGCCATTGCGTCCGGCGCGGCCTGTGCGACCGATGCGGTGCACATAATCTTCGGCCTGCATGGGCAGATCATAGTTGAAGGCGTGGCTGATGCCCTGCACGTCAATGCCGCGGGCGGCAACGTCGGTGGCCACCAGGATGCGCAGCTTGCCACGCTGCAGCAGACCCAGGGTACGCGTACGCTGACGCTGGTTCATGTCGCCATGCAGTGCGCCGGCGGCGTAGCCCTGTTCAGAGAGGTAACCGGCCAAGTCGTCTGCGCCACGCTTGGTGGACGTGAAGACGATGGCCTGATCCAATTCGCTGTCGCGCAGCAGGTGATCCAGCAGACGCAGCTTGTGCGAGCCGTCGTCAGCATACAGCAGCGTTTGCGTGATGTTTTCGTGGCGCTGTTTCTGGCCGGCCAGTTCCAGGCGGGCCGGTTCGCGCATCATGCGAGTCGCCAGCTGGGCAACTGTGCCGTCCAATGTGGCGGAAAACAGCAGGGTCTGACGATCTGCAGGAAGGCGGGCAATGATGGATTCGATTTCTTCGATGAAACCCATGTCCAGCATGCGGTCGGCTTCGTCCAGCACCAGAGTGCGGACGTTGGCCAGATTCACCCGCTTTGCCTGAAGGTGGTCGATGAGGCGGCCGGGGGTGGCAACCAGAACGTCCACGCGGCGCGACAAAGCCTTGATCTGGGCACCGTAGGGCATGCCGCCCACGACGGTGGCAATGCGCAGGCCGGCGATGTTGGCACCGTAGATGCGGGTGGCGTCGGCCACCTGCAGGGCGAGTTCACGCGTGGGGGTCAGAACCAGAACCTGTACACCCGACCCCTTGTTGGAGGGCATCTGGGCGATGCGGTTGAGCACCGGCAGCATGAACGCCGCCGTCTTGCCGCTGCCAGTCTGCGAAGAGACCATGAGGTCCTCTCCCGTGAGAGCGCGAGGTATGGCGGCTGCCTGCACCGGTGTGGGCTGGCTGAAACCGGCACGATCAAGCGCCGACAACAGGGTCGGGGAGAGCCCCAGAGATTCAAAAGACATGCTTACCTTTGCCGTAATGGCAGTAATGCGCGCAAGGGCGAATAAAGGCCGGAGGGGCGCGCGGGTGAGAGGATCATCGTGCCGACCCAATCAACCCAGGTGCACGGAAAACGTGCGCCGAAATACGGCAAGGCAGTGGAAGGTCAGGGTGCGATGGTGCGTGGCATACGCGTTTGATTGCGGCCCTCAGGTGGAAGGTTTCCGTACGCGGAGGGGCTGCATCCATGCCGACGCAAAAAGAATGCAGACCCCGATTATATAGGGGAAACCCCGAAGGCGACAGTTTTTTATTTACGCAGGTGTTCAGTGTTGTTCCGCACCCACCCAATCTATGGCCGGCAGACCTTGCGAGACCAGCCATTCATTGGCCTGGGAAAAATGACCGCAGCCGATGAACGGCCGGGGCGGGCGCAATGCCGACAGCGGCGAGGGGTGGTTCGCCATGAAGAGCCTGCACTTTTCACCTCCGGCTTCGATGGCTGCTGCCTTGCTCTGAGCGTGGCTGCCCCACAGCAGGAAGGCGGTGGGCTGCGGCTGGCGCGCCACGGTATTGATGATGGCGTCAGTCACTACCTCCCACCCCTTGCGGGCGTGTGAGCCTGCAGCCCCCTGCTCAACGGTTAGGCTCGTGTTCAGCAGCAGTACGCCCTGCCGCGCCCAGTCGGAAAGATCATTGCGTCGCCGCCGGGGAAGGTCCGGATACTCCCGCGCCAGTTCGTTGAACATATTGCGCAGGCTGGGTGGGGCGGGGCAGTCATTCGGCACGGAAAAGGCCAGGCCCTGCGCCTGCCCCGGCCCATGGTAAGGGTCCTGGCCGAGGATCACCACGCGCACATCCTGCGGTTCCAGGGATTCCAGGGCGCGGAAAATGTGCGCCGGGAAAATGGTGCAGCCTTGCTGCAGGCGTTGTTCAATAAAGGCGTCAAGCTGGGCCAGGGCATCCCGCACACTGGGAGTGTCGAGGGCTGCCTGCCACCCGGGGTGCAAGTCGGCAAGCTGTTGGCCGGGCAGGCTGCGCAGCCGATTGTCCGGGCCACCCAACGTCGCCTCAGCGCGTCTGACTGATGAGGCGCTGCTCTTTCCGGATGCTGGGGAGGAACCCGGCTGCCCGGCTGCCGGGCCGACAGTGGGAAGTGCTTCACCCTTTCCGAACTTGCGTTCCAGTTCCAGGCGCAGGGCGGCTGCATATTCACCCTGAAGCGCGGATATGATTTCCAGGGCGTCTTCCCATTGAGAGTACGCGGCGGCGTCCCGCTCGTGACGGGACGACCAAATACTGTCGGGAAACCAGGGGTCGTTGCGCCAGCGGGGAATCACATGCCAATGGATATGTGGGGTCATGTTGCCCAGCGCAGCAAGGTTGACCTTGTCTGGCCCCAGAATCTGCCTCTGTACGGACTCCACCAGAAACACCACTTCCATGATGCGAGCCCGTTCTGCAGCGGGAAGTTCCGTCATTTCCGCCACATGGCGGTTGAGGATCACCCGGGTGTAGCCGGGCAGGTCAGGTTCATCAACGGTGACGACGCGTATTGCGCCGCTCTTCCACACCAGTTGGCCGCCGTCTGTGAGACACAGGGCGCAGGCACTTGCGTCAGGTTTCATGCCAACCTTTCGTCCAGGGCTTTGACGACGGTTTCCAGCACGGCGATGCGCGCGTGGCGCTTGTCATTCGAGGGGACGATATGCCACGGTGCGTGGGGGGTGCTGGTGAGATCAATCATGTCGTTCGCGGCACGTGTGTACGCCGCCCATTTGCTCCGGTTGCGCCAGTCTTCCTCGGTGATCTTGAACGACTTGAAGGGGGAGCGCTCACGCGCCTTGAAGCGTTCGAGCTGCACATCTTTGGTGATGGCCAGCCAGAACTTGAGCACCAGGATATTGCTTTCCGCCAGCTGATGTTCAAATTGGTTGATTTCCTCGTAGGCCCGTTGCCACTCGGAAGGCTTGGCAAATTTTTCAACGCGTTCGACCAGCACACGGCCATACCATGAGCGGTCGAAAATGGTGATCTTGCCCTGGGCCGGCAGCGCCCGCCAGAAACGCCACAGATAAGGCCGCGCACGCTCTTCGTCGGTGGGAGCGGCGATGGGCACGGCGCAATATTGCCGGGCATCCAGCGCGTGAGTGATGCGGCGTATGGTGCTGCCTTTTCCAGCTGCATCGTTGCCTTCGAAAACAAGGACGAGCTGCTGGTTGCGGAAGGCCTGGCTGCGTACCTGGCGGGCCAGCCGGCCACGCCAATGTGCCAGCAGGTCGTCGTATTCGTTTTCGCTGAGTGAGAGCGAGTAATTCACCCTGGCCAGCGGGCGCTTGCCGGCGCGCGGCGGTCTGGCCCGTACGGGGGAACCCATTTTCGCCGCCGAGGGCATGGGAGCGCACAAGGCGCCGAGAATGCTCCGGCCGGTGGTTATGTTGCGCATGCGGTCGTCGGCGCTGGGCACGACCTGCCATGGAGCAAACGGGGTGTCGGTGAGCTCCAGCATGGTGTCGGCAGCCGCCCGCATGGCCTTGAAGTTGCGGGCCACGAGGTGATCTTCGGGCTGAACCATCCAGGCCGTGTCTGGGTCGCTTTCCAGCTTGGCAATGCGCCGTTTCTGCGCCTCGCGCGACAGGTGGTACCAGAGTTTCAGCAGCTGTACGCCGTCGCGTGAGATGAGTGCCTCGAATTCGCGGATCGAGGCAGCGAGCCGCTCGATCTCCGCCCGCTTGGCGGATTTCTCGTACAGCAGCCTGAAAAGCGGCGCATACCAGGAACCGAACACGATCCCCGTGCGACCTTTTGCCGGCAGATGCTTCCAGTACCGCCAGAGGAATGGGAACTGCGATTCATCCGCGCTGGGCGGGCCGAAGGCCAGGGTGCGGATATGACGGGAATCCATCCATTCATTGATGAGATTGACCGTTGCACCTTTGCCGGCCCCGTCAATGCCGGCAACCACGATGAGCAGACTGCGCTGCGGGTTTTCCAGGCGCGCATACTGCGCCTTGAGAAGATCGGCACGCAGCTCCGCCACGAGCGGCTGGGCTTCTTCTTTGGGAATTGCCGGGTCGCTCTCAGCGAAGTCAAAGCGTGTGATTGCCGCAGACATGAGTAGATCAGGCAAAGAACATCTGATGCAGTGCCAGGCCCGGATCGGGCGCACGCATGAACGCTTCGCCCACCAGGAAAGCATGAACCCCGTTGTCACGCATGAGCCTGACGTCGTCCACGCTGAGAATGCCGCTTTCCGTCACCACCCGCTTTCCTTCGGGAATCAGTTCGAGAAGGCCCAGTGTGTTGTTCAGCGAGGTCTCGAAACTGCGGAGATTACGGTTATTGATGCCCAGCAGGCTTGTCTGCAGCTGCAGGGCCGTTTCCAGTTCAGCGCGGTCGTGCACTTCAACCAGCACGTCCATGCCCAGTTCGATGGCGGCAGCCTCGAATTCCTTCAGCTGAGTGAGGCTGAGTGCTGCGGCGATGAGCAGAATGCAGTCCGCACCCAGAGCACGGGAAGAAATCACCTGGTAGGGGTCGACAATGAAGTCCTTGCGCAGCACGGGCAGGGAGCATGCAGCACGGGCCTGACGCAGGTAGTCGTAGCTGCCCTGGAAATACTGAACGTCCGTCAGCACTGACAGGCAGGCGGCGCCATGGGCGGCATAGCTGGAGGCGATCTCGGTCGGGTTGAAATTCTCGCGGATCACACCCTTGGAAGGCGAGGCCTTCTTGATCTCGGCAATGACGCCTGGCTTGCCGCGCGCAATCTTTTCCTCAATGGCGCGGGCGAAACCGCGCACATCCTGGCGGCTTTTAGCCTCGCGCAGCAGGTCTGCCTCGCTGCGCATCTGGCGAGCTGCGGTGACTTCGACCTTCTTGGTTTCCAGAATTTTGGCGAGAATGTCGTTCATGCGGACAGTTTCTCCGTGTAACTGCGGAATTCTTCAAGTTTGGCACGAGCAGCGCCATTCCGCATGCATTCATAGGCAAGCTCCAGGCCCTCCGCAATGGACGCGGCCCGGTTGCCGGTGTAGATGGCCAGACCGGCGTTCAGCGCAACGATATCACGCGCCGGGCCGGTGACGTTATCAAGTGCCTCGCGCAGCAGGGCGGCCGATTCTTCCCGATTGGACACCTTGATGCTGCGATTCGACACCATGGCCATGCCGAAATCTTCGGGATGGATTTCATATTCGCGCACTTGGCCGTCCTTGAGTTCGCCCACCATCGTGGACGCCCCCAGGGAGCCTTCATCCATGCCGTCCTTGCCGTGGACGATGAGCACGTGCTTGGCGCCCAGGCGTTGCAGCACCCGCACCTGAATGCCGACCAGGTCGGGGTGAAAGACGCCCATCAGCTGGTTGGCAGCATTCGCGGGGTTGGTCAGTGGCCCCAGGATGTTGAAGATTGTGCGCACACCCAGTTCCTTGCGGACGGCGGCGATGTTCTTCATGGCGCCATGATGAGCAGGGGCAAACATGAAGCCGATGCCTACCCGGTCTATGCATTCAGCGACCTGTTCAGGAGACAGATTGATGTTCACGCCCAAGGCTTCCAGCACGTCGGCGCTGCCAGAGGAAGAGGAAGCGCTGCGGTTTCCATGCTTGGCAATCTTCACGCCGGCGGCGGCAGCGACAAACATGGCGGCCGTCGAAATGTTGAAAGTGTTCGAGCCATCGCCGCCAGTGCCGCACATGTCCAGCAGTTCATCGGGCTGGCTGACGGGTACGGGCAGGGCGAATTCACGCATCACCTGAGCGGCGGCAGTGATTTCGCCTATGGTTTCCTTCTTCACACGCAGTCCCATCAGCAGGGCGGCGGCCGTTGCGGGGGGGATCTCGCCGCGCATCAGTTGCCGCATCAAATGCAGCATTTCGTCATGGAAGATTTCGCGGTGCTCAATGCAGCGGACCAGCGCTTCGGTAGTGGTAATGGTCATGATGAACTCAGGCTTGGTGATTCAGGAAATTCTTCAGCAGGGCGTGGCCGTGTTCGCTCAATACGGATTCCGGGTGGAACTGGACGCCGTACACGGGCAGTGTCTTGTGGCGCAGGCCCATGATCTCGCCGTCATCCGTTTCCGCAGTGACTTCCAGGCAGTCCGGCAGAGTGTCGCGCGCCACGGCCAGGGAATGGTAGCGGGTGACGGTGAATGGCGAAGGCAGTCCGGCGAAGACGTCCGTTCCCCTATGGGTGATGGGGGAAACCTTGCCATGCATGATCTCGCGGGCCCGAACTACATCACCGCCGTAGGCCGCGCCGATGGCCTGGTGGCCCAGACATACGCCCAGAATCGGCACCTTGCCTGCGAAGTGCTTGATCACGTCCACCGAGATGCCTGCTTCGGCGGGTGTGCAGGGCCCGGGCGAAATACAGATGCGATCCGGCTGCATGGCCTCGATTTCCTCGATGGTGATCTGGTCGTTGCGATGTGTGTGCACATCCGCGCCCAGCTCGCCAAAGTACTGCACAAGGTTGTAGGTGAAGGAATCGTAGTTGTCGAGCATGAGGAGTTTCATGGGAACGACCTCTCAAAGGCAGATGACGGACACGGCCATGCTCAAGCGCCCGGTATGGCGGGTGAACTGGGTGACAGTATGGAAGGAATGGGATGTATGCATCGGCAATTCTCCTGGTTTGGAGCCGCCGTGCCGGAGGGACTTGTGACCTGACCTTGTCTACCGGTACGGCGACAAGGTGCGGTTTGAGACCGCAGCAACATGCCGCTTCCTATTGGAAGCGCCACCACAGGGTTACGGTGAAGGTTGCTGCGAGTTCCATGTTTGGCTGTGAAGCTGACTGATCTGCAGGCCGCCCGAACATGCCCGAAGAAAGCATGGACGTTGGCCACTCATTCGACCCATTCTATCACGGTGTGCCGCCGTGTTGCGATTTGGGCGTGGACTCTCGAGTGACCTAGAATCTCAAACTTGAGAGCTTGGTGAACACATGGGCGACGACAGTCATACAAACAAGGAAATTTCTTCAACCGGATCAGCCCGAACAAGCGGGCGAGTCGGCGCAGGCGACGCGCCCGGCCTGCCAGGCGGAGCTGGCGCAGCTGCTGCAAAAGGGGCGAGCACGGCCGGCGCAAGCCACATCGGCATGACGCGCCGCTTCCTCCTGATGCTGATCATCGTGGCCGCCGTCAGCCCACTTGGAATCAACCTCTACCTGCCCTCCATGCCGGGCATGGCGGCCTCAATGGGTGTGGACTACGCCGCCATTCAGTTCACGCTCTCCGTTTACCTGGCGGCTGTCGCGCTGGGGCAGCTGATCATCGGGCCGGTTTCCGACCGCTATGGGCGCAGGCCGGTCCTGCTGGGCGGGCTGGTGCTTTTCTTTGTCGGGTCGGTCATCTGCATGCTGGCACCCAATGTCGCGGTGCTCAACGCAGGTCGCGTGGTGCAGGCATTGGGCGGCTGCGCGGGCATCACTCTTAGCCGTGCCATTGTGCGCGATATGTATGACCGAACCCGTGCGGCGAGCATGATCGCCTACGTCACCATGGGTATGGCCGTGGCCCCGATGATTGCACCCACCATAGGCGGTGTGCTGGAGGCTCTGCATGGCTGGCGCGCCTCCTTTGCTTTCCTTGCGGGCTTTGGTCTGCTAACACTGGTGGCGGTGCATGTGCTGCTGCACGAAACTAATCCATGGCGCGGCCAGGCCACCAATGCCCGGGAACTCGTAAATGGGTACGCAAGCCTGGTGCGGCTGCCGTCCTTCTGGGGCTTCGCCCTGACCGCCGGATTCACCTCGGCTTCCTTTTTCGCCTTTGTGGGTGGCGCCGCCTATGTGACCATCAACCTCATGGGGCGCACACCGGTGGAGTATGGCCTTTATTTCGGCCTGGTCTCGGTGGGCTACATGGTGGGCAACTTCTGTTCGGGCAAATTTGTGTCCAAGCTCGGCCCACAACGCATGATCCGTCTGGGCATCATGGTGGGTGGGCTGGCGGTACTCATCATGGCTGGCCTTTACACCATCGACGACATGGTGCCCGCGTTCATTTTCGTGCCCACCACGCTGCTGGGCCTGGGCAACGGCCTGGTGCTGCCCAACTGCATTGCCGGGGCAGTCAGCGTGAAGCCCGAAATGGCGGGCGCCGCCTCCGGCCTTGCCGGCAGTATGCAGATTGGCCTGGGGGCACTCGTGGCACCGCTTGTGGGTGCCTTGGTCAGCGTGTCAGCCTGGCCGATGATAGTGGTCACGGCTGCCTGCATCGTGCTGACGGCATTCACCATACGGCTGGTTAAAAACTAGCGGGGAAGAGGGCTTCCCCGCCCGCCAGGCGTTCAAATGGGCTCGTCCAGCCCGTTCTGCACCTGTTCGGCAGCGCGCAGCACGGCACGCGCCTTGGCCTCGGTTTCCTGCCATTCCTTTTCAGGGTCGGAGTCGGCCACAATGCCGGCGGCCGCCTGAACATATAGCATGCCGTTCTTGATGAGCCCCGTGCGGATGGCGATGGCCAGGTCCATTTCCCCGCCGTAGCTCAGGTAGCCAGCCGCACCGCCGTAAATGCCGCGGCGCACCGGTTCGAGCTCATCAATGATTTCCATGGCTCGCACCTTGGGTGCCCCGGTCAGGGTGCCGGCGGGGAAGGTGGCGCGCAGTACATCCATATTGCTCATGCCGTCGTTAAGCTCGCCGGTGACGTTGGACACGAGATGCATGACATGGGAATAGCGCTCGATGGTCATGGTGTCCGTCACTTCAACGCTGCCGATCTTCGCGACACGACCAATATCGTTGCGGGCCAGGTCGATCAGCATCACGTGCTCGGCGCGTTCCTTCGGGTCGGCCTTGAGCTCTTCCGCCAGGCGGGCGTCTTCCTCGGGTGTGGAGCCGCGCTTGCGTGTGCCGGCCAGAGGGCGGATGGTGACCTGTGTGCGCGTCTGATCGTTCTTGCGGATCACTTCCTGGCGCACCAGAATCTCGGGCGAGGAGCCCACGACGTGGAAGTCGTCGAAATTCCAGTAATACAGGTAAGGGGAGGGGTTGAGCGAGCGCAGGGCACGGTAGAGGGAAAGCGGTGAGTCACGGTAGGGTTTGGCAATTACCTGGCCCACCTGAACCTGCATGAGGTCGCCGGCGGCAATGTATTCCTTGGCTTTGAGAACGGCGGCGATGTAGTCGTCCTTGGCGAAGTCGCGCCTTTCCTGCGTCTGCATGCTGGCATAGGCGTAGGGGATGGTCAGCGGGGTGCGCAGTTTTTCGCGCAGTTGCTTCTGGCGGCGCTTGGCCAGGGCATAGGCTTCCGGCACGGCCGGGTCGGCATACACCAGAATGTAGGTGCGGCCGGCCAGATTGTCGACGATGACCAGTTCATCGATCTGCAGCAGCATGATGTCTGGTGTGCCGTCTTCCTGCCCTGCCGGAAATGGCTTGGTGGCCGGCCCAAGGCGCGGTTCCATGTGGCGCACCGTATCATAGCCGAAATAGCCTGCAAAACCGCCGGCAAAGCGGGGCATGCCCGGCCGCAGCGCCACCTTGAAACGGCGTTGGTATTCTTCGATGAAGGCCAGCGGGTCACCTTCGTGGGTTTCCACAACTTTGCCCTTGTGCACCACTTCGGTGGTGGTGCCCCGAGAACGGATCACGGTTTTGGCAGGCAGGCCGATGAAGGAGTAGCGCCCGAAGCGCTCTCCCCCTACCACGGATTCCAGCAGGCAGCTGTTGCGGCCGCCTTCCGGGCCACTATGAGCCAGCTTCAGGTAAATGGCCAGTGGCGTGTCCAGGTCAGCATAGGTTTCCGCAATGAGCGGGATGCGGTTGTAGCCTTCTGCGGCCAGGGCGTTGAACTCGATTTCTGTCATGAGTGCCTCTTGCATGTTTTGCTCGTGCGGCCGGGACACAAAAAAAGCCCGGCCATTTCTGGTTACCGGGCTTGGTTTCATTCTGGGCCGGAGGACCACGACGGATGCGTGGACGCCGGCAGGGATGGATTCACCGCGACCCGGGATGCAAACGCCACCAGCGCCAATAGGCGCCGGAAACGATAAGCGGGTTGCGGAGAGTATTCATTGCTCAACAAGCGTATGTATGACGTCCACTACGCGCCGGCAGAAGCCTGCTCAGCGGCTTCGAACGCCCAGCGGTAGGCTGCGTCGATGCCGGAAACTATACCATCGATGTCCAGAGTGTGTACATCCAGCCCTTCGTTGTAGCCGTAGGGTACGGCCAGTACGGTGATGCCGGCGGCACGTGCGGCGAGAGCATCGTTGATGGAGTCGCCCACGGCCAGAGCCTCTTCCGGACGCACACCAAGCAGTCCGCATGTGTGCAACAGGGGAAGGGGGTCGGGTTTCTTCCGTGCACAGGTGTCGCCGCCGACGACAGCGTCAAAGTACTTGGCCAGGCCAATTTTTTCCAGCAGCGGCTGCGTGAATTCCATGGGCTTGTTGGTGACTACGGCCAGCTTCATGCCCTTGGCGCGGAATGCTTCCAGGCCCTCAATGGTGCCCGGGTAGACCTTGGTTTCGCGGCCATTGACCGCATGGTAATGGCGGTTGAAGACTTCCAGCGCCTTCTTCACCGATGCATCGTCGGTTGGCAGCCCGATGCGGCTGTCCTGCAGGCAACGGCGCACCAGCACTTCCGTGCCCTTGCCAACATAGGTGGAAATCGTTACCACCGGAAGGGTGATGCCGCACAGCTCGTCCAGCATTCCGTTGGCTCCGGCAGCCAGGTCGGGGATGCTGTCCACCAGTGTGCCGTCAAGGTCGAAAAGAATGGCGCGGTAAGACTTCTGCTTCATGGAATTGACAGTGTGGGTTGGAATGAAGTGGTCGATGTCGTTCAGACACTGCGACCCTGTGCTTTGAGGATTTCGCTGCGCATGGCGTCAATGACACTGCGGTAGTCGGGCGCACCGAAGACGGCCGAACCTGCCACGAACGTGTCAGCGCCCGCTGCGTAAATGGAGCCGATGTTGTCGACCTTCACGCCACCGTCCACTTCCAGCCGGATGGGCTGGCCGCCGGCCTGCACCCAGGCGTCGATGCGGCGGCGGGCCTCGCGCAGTTTCTGCAGTGTACCGGGGATGAACTTCTGGCCGCCAAAACCAGGATTGACCGACATCAGCAAAACGATGTCGAGCTTGTCCATGACATGGTCCATCCAGTTCAGCGGGGTGGCAGGGTTAAACACCAGGCCGGCCTTGCACCCGTGGTCGCGGATCAGTGCCAGACTGCGGTCCGGGTGGCGCGATGCTTCCGGGTGAAAGGTGATGATGTTGGCACCAGCCTTGGCGAATTGCGGGATAATGGCGTCCACCGGTTCCACCATCAGATGCACGTCAATCGGGGCGCTTGTGTGCGGGCGAATCGCTTCGCAAACCATGGGACCGATCGTCAGGTTGGGAACATAATGGTTGTCCATGACGTCGAAGTGGATCCAGTCGGCGCCGGCGTCGACGACATTGCGGACTTCTTCCCCCAGTCGGGAAAAATCAGCGGAAAGCAGGCTGGGAGCGATGCAGATGTCTGGTAGGGTCATGGCTATGAAACGATAAATTTATATGGCGGCAAGGATGAGTGTATTGCAGAATGACCATGAGCCTCAGCGCCTGGTGCGTGGCGCGCACGGAAACCACAACATCCGTGGCGAACGTGCCGCGCACGGGCGGCGCATTGCACAAGGCCTTTTGCCTCTGTCGCTCGCTCTATTGCTGGGCGCCTGCTCCACGGTGTCTCTGGATGAATCAGAACCCGGCGCCCCCCCGGCGGCAGAAGTCGACATACTTTCCCAGCCTCTGAAGGTGCCGGCGCTGGAAGCCATTCGCGACACTCCGGAACGCAAGCTTCAGGGCAAGTTCGTCCCTGTGAGCTGGGCGGCGCTGCCCTCGTGGTCGGAAGATGATCTTTCCCAGATATGGCCCGTGTTCATCAACAACTGCAAAGGCTTGATGCGGCCCACGGGCGGTTCCATGGTGCAGCAGGCCCGGGCCACGCCCAAAGCATGGCAGCCGGTGTGCGCCGCGGCGACACGGTTGCAGCCGCAAGGCGGCACCCAGGTTCGTGCCTTTCTCGAGCAGCATCTGCAGCCCTGGAGGCTGCTTGACGAAAGCGGCAAGCCTGCGCGCAATACCGTCACCGGCTATTACGAGCCGCTGGTGCATGGTTCACGCAAGCGCGGCGGCGAATATCAGTGGCCGCTCTACCAGCCCCCGGCCGACCTGCTCACCATCGATCTGGGCAGCGTCTACCCGGAACTGGCCGGCAAGCGGGTCCGTGGCAAGCTGGATGGCAAGCGCGTGGTGCCCTACGACACCCGGGCAGAAATCGCCGCTTCGCCGCAAAGGCAGCCGCCTGCCATCGTCTGGGTGAACGACCCGGTCGAGGCATTTTTCCTGCAGGTCCAGGGGTCGGGAAGAGTGCGGTTGCCCGACGGCAAGATGATCCGCCTGGCCTATGCCGACCACAACGGCAGGCCCTATGCCTCCATAGGCCGTTGGCTGGCCGACCGCGGTGAGATGCCGCTGGCGCAGACATCCATGCAGAACATCAAGGCGTGGGCACGCGCCAACCCGAACCGGGTGCAGGAAATGCTCAATGCCAACCCTGCCATGGTCTTCTTCCGTGAAGAGCCCGTCGCCGCCCCTCAGGGCGGCGTGGAGTTCGGCCCCAAGGGCGCCTACGGCATACCGCTTGCCGCAAAGCGCACAGTTGCCGTCGACACCCAGTATGTGCCGCTGGGCGCACCGGTTTATCTGGCCACCACCATGCCGGCCAGCACACAACCACTGCGCCGGCTGGTGTTCGCGCAAGATACGGGTGCGGCCATCAAGGGTCCGGCCCGTACGGACTTTTTCTGGGGCTTCGGCGATGAGGCCGGTGCACTGGCGGGTCGGATGAAACAGAATGGTGAAATGTGGGTTCTGTGGCCCAAACACGCGGGAGCACCCTCGGCAAGATGAAAAAGGAAGACATACTCGTATGTGGCAGCGGCATTGCAGGCATGGCCACGGCATTGGGCCTGGCCCGTCGCGGCTTCAATGTATCCCTGTTGGGGCCGGCACCGGCAAGGCTTGCGCTTGGCACGGACGGTTACCATCCGCGTGTATATGCGATTTCACTGGCCAGCCGGAATCTGCTGGAGTCGCTGGGGGTGTGGCAGATGATGGACCAGCGCCGCGTGACCGCAGTTGAAGCCATGGAAGTCCACGGTGATGCCTCCGGTGTAGTCACCCTTCACGCCTGGCAGGCAACTCAGGAAACCTTGGCCTGGATCATCGAATCTGGCGAAATGGAGCGTGTGCTGCAGCAGGCCATTCAGGTGTACGGCCTGCCCTGGTGGCAGGAAAAGTTCACCGGCCTGGAACGCCGCAGCGTCAGAACGGACGCAGGCCGGGTGCTGCCCTTCAATCTGCTGGTGGGTGCCGATGGTGCGCGTTCACCTGTGCGCAAGAGCGCCGGCATCTTCCATGAGTCGCGCCCCTATGGGGATACGGGCGTTGTGGCTCATTTCAACGCCGAGCTACCGCACCAGAATGTGGCCGTCCAGTGGTTCACGGGCGACTCTATTCTGGCCCTGCTGCCCATGCCAGATACGGCTGACGGGCATCAGGTGTCCATGGTGTGGTCACTGCCGGGCAAGGTCGCAGCCGATCTCATGGCCATGGATGCCGAA
>JAJUFI010000035.1 GCA_029263795.1 Alcaligenaceae bacterium
CCATTTCATACGTGGAGCGGGACAAACAAATTCGACAAATCCCTGTTCTTATTCTATGACTAAATCGAGCTTGCGTATCGCCTGTCAATGAATGCTGTGGCGCCGTCTCCACCGCGCCATACAACGACTTTACTATACCCGCAGTTCGCCCATGATGTGCTGGGCGGGGCCTACGGGAAACCCCATGTAAGCAAGGAATGCGCAATCGAACCACACTTGATGTTCGGACGCAGCCAGACGTAACAAAATTAGAGTGCAAGAAGCTTGCCGGGGGTATGCCGGTATCAGTCACCTGAAGGCACCGGTTCCATGATGCATTGCAGGGGATGCTGGTTCATTCGGGCAAGCTGGATCACAGATTCGACGCGCGTGGCGGCGATGTCTCGCGTATAAACCCCAACCACACCGCGACCTTCATGATGCACCTTGAGCATTATGCGCGAGGCTTCTTCCAGCGATTTGCCAAAGACATGCTGGACCACGACCACCACAAAATCCATCGGCGTGTAGTCGTCATTGAGCAAAACCACCTGGTACATGGGTGGTGGAGACAGCTTGGCGGGTTTGCGCTCTGTAGCGGTGTCGTGCTTGGGCAGGACCTGGATACCCATGGCAATACTAGTGTTTCCGATAGTTGACGCGACTTGCGCTAATTGCGCATCATGAGCTGGTTCTGAGTGCTCTTGTAATTGTTGCATGCCAGAATCCATAGGCGAAAGCTTACCCAAGTAGTAAGTATCAATCCAATACACCAGAGTAGAGGGCAGTCCGCATGTCTGATTCAATCGCAACCTCCGTGCCTGGGGAAATTCAAAAGCTGACTGGGACAGTGAAGTGGTTCAACGATGCCAAGGGCTTTGGCTTCATCACGCCAGACAATGGGGGAGAAGATCTGTTTGCACATTTTTCCTCCATCCAGATGAATGGCTTCAAGACACTCAAAGAAGGTCAGAAAGTCGAATTTGAAATCGCCCAGGGGCCAAAGGGCAAGCAAGCACTCAATATTACCGCGGCCTGACCCTTCGCGCTTACCATCCCGGCTCCGATCTCGGGCTTCAAATACAATTAGATAATGTTCGGAACCCGTAAAGTTACAGGGCTTTCTAGCCCTGTTCGTTTTTTTTGTGCACTGGTTCTGGGAAGCATTAGCGCTTTTCTTCCGGCGGCAGCCGAAACCCTGCCTGTTATCCGGTTGCAAGTCGGCAATCAGCCAGTAACTGCTGAAGTCGCCGCCGACGATGCCAGCCGGTCGCGCGGCTTGATGTTCCGGGAAAGTCTGCCGCCCAACCATGGGATGCTGTTCGTGTTCCCGGAAACGTCACAATATTGCTTCTGGATGAAGAACACCCCGCTACCTCTATCCATTGCCTTCATCAGTGCCAGGGGCGAAATCATCAACTTGGCCGATATGGAGCCCCTGGCACTGGATGCGCATTGCGCCCTGGCACCAGCCCGCTATGCCCTGGAAATGGAGCAAGGCTGGTTCGCGAAAAACAGCATACGACCTGGAAGCCGCATCACGGGTTTGCCATGAAAATTGCGGCTACGAGCCCGATCGGAGTGACTGCGACCGGAGCCTTTTTTCAGAAAGAGTTCGCCCACGGCCGCAACCAGAACTAGTACCTGAACGATTTAGTGCTGTAGAAGGACTCATCGAGCGCTTGCAGCACAGGCAGGCCATCGGCCCCCTTGGGCAGGCTTTCCACGTAGGTGAGGAAAACGTCTACGTCCTGAACACCAACATCCATGCGTCGTTCGGCAGGAACCTTTGCCAGCACTTCGTAGCCATCTCCCCCGGTGGCGTTGAAGGTAAGTGCAAACAGTCGGTAGTGCCGCGTCTCGTCCAGAGGCAGCCAGCTGTTTGATGGGCGATGATAGTATTCAAAGTTGCTCGCGCGAGCCCCTTTTGGCTTGGTTGCATCAACATCGAAGCGCAAGCCCCCAGTGTACGGGTAAGCCCCTGATGTCCCGTTTGGCCCCAGAACCGCCTCCAGCCCCTCCTCCACCATTTGCCGGACTTCCGCTGCGGTAAGGTCGAGCCGCCACAGCTTTCCGTCAAAAGGCAGTAGCTCCAGGATATCCGCAGCGGTGATTGCCCCCTGCAGGGCAATACGGACACCGCCTGCACTTTGTAAAGAAATGTCCGCGCCGCCATAGTGCGTCTCAGCCACTTCCACATAAGCATGGGCTACCAACTGCTGGATGTCTCCGCCCCGTATGCTGACGCTCCCACGCTCATTGCATTCCGGGCTGGAACGGCCGTAATCGGGGGTACCCGGCCCCCCGGGCACACGCCGCGAGCAAAGTTCCTGCGGTGCATTAGCCACAACCGTCTCTTTGTAGGACTGCACACTTTCCCTATATGGCTGCAGTACTTCCATAGCCCGAGCATCAGCTTGAGTGATGCGCAGGAACCCGCTGCGTTCGATGTCTTTCCGGAAGGCGATGTCGTCCTTCACATCAACCGCTTTGCCCTGAAGCGTGAAATCATCGCCAATCAGTAGATGAGGGGTACCCTCGCAGGCTAGCACCCGGCCTGATTCGTCAAAGCTGACCTTCAGTTCACCCACGACTTGTGCATATTCCCAAGCCTGCACCACGCAGACTGGGTCGCCCTCTGCATTGTGTAGCAGCTCGGGATAGGGAGCTGCCGGACTGGCCACGCCGTATGACTCCAGCTCCCCAGGGCCTAGCAGAGAGTGGGAATCCCCACCGACCACAACATCTACGCCCGACAATTGCGGGATGATGCGTTTGTCATGTTCAAACCCGATATGGCTCAGGACGATGACTTTATCGACACCCTGCCCTCGCAACGTATCAATGGCGCGTTGTGCGGCAGTGGCTTCGTCTTCAAACTGCGTGTCCGGATCCGGACTGGATGAAACCTTGGTCTTCTCCGCAATGGTCAGGCCCACGATGCCGATTTTCTGCCCACCCCGTTCCACCACCGTGAAGGGGGATACTGGTACAGGTGCCCGGCTGGGGTGCAGGGCGGAGCTGGCGCCAAACTGCACGTTGGCGCTCAAGATGGGGGCCTGGCATTCCCCGGAGTGCAGCAGTGTCAACCAGTTGGCCAGACTGCTGTCCCCCTTGTCGAATTCGTGATTCCCCAAGGTAAAGGCATCGAAACAAACCAGGCTCATCATTGCTGCGTCTGCTTCACCCAGCTCGCCCGCCCGGTTGAAATAAAGTGTGCCGGTCAGGGCGTCTCCAGCATGCAGCTTGATGACATGCTCACGCCTTTGCGAAAGCTCGGCAAACGCCGACACCACACGTGCGAAGCCCCCCGCGCTGACCGAGACCGATTGCGTTGCGCCGGAGGCGTTCTTCAGGCGCAAGGTTCTGGCCTTTTCCTCAAGATTCGAATGGTGATCGTTGATGTGCAGGATGGTCAGCTCCAGCGGACCTTGCACAGGAATGGCGTTGCTGTGGCCGCCATCGCAGGCACCAAGTGACGCGACCGCGAACAGCGCTGCCGCGAGAGTGCGCAACATCGCACGAGGGGCGGACGGACTCAAGGAATCACGGGGTGGGGAGCCAGACAGGCACATTGTCGGAGTTCTCTGTGAAGGCTGGGCGCGGCCAATTATCAGCCAGATGCCAGTTTTCGTGAAGGCGGTGATTCCCCCACATGACCCGCCTGGCGGCAAGCTTCCGGAATCCCAATTATGTTACCGTTTTCTAATTTAGTCTTTTCTAATATACTAAACGCGTTTCCTAAACTTTCCGTTAGGTTTGTCATGCTCCGATTCGATCTTCCCCCAGTCTGGTCAAACGTCACGCGATTTGAAGCGTTCGTGAATTTCCTGATCTGTGGCGCCAGTCTGCTCTATACCCCTTGGCTGATGGCCATTCTCGTCGTGCAGGGCCTGGTGCGCGGGTTCATCGGCCATTACAAGTGTCCCGCCCATATTCTGT
This sequence comes from Alcaligenaceae bacterium, assembly GCA_029263795.1. Taxonomy (GTDB): domain Bacteria; phylum Pseudomonadota; class Gammaproteobacteria; order Burkholderiales; family Burkholderiaceae_B; genus Yanghanlia. Next base: position 3,922 of record JAJUFI010000035.1, read on the forward strand.
GGTCAAAGAGCTTCGAAGCCTTGGGCTGCGCCGGCAAGAAAGAAAATGCCGGGGCAAAGATGTTTGCAAACAAGGTCCTGTTCGTGGCCAGCCTGGTTTCCGTGGTTGCGTATGCACTGGGCAGTGATCTATGGAAGCTTCCCTGCGTGGTACTGATGGTTTTCACTACACTTGAATGGGCTTTCGGTTACTGCGCTGCCTGCTCGGTTTACGGCATGTGGTACCGCCGCTTTCCCCCCAGCATGGACTGATCGTGCGGCCTACACCCCCAGGGCGAGTTATGACCCTGGGCCAACTTCAGGCCGGTGTAACGTAAGCCCGGCAAAACGGCCGCCCATAAGCAAACAGCCGGTGCTCACGCACCGGCTGCTTTTCAATTCACACCAGTTTGCCCGTTCAGGCGAAGTTCTCGGCGACGAACTTCCAGTTCACCAGGCTCCAGAAGCTTTCCAGATACTTGGGACGTGCATTACGGTAGTCGATGTAGTAAGCGTGTTCCCAAACGTCACAGGTCAGCAGGGGCTTGTCGGCGGTTGTCAACGGTGTGGCAGCGTTGCTCGTATTCACGATGTCCACGGAACCGTCGGCCTTCTTGACCAGCCAGGTCCAACCCGAACCGAAGTTGCCAGCAGCCTGCTTATTGAACTCTTCCTTGAAGGCGTCGAAGCTGCCCCATTTGGCGTTGATGGCTTCTGCCAAGGCGCCGTCGGGCTGACCACCGCCATTGGGGGACAGACAGTTCCAGTAGAAGGTGTGATTCCAGACTTGGGCGGCGTTGTTGAACAGGCCACCGGAGGACTTGCGTACGATTTCTTCCAGAGAAGCGGTTTCGAATTCGGTACCGGCGATCAGATTATTCAGATTCGTGACGTATGTCTGATGATGCTTGCCGTAATGGTATTCAAGGGTCTCCTTGGAGATATGCGGCTCGAGCGCATTCATCTCGTAGGGAAGCGGGGGGAGCGTAAATGCCATGTTCTTTGCCCTTCTATAAGTAGCGAATCAGTTCAATGAATACACTGCCGGCCTCGAGGGCCGAGTGCCGCTCTTGCGACACTTTGGACGCGATCGTCAGAACGCCGGGAGGACGCCCGGAGACGGCCTAGAGCAGGCCGTGCGTCGCCAGAACCCGGGTTTGGGCACTTCCACGCCCAAACTCGATCTGCAGCGTCTCACCAACTTTTAAGTCTAACCCATTTTTTATGATTTTCCCGTCTGCATCCCGTGCAATCGCATATCCGCGCTCCAGCACACTGCGCGGACCCAGCGCTTCCAGGGTCTGCACCAAGGATGCCAGCCTTTGGCGACGGCGCTGAACGTCGGCTGAGACCGAACGCTCCAGTACCTGGCACAAACGCACCAGGGTACGCCGCTGTTCCTCTATGCGGGGACGACAAGCCTCAAGGCGTGTGGACAACATGGAGAGCCCGTTCGAATGGCGCTCCAGCTTGCGGACAATGGCATGATCGAGACGGCGTTGCAATGCTTCCATGCGCTGCGCTTGCTGAGCCAGCCTCTGCCGCGGCGAAACCAGACCCGCGCGGGCCCGGTCGAGCCGCAACGACGCGGTTTCAATGAGCCGCATCTGGCGAAGGGTCAGCACCCTCAGGGCTGCTTCGACAGCCGCTAGACATTCGCTGCGCGGCTGACAGCAAAGTTCCGCGGCGGCAGTTGGGGTAGGCGCCCGCAGATCAGCGACAAAGTCGGCGATGGTGAAATCAGTTTCGTGGCCAACACCGGAAATGACCGGGATCGGGCTGCCTGCAATGGTTCGGGCCAGGGTTTCGTCATTGAAGCTCCACAGGTCTTCCAGACTCCCGCCTCCCCTGACCAGCAACAGCGTGTCCACTTCATTACGCTCCACTGCCGTGCGAAGCGCCTGAACGAGTTCAGCAGGAGCCTCAGTGCCTTGAACTGCCGCCGGGTAAACGATCACCTCCACATGAGGCGCCCGCCGTTTCAAGGCTGTCAGAACGTCCCTGAGGGCCGCCGCGGCCAAGGATGTCACCACGCCGATGCTGCGCGGGTGGCGTGGGAGAGGCTTCTTCCGTTCTGGGGCGAAAAGCCCTTCCGCTTCAAGTTTCTGCTTCAGACGAAGAAATGCCTCATGGAGGTCGCCCAGGCCTGCCCGGCGCATGGCCTCAACCTGCACCTGATAATCGCCCCTGGGCTCGTAGAGGGTAACCGTGACGCGGAACTCGCAACGCTCACCAGCTCTGGGCACGAAGCCGACCGTCTGAGCGCGCCCGCGGAACATCACTGCGCGTACCGCAGCACGTTCATCCTTGATGGAAAAATACCAGTGGCCTGAGGCTGCCTGCGTGAAGTTGGATATTTCCCCTTTCAGCCAGATGCGACTGAAGGAAGATTGCAGCAACTGCCCTACGCGCCGGTTGAGCTGACTGACGGTCAGTACAGGCTCGTCCCCACCGGAAAACGACGAAATGGGCGGAAAAACAGAGGTCATTGGTTCACGCTGTCCACAGCTGTCATCGAAATGCAAAAAAGGCTTAAATACACGCCCGTATGGGCATCACGTCAAGCAAAGCTTCACAAACACGTTTTAAATATTTGATTTTTAAGAATATTTTAAAATTTCGGCTGCTGGCTGATATTTGACCAATGAACCGCCAGTTCAACAAAAATGCGGCACTTCACAGGTTTGCCCACAGAATTATCCACAGTTTCTGTGGATACCTTCCCGAACACTAGCAACCACGCCACTTTCACGGCTTGCCAGCCAAACCAGACCCTGCAAAATGCAACGGGCGAGGGCTTCCATACGCCCTCGCCCGATAGCATAGAGGATTTTGCAAAGACCTGAAGGAGCTCTTCAATCCAGTTGCTTCTGCACGTCTTCCAGTGTGCGAACAAAGCGCTCAACCATGTCTCGCACTTGATCTTCGGTAATGATGAGAGGCGGGCAAAAGGCAATGCTGTCCTGAATACCACGGACGATCAGACCGTGAGCATGGGCGCGCTCGAAAACTGCAGCGCCGGCTTTTCCCAGTGGGTCGAAAGGACGCTTGGTCTGCTTGTCAGCCACTAGTTCGACCGCGGCAATCAGCCCCGTGCCACGGACTTCCCCGACCATGGGATGGCCTGCCAGAGCCCTGAGTGAAGACTGCAGCACTTCCCCGGAACGCGCTGCATTCTCCACCAGGCCACGTTCTTCGATGATGCGGATGTTCTCCAGCGCCACAGCCGTCGCCACGGGGTGTCCGCTGGCGGTGTAACCGTGGCCGAAGACGCCCAGCTCTCCGGAGTACCGTGTGATGACGTTGTGCAGAGATTCGCTGAGCAGCACGGCGGCCAGGGGTTGGTAGGACGATGTAATTTGCTTGGACACCACCATGATATCCGGTTCAATGCCAAACTTCTGTGAACCAAACATGGTGCCAAGGCGCCCAAAGCCCGTGATGACTTCATCTGCCACCACCAGCACATCGTACTTGCGGCAGACTGCCTGAATCTTGTCCCAGTAGGTCTCCGGTGGAATGATGACACCGCCCGCTCCCATCACAGGTTCTCCAATGAAGGCAGCGACAGTGTCCGGGCCCTCCTTCAGAATCAGGGCTTCGAGTTCATCCGCCATGCGTGTGGCGAAATCTGCCTCGCTCTCGCCTTCCCTGCCCTCACGATAAAAATGGGGGCAGCTGACATGTTTCATTTGTGGCAGAGGCAGATCAAAGCCGCGATGATTCGGAGCAAGACCCGTCAGACTGGCGGAAGCGACGGTTACGCCGTGGTAGCCCTTGTTGCGAGCGATAATCTTCTTCTTCGCGCTGCGACCCAGGGCGTTGTTGTAGTACCAGACCATCTTGATGACGGTGTCATTCGCCTCCGACCCCGAATTGGTGAAGAAGGCGGCGCGCATCTTTCCTTCGGTGAGCTGCACCAGCTTTTCAGCCAGCTGAACCGAGGGTGTGTGGCTCTTGTGACTGAAGGTGTGGTAGAAGGGCAGCTTAGCCATCTGGCGCGTCGCGGCATCCACCAGGCGTTGTTCATTGAAGCCGACCGCCACGCTCCACAGCCCGGCCATGCCTTCAATGTATTTGTTTCCCTGGTCGTCAAACACGTAAATGCCCTCGCCTCTGTCAATGATGCGAGGCCCCACCTGCTCGTGCTTCACGGCATTGGTGTATGGGTGAAGATGGTGAGTGATGTCGCTCTGACGCAGCTTGCTTTGTGTGCTCATTGATTTTTTTCCAGCTAAAAAGTGAAGCGCCGTCAACTATACAAGGGCTTCGATCAGGAAGGGGCCCTTGCGCGACATCGCCGAACGCAGAAGGTCGACAAAGGTGGAGGCATCATCTGCCCTGGCGGCTTCCACGCCCATTGCCCGCGCCATGCTCACCCAATCAAGTGCGGGGGTATCGAGATCAAGCATGCGACGCGCGTTGCGCCCTGGCTCTCCTGCGCCCATCATGCGCAACTCGTTCTGCAAAATTGCGTATCGACGGTTGGCGAAGATGATGGTGACCACATCGAGTTCCTCCCGAGCCTGCGTCCACAGGCCCTGCGGCGTATACATTCCGCTGCCGTCCGCCTGCATCAGAATCACCTTGCGGTCCGGGCAAGCCACAGCAGCCCCCGTGGCGAGCGGAATTCCGATGCCAATGGCACCCCCCGTGATCTGCAGAAAGTCGTGCGGGGCTGCATTCCACGTCCACTTGAAAGAATCGCGCCCGGAGCTGACTGATTCGTCGCATATGACCGCGTTTTCCGGGCAAAGCGCGCCAATTGCCTGTATGACGGCGCTGGCGTCGAGCTTGCCGGTGGGCAACTCCAGAGAGCCGCGTTCTGCGACCTGTATGGCTTGAGAAGTTGCGCCCACTGCGTCGGCCAGCTGTTCCAGAGCTGCCGGCAGGTCATGCGTGGACGGAGCCAGGGTGATGACTTCACAGTCTTCCGGAATGAGCACTCCCGGTTTGCCGGGATAGGCGAAGAACGCCACGGGCACACGGGCACCCACAAGAATGAGCTGTTCGGTTCCCTCCAGTGCCTTCAATGCTGCATCCACCGGGAAAGGCACACGCTCGATGGGCACCCGGCCGGCTCCTCGCTCGATGCGGCCATTGGCCTGCTGAGCCATCAGACGGGCCCCGGTGCGGGCGGCGATTCGGGCAGCCATTTCCAGCGGGCCGGCCCTGAGCGCCTTGCCCGAGAGCAGGATGACGGTCTTGCGTCCGTTGCGCAGACGGGCGGCTACGTGGTCGACAGTGGCCTGATCCACCTGTGGCGTGGGGATGCGACGTGCCTTGTGTACGCCAGGAACGGCAGGCTGCCACGCTGCATCAGCAGGCAAAATCAGGGTTGTGACACCGCCTGGCTCGGCGGTGGCCGCTTCAATGGCTGCCGCAGCCGCCGGCGAGACATCGTCTGCCGAACGGATGCGATGCACCCAGTGAGACATGGGCCGAGCCAGGCTTTCGATATCACTGTGCAAGGGTGCATCGTTCTTGAGATGATGCGTGGCATGCTCGCCCACGACATTGACCATGGGCGTATTGGCCCGACGCGCGTTGTGCATGTTCGCCAGGCCGTTGGCCATGCCCGGCCCCAGATGCAGCAGGGTGGCTGCCGGCTTGTCTGCCATACGGGCATAGCCATCAGCGGCCCCCGTCACCACCCCTTCAAAAAGCCCCAGTACGCAGCGCATTTCCGGACGACGGTCCAGTGCTGCTACAAAGTGCATTTCGGAAGTCCCGGGGTTGGCGAAACATACGTCAACGTCGTTCGCCAACAAGGTATCGCAGAGCATGTCCGCGCCATTCATCGTCTCAAGCTTGTTCACCTAAACACCTTTCCAATCGAATTGCGTCACGCTTACTGCGTGGAAATATTGCGTTCCTTCACGAGCGTACTCCAACGCTCACGCTCTTCCTGCTCGAACTTGCGAAGATCTTCACGGAACAGGTTGCCGGCCTGTGCGCCCAAGGTCTGGAAGCGATCCTGTACCTCCTTGGAGGACAGTGCCTGACGCGCGGCGTCCGTCAGTTTGTTCAGTGCTTCCTCAGGCGTACCCTTGGGCGCATAAAGTGCAAACCATGCCGTTACCGAGAAATTCGGCACAGCAGTTTCTGCGACAGTAGGAACATCCGGTACGGAGGGCGAACGTTCTGCCGACGTGACCGCAATACCGCGCACCTTGGAGCCATCCTTCAGTTGGGCGAGTGTACTGGGCAGGTTATCGAGCAGCACGTCCACTTGGCCGCCGATCAGTGCCGGCATGGAATTGGCGACGCCCTTGAATGGGACGTGCAGCATCTCCACACCCAGCACCTGCTCCAGATAGGCGCCGGTCAGATGCACGGAAGAACCCACACCCGGTGATGCGTAGCTGAGTTTGCGGGTTTTGGCGGCCTCGACGAGATCCTGCATGCTCTTTATGTCGGACGCTGTATTCACCGCGATTACGTTCGGCGTGGTCATGACCAGGGCGATGGGCTCGAAATCCTTGGTTGGATCAAAAGCCATGTCCTTGTAGAGAAACTGGTTGATGGACTGTGTGCCGATGGTGCCCATGCCGATGGTGTAGCCGTCCGCCTTGGCTCGCGACACGGCTGCCATGCCTATGTTGCCGCCAGCTCCCGCACGATTGTCGACCACGATGGATTGGCCCAGTGCCTTCTCCATGGCCTGAGCCATGGTGCGCGCGGCAATGTCGGTGGTGCCGCCCGGCGGGAACGGAACAATCAGCGTTACCGGTTGCGCGGGAAAGCCCGCTGCCTGCGCAGCTCCCAACGTGACCAGCGCCGCCACGGTCGCGCGCAGGCCGAGGCCGAGGATGGCGCGAGTTGTAGTACCCAGTTTTTTCATGTTGTCTCCTCATGAGTGAAGTTGCTGCAAGTGTGATCAGTAGCCCACCGCTTGCCCATCGCGACGAGGGTCCGATGCTGCAATATACCCACCTTCCGGCAGGCGTTGAATAACTTGTGCCGATCCAAAATCGAGGCTGTCCGCCGGACGCGGGTCCAGTGTATGGCCGCGTTCGCGCAAGACCTCCAGCACTGCGGCGGGCGTGTGCGCTTCGAGCATGACCTTGGGGCCCGCTTCCACCCTGAATCGCGGAGCATCGACTGCTGCCTGAGGGTTACGCCCCAGATCCACCAGCTGCTGCATCATCTGCAGGTGGCCCTGCGCCTGCATGTTTCCGCCCATGACTCCAAAGCTGGCGAATGGTTGACCCTGACGCGTGATGAAACCGGGGATGATGGTGTGCATCGGGCGCCGGCCCGGACCGACTCGGTTGCGGTGTTGAGGGTTGAGCGAGAAGCTGCGGCCGCGGTTGTGCAGTGCGATGCCTGTACCTGGCACGACCACACCCGACCCGAAGCCGTGGTAGTTGGACTGAATGAAGGAGATCATCATCCCTTCAGAGTCAGCGGCGGTCAGATAAACCGTGCCGCCCTGGCCTGGCAGCCCCGGGGCTGCATCCACGGCCTTTTGCGGGTTGATCAGCGCGGCCCGGCGACGCAGATAGTCCTTGTCCAGCAACTGGCTGGTGAGTTCGCCCATGGTGGCCGGGTCGCCAACATGCTCGTGCAAATCCGCAAAGGCCAGTTTCATGGCCTCGATGGACATATGGAAATGGGAGTGAGGGTCGCCGTCTGTTGGCGGGTCGAAATTGTCCAGCATGCCCAGGGCCATCAGTGCGGCAATGCCCTGGCCGTTTGGCGGTATTTCATGCAGGGCGAAATCACTGCGGTAAGACATGGAAATGGGTTCCACCCAATCGCAGCGATGGGCCGCCAGGTCTTCACGTGTGATGGCACCCCCGGTCTCCTGGGCAAACCGCGCGATACGGTCGGCCAGTTCACCCTCGTAGAAGTCGCGGCCCAGGGTGTCGGCGATGCGTTGAAGTGTCGCCGCCTGGTCGGGAAACCGCCATACTGACCCGGCTGCCGGTGCCTCGCCCTGCGGCAGAAAGGCCTGCGCGAACCCCGGTTGATCCTTCAGCAGGGGCGCCTGACCGGCCCACTGCCGCGCGATGGTCGGTGAAAGAGGAAACCCTTCCCGCGCATAGTGAATGGCCGGCTCAAACAATTCTGCAAAGGGCAGGCGCCCGAATTTTTGGGAAAGCTCCACCCAGCCAGCCACCTGACCGGGAACGGTTACCGTATCCCAGCCGATTTCCGGCATGCTGCTGCGACCGGCGAAATATTCTGTTGTCCAGGCTTGCGGAGCCCTTCCGGATGCATTCAAGCCATGCAGCCGGCCCTTATCCCAGATCAGGGCGAAGGCGTCTCCGCCGATGCCGTTCATCACCGGCTCCACGACCGTCAGCGTTATGGCCGCAGCGAGTGCGGCATCCACGGCGTTCCCGCCCTTGAGCAACATGCGCAGCCCTGCCTGCGCCGCAAGCGGCTGCGAGGTTGCCACGACGTTTGCTGCGAGTACCGGCATGCGCCGGCTGAGATGGGGAAATTCCCAAAAAGTTTGAACTGACATCTTGGAGTCTCGGTATTGAAAAAAGGGCGCCGGAGCGCCCGAAATTACTGAATGGCGATATTGGCGCGCTGGACCAATGATTCGATGATGGGCAGTTCCTGCTTGATTTGCGCTGACAACGCGGCAGGGCTGCCGTCGGAAGGTTCGATGCCCATTGCCAGCATACGGCTGCGCACTTCGGGATCGGCCAGCGTTTCCTTCAACGCCTTCCCTATCACTTCGGTATGCGATTGCGGCGTTCCTGGAGGAGCCACAAGAGTGAACCAGGCCGTGATCTCAAAACCCTCATAGGATTCGGCCACGGTGGGAAGGTCAGGCAAGGAAGACATGCGCTGGCGGCTGGTGATGGCATGAACGTTGACCTTGTCGCCCTGCACCTGCGGCATGCCGGTGGAAACCATGTCGAAGAACAGGTCGACGTCCCCGCTGATCAGCTGTGGCAAGGCCTGGGTTGAACCCTTGAAAGGCACATGCAGCAGTTCGACCTCAGCCACTTTCTGGAAGTACTCGGCAGCCAGATGTGAAGAGGTGCCCGAACCAAAGGAAGCGATACTTAACGAACCAGGCTTCTTCTTGGCTGCCTGGACAACGTCGGCGAGCGACTTGAACCCGTGCTTCTTGCTGGACAGCAGGACCATGGGCCCCACTCCGATCATGCCGATGGGAGCAAAGGCGTCCGGGTCATAGGACAGCGTCTTGAATAGAAAACGATTGGTGACCAGAGTGGAGTTGGTGGCCAGCAATATGGTGTAGCCATTTGGCTCTGCCCGCATCACCTGAGAAGCCCCGATGGTGGTCGCCGCACCCGCCCGGTTTTCCACAACCACCGACTGCCCCAACTTGCTCGACATATGCTCCGCCAAAAGCCGCGCCAAGCCGTCTGTGGCGCCTCCTGCCGGGAAGGGCGTGACCATGGTGATGGCGCGCTCCGGATACGCGGCCGCTGCCGGAGCAGCCACCATGGCTGCAAGCAAGCCTGCCACCGCAAGCTTCAACGTCTTTTTGAACATGACTATCTCCTGGGCTGATGAGGTGAAGCTGAGAAACTTTTTGGTGCAGCCGGCTTGAATTCCGTATAATGGAATTCAATCCTGTTTTCGTTAAAGAAAATATATATGAGGGGAACTGCGAATGCAATCGAAAATCGAAGATATTGGGTCGTCCGGCCAGCGGCGGCCCGCCCGGCGCAAGCGGTCGGTTGACACCCCCTCGCGCAACTCTCCCGACTTCGTCGAGGCTCTGGCCCGTGGCCTGAGTGTGTTGAGATGCTTTGAACCCGGGGTGCGGTCACTCGGAAACATTGAGATTGCCGAACGCACCGGGCTGGCGCGATCCACGGTCAGCCGGCTGGTCTACACCCTCCTCACCCTGGGTTATCTGCGTTACGACGCCGAAAGCGGTCGTTACTCACCCGGCTACGGCGTACTGGAGCTGGGCTATGGTTGCCTGGCCAACCTTGAGGTCCGGGCCCTGGCCCGCCCCCTGATGGAAACGCTTGCGCGTGAAACGGGCGCAGCAGTTGCGCTGGGCACTTTCGACGGACGCGCCATGGTTTACGTGGAAGCCATTCATGGCTCGTCTGCCCTGTATCTGAGGCTGCCGGTCGGTCACAGAATGGACATGAACAGCACCATGGGCCGCACCTATCTGGCCTGCCTCGCGCCCTCTGAGCGTGAACGGCTACTGGCATCGCTGGAATTGCCCAACGGCATGGATGCCATACTGGACCAGGCCTGCGCAGACTTCCAGGAATCCGGTTGCTGCTACGGGATAGGAGACTGGAAGCCAGGCATTAACGCCGTTGCCACGGCTTTCAGCGCCATATCGGGCGAAGGGGTTTTTGTCATGAGCTGCGGCGGGCCGGCAGACTTGCTGCCCGCAGACATATTGCGCGATGAAGTCGGCCCCCGCCTCTCTGCCATGGTTAGAAGTCTGTCGCTGCCACGCGCTTGACTTCTCCCCGCCACTCAGGCGCACCTGCGCCTTAACTGCCTCTCGACAGGGTTGTAGAATGCAGCTTCATCTCGTACCGGACACTACAGATGCTTGACCTCATACACGCTGCCGGCTGGCCGGTCTGGCTCCTGATATGCACCTCCGTTGTGGGGTTGGCAATCATCATCGAACGTCTGCTCGCCTTGCGCAGTGCCAGGGTGCTGCCGCCGCGCCTCCCAAGCCAGGTCCTGGAAATCGTCCGCCAGCGCAATGACGATTCCGAAGCCATCGTTCGTCTGGCAGGTTCCTCGCCTCTGGGCCGGGTCTTGGCGGAAGTGTTGGTCAACAAGCACGAGTCCGCCCAAGGGCGCCAGATCGCCGTGGAAGATGTGGGCAAGGATGTCGCGCAGCAGCTCAATCGCTACCTGCCCGCCCTTGCCACAATCGCCGTGGTGGCCCCGCTGATGGGCCTGTTCGGTACAGTCGTCGGCATGATAGAAATATTCGCTTCCTATACCCCAGCTGGGGGCGACCCTGCCCAGCTGGCTCGGGGCATCTCCATTGCCTTGTACAACACGGCCTTCGGCATAATCATCGCCATTCCCGCCCTGATCTTCCACCGGTATTTCCGTTCGCGGGTGGACCACTTCCTGCATCGCATGGAACGTGAGGCCAGTGCGCTGAGCCGACTGCTTGACCGTGGGGCGGCAACATGAATTTCCGCAAGCAGCAGGCGGATGATTATCTCGAGATCAATCTCATCCCGCTCATCGACGTTCTGCTGGTGATACTCATCTTTCTGGCCGCCACCACCTCCTTCAACCGGTATCAGCAGTTGAAGCTGACCTTGCCGCGCGCCAGCGCAGAGGCCCTCCAACAGGATGCCGTGCGCATCGCCATCAGCCACGATGGCCTGTATGCAGTTCAGGGGCAACTGCTATCGGGCACCACTGTCGCAGACCTCAGCGATGCGCTGCGCTTGGCGGTGGCTGTCGAGACAGGCACTTCAGCCCTTGATCAGCGGGTACTCGTCATAGACGCTGACGCCCGCGCACCTCATGCAGCGGTGGTGCGCGCCATGGAGGCTGCGCGCACGGTGGGCCTGGAGCGGGTTCATTTTTCCACCCAGGCTTCACAATGAAGGCCGGGCTGGAAGCTGCACTGCACCGTGAATGGGGGAGGAACGGCTTGTTCAGCCGCCTGATGCGGCCACTGTCCCTTATGTACGGTGCCATCATCTCCGCGCGCAGAGCCTCTTATGAGCGCAGACCAGAACTTGTGTATCACGACCCCCTGCCGGTAGTGGTTGTCGGAAATCTTTATGTGGGCGGTACCGGCAAGACCCCGGTAGTGATCGCCCTGACCCAGGCGCTGCAAAGTCGCGGCTGGACCCCGGGCATTATCAGCCGTGGATATGGCTCCGACAGCGGAGACAAGCCCAGAACGGGCCAGGGCGAGCTGGACCCGGCAGAATATGGCGACGAGCCCGCTCTCATAGCCACCGCCACAGGGGCTCCCGTCTGTGTACACCCGGACCGCCCGGCCGCCCTTAGACGCCTGCGTCGCCAATTTCCAAAGGTCGATGTGGTCATTAGCGACGATGGTCTTCAACATCTGGCATTGGGGCGCGACCTGGAGATAGTCGTTCAGGATGTACGGGGCATCGGCAATGGCAGGCTATTGCCTGCAGGCCCTCTGCGGGAACCGGCAAGGCGGCTTGAAACTGTAGATTTCATCATCAACAACCTGCTCCCGGGTGACTCTGCACCTCCCCTGCCTTCCACCATGGCTCACGTGGTGGAGATGAACATGGAGCCACAGGAAGTGGAGCATCTGGTCAGTGGTGCTCGCCAGAGCTGGCAGAGCTGGCTCAGTGGGCACACAGGGGCGACATGTGCCGCCGCTGCCGCCATCGGGCACCCCGAACGCTTCTTCGGGATGCTGCGACACCAGGGCCTTGATCTCCAGCAGACGCTTGCCCTGCCCGACCACCATGCCTTTGAAACGTCACCCTTCCAGGGGATCAAGGCCGAATGCATACTCATCACGCCCAAGGATGCAGTCAAATGCAGAAAACTCGCCGACGCCCGGCTCTATTGTGTTCACCCGGGCCCAAGGTTTTCCGACCCGGGCTGGCTTGAACTCGCCCATGAGATGCTGCGCGCCATTTCTGCCAGCAAGCTCGCCTCGACGCGCGCAGAAGCACTAAACTCGGACTTTTGATCTCATTCCCGTTACCAGGGCCGCCCATGGAATCTCGATTGCTAGAAATTCTCGTCTGCCCGGTCTGCAAGAGCTCCTTGCGCTATGACCGGCAACGCCAGGAACTGGTCTGCCGCGCAGACCGTCTGGCATTTCCCATCCGTGATGGGGTGCCCATTCTGCTGGAAGGTGAGGCCCGCGAAATCAACCCCGCCTCACGCACCTCGTCCGAGCCGCCGCCCAGCGGCGATGAAGGTGCTGAAACTTCCCAGCCCGACTCCCGGTCATGAGCTTCATCGCCGTCGTGCCGGCGCGTCTGGCATCCACCCGACTGCCCAACAAGCCCCTGCTTGAAATCGCAGGCAAGCCCATGGTGGTTCACACCGCAGAGCGGGCCCGCGCATCCGCCGCAAGCCGCGTCATCGTCGCCACGGATGCGCCCAGCGTGGTTGCAGCTAGCCGTGAACACGGCTTCGAGGCCATTCTGACACGTAGCGATCACCCCAGCGGCACGGACCGGCTGGCAGAGGTAGTCGAAATACTCGACCTGCCCGAACAAGCCATATTGGTCAATGTTCAGGGTGACGAGCCGCTGGTCGACCCTCAGCTCATCGATGCCGTGGCCCGTCTACTGCAACGTGAGCAAACCGCATCCATCGCCACCTGCGCCAGCCACATCACAGATATTGGTACGCTGTTCAATCCCAACGCCGTCAAAGTCGTCTGCAGCGCGAGCCGGTATGCACTCTATTTTTCCCGTGCACCCATTCCCTGGGCGCGGGATGCCTTCGCCCACGAGCGCGATGCGCTTCCCCCTGGCCTGCGCCCCCTGCACCACATAGGGCTTTACGCCTATAGGGCGGGCTTTCTGCGTCAGTTCGGCAATCTTCCCCAAGGCCCTCTAGAACAGTGGGAGTCACTCGAACAATTGCGCGCACTAGAAAACGGCCATACCATCGCCGTGCACGTCACCGAGTCGCGTCCGGAAGCCGGGGTGGATACGCCTGAAGATCTTGAACGCGTCCGTCTGGCCTGTTCGACTAGGGTTTAACCCCTGAAGTTGGCAGAATTTTGCGGTCAATTACTGCATAATTTGTTGCATTGCGGCATAATCCAGAACCACTTTTTACCCAGGAGGAATACATGCGCTTGATTCTGCTAGGCCCCCCCGGAGCGGGCAAGGGAACTCAGGCAGCCTTCATCACCGAGAAGTTTGGGATCCCCCAGATCTCCACAGGCGATATGCTGCGTGCGGCCGTCAAGGCACAAACCCCCCTCGGCATCGAGGCGAAAAAGATTATGGACAGCGGCGGCCTGGTGTCCGATGACATCATCATCGGTCTGGTGAAGGATCGTCTCAAGGAAGCGGATTGCCAGAACGGCTATCTCTTTGACGGCTTCCCCCGTACCATTCCGCAGGCTGACGCACTGAAGGAAGCGGGCATCAAGCTGGATTATGTCGTTGAGCTGGTGGTCCCAGAAGAAAACATCATTGAGCGCATGAGTGGGCGTCGCGTCCACCCCGGTAGCGGTCGCTCTTATCACACCAAGTTCAATCCGCCGAAAGTGGCTGATATTGACGACGTCACCGGCGAACCGCTGGTGCAGCGCGACGATGACAGGGAAGAAACGGTTCGGAATCGCCTGGCGGTTTACCGTGAACAGACTCGCCCCCTGGTCGATTACTACGAATCATGGGCCGCGTCCGGAGATCCGGCTGCTCCTGCCTACCGCCGTATTTCCGGACTCGGTTCAGTCGAGGAAATTCGCAATAGCGTGATCGAGGCCATTTCCGGCAAGGCGTGAGCCCCGCATCAGAACAGTCACTTCAAGAGGAAAAAGATGGACATCAAGGACAAGGTTTTCATCGTGACCGGCGGGGCTTCTGGCCTGGGTGCCGGCACCGTGCGAATGCTGGTCGAAAATGGCGGCAAGGCCGTCATTGCCGACGTGCAAGACGAAGCCGGAGAGGCGCTTGCAGAGGAACTCGGCCAGGTTTTCGTGCATTGTGACGTCACTCAGGAAGCCGATGGCCAGGCAGCCGTCGACGCAGCCCTGAAGCTTGGTGCGCTGTTCGGGCTGGTCAATTGTGCAGGTATCGCGCCGGCAGCCCGCACCGTAGGTCGCAATGGGCCCCATGCCCTTGATCTCTTCCAGAAGGTCATCAACGTAAATCTGGTCGGCACATTCAATATGATCCGCCTGGCTGCGGCGGCCATGAGCAACAATGAGCCGGAACCCACCGGTGAACGTGGTGTGCTGATCAATACTGCATCAGTGGCGGCCTATGACGGCCAGATCGGCCAGGCTGCCTATTCCGCCTCAAAGGGCGGCGTCGTCGGCATGACACTGCCAATCGCGCGCGACCTCGCCAAGACCGGCATTCGCTGTGTAACGATTGCACCGGGCATCTTCGGCACCCCGATGATGTTCGGCATGCCCAAGGAAGTCCAGGATTCCCTGGCTGCCAGCATTCCCTTCCCTTCCCGTCTTGGCACCCCGGAAGATTACGCGAAGCTGGTCCACAGCATCGTCACGAACGAAATGCTCAACGGCGAAACCATTCGTCTGGATGGCGCCATTCGCATGGCTCCGAAGTAAACGGCTGCCATGGGTTTGTTGCGGTCGGCGGCCACGGTCAGCAGCTTCACGCTGCTGTCGCGCATCACCGGTCTCGTTCGCGATGTCCTGATCGCCCGCGCCTTTGGCGCCGGTCCGCTGACTGACGCCTTCTGGGTTGCCTTCCGCATACCCAATTTGCTGCGTCGTCTCTTTGCCGAAGGCGCATTCTCGCAAGCCTTCGTTCCCATTCTGGGTGAGCTTCGCAGCAAATCCGGCCAGGATGAAGTCAGGCGCCTGCTCGACAGGGTCGCGCTCCTGCTCACCCTGGCTGTCATGGCCGTCACTCTGATTGGCGTCCTGGCTGCTCCGTGGGTGGTCAGCCTGATGGCTAGTGGCCTGCGGGCTGCTTCCAGACACACTGAATTCGAAGCCGCCGTCTGGATGACACGAGTGATGTTCCCCTACATCGTCTGCATGTCGCTCGTGGCCTTCGCATCAGGTGTTCTCAACACCTGGAGCCGCTACGCCATACCGGCCTTCACCCCCATATTGCTGAATGTCAGCATGATTGCCGCCAGCCTTTTCCTGGTGGCCTGGTTCGACACCCCCATATACGCGCTGGCAGTCGGCGTGATGGCCGGCGGAGTGCTCCAGCTTGCTGTGCAATGGGCCGCTCTGGCCAGAATGGGACTGCTGCCACGGCTGAACGCCAGTTTTTCAGAAAGTCGCCGCGACCCAATCGTGCGGCGCATACTCCGACAGATGCTGCCGGCCATTCTGGGCGTGTCAGTGGCGCAAATCTCGCTGCTCATCAACACCAACATTGCGACCTGGCTGCAACCCGGCAGCGTCACCTGGTTGTCATTCGCAGACCGCCTGATGGAATTCCCCACCGCCCTGCTTGGCGTGGCCCTGGGCACGGTACTGCTGCCCAGCTTGTCACGGGCCTATGCCCAGAACGATGGTGAGGCCTACAACCGTCTGCTGGATTGGGGCCTGAGGCTGGTGCTGTTGCTGGGTTTGCCAGCGGCCCTGGGGCTGGCACTCTTTTCAGATGCTCTGGTTGCCACCCTGTTCAATTACGGTGCGTTTGATGCGGAAGATGTGGCCCAGACGCGGCTGGCCGTCATGGCCTATGCCGTCGGCCTGATAGGGCTGTTGGCCATCAAGATTCTTGCACCCGCTTTTTATGCGCGGCAGGATATCCGTACACCCGTCAAGATCGCTGCGCTCTGCCTGGTGGTCACACAACTGCTCAATGCGGCACTGGTGCCCTGGCTGGCCCATGCCGGCCTTGCCCTTTCGATCGGC
>JAJUFI010000184.1 GCA_029263795.1 Alcaligenaceae bacterium
AGTTCTACGCGGACTGTGCCAGAGTGCTCGGGGAATCCGGCGTCATCACCGTCAACCTCTTTGGCAATCACAGCAGCTTCGGGCCCAATTTGAAGGCCATGCGCATGGCCTTTCCCCAAGGGGTGTTCGTTCTGCCCGAAGTAGATGAAGGCAACCGTGTTGCTATCGGGGTGAAGGGTGATCTCTTCAATTTGTCTGTGGGCGACTTCCTGGATCGGGCTGAGCAGGTGGAAGGACAATATCGGCTGCCAGCCATACGCTGGGCGCGTGATATTCTCCAGCAGCTTCAGGAACTGGCCGCCACACGTGCCTGAAGTCAGGTCGCGTCCGGCTGGGCCGGAGAGTCACGGGATTTCCCGGCAGACAAGGCTCCAGTTCTCAAATACACTTACGCGCTATCGTGGCATATTGCAGCCAGTCATTTTTGCCTAGGAGCCATTCATGCAGTCCAGAATCTCTTTCCGTACCGTGGCCGCCGGCTTGCTTGCAGCCGGCTTGATCGCTCATGCCCCTGCCTGGGCACAGTCCGTCGCGGTCACTTCCATCGTTGAGCACCCTGCGCTGGATGCGGTCAGGGATGGTGTGAAACAGGCCCTGGCCGATGCCGGCTATACGGAAGAGAAGGGGCTGAAGTGGCAGTACCAGACCGCTCAGGGCAATACGGCCATCGCTGCGCAGATTGCACGCAAATTCGTGGGTGACCGCCCTGACGCCATTGTGGCGATTGCTACTCCGTCGGCACAGGCCGTGGTCGCCGCGACCAAGGACATCCCCGTGGTTTACTCGGCCGTCACCGACCCTGTCGCGGCACAGCTGGTACCTTCCATGGAACCTTCGGGCACCAACGTCACGGGTGTATCCGACCGTCTCTCCCTGGAGCGCCAGATCGACCTCATCAAGCAGGTGGTGCCTGATGCCAAGCGCGTGGGCATGGTCTACAACCCGGGCGAGGCAAACTCGGTCGTGGTGGTCAAGGCCATGCGTGAACTGCTTGCAGCTCAGGGCATGACTCTGGTCGAAGCCACAGCTCCGCGTACCGTTGACGTTGGCGCTGCCGCTCGCAGCCTGGTTGGCAAGGTCGATGTCATTTACACCAACACCGACAACAACGTTGTGTCGGCGTACGAAGCGCTGGTCAAGGTGGGCACTGACGCCAAAGTGCCGCTGATCGCCTCCGACACGGATAGCGTGGTACGTGGCGCGATCGCCGCACTGGGCATCAACTATTACGACCTTGGTGTACAGACTGGCGAGATGGTCGTCCGCATTCTCAAGGGCGAAAAACCCGGTACTATCGCCTCTGAGTCCAGTGACAAGGTCGAGCTTTTCGTGAATCCGGGCGCAGCCCAGAAACAAGGCGTAAAGCTGGACGGAGCCTTCATCAAGTCGGCCACCAAGGTCGTCGAGTAATTTAGCCGACTGTATGTCAATTTATGCTCTGTGGGGCGCACTGGAGATCGGCCTGATATTCGGCCTGGTCGCTCTGGGTGTGCTGATCTCCTTTCGCATCCTGCGTTTTCCCGACCTTACCGTGGACGGGAGCTTTCCTTTGGGCGGCGCCACTGCCGCCACGCTGATCAGTGTTGGTCTGGATCCTTTCCTGGCCACGCTGGCTGCCGTGGCGGTGGGCGCCTTGGCGGGCATGGTCACCGGCTGGCTCAACGTCAAGCTGCGCATCATGGACCTGCTTGCCAGCATTCTCATGATGATTGCGCTGTATTCCATCAATCTGCGCATCATGGGCGGGCCGAATATTCCGCTCATCATGGAGCCCACTGTTTTCAACGTCCTGCAGCCCGACGGGATGAGCGACTACATCTTCCGGCCATTGTTGCTGGTGTTGTTGCTGGTGGTCGTCAAGCTGCTGCTCGATTGGTACTTCTCCACCCAGGTGGGCCTGGCCATGCGGGCAACGGGGTCCAACCCACGCATGGCCTGCGCTCAGGGCGTGGCCACCGGGCGGCGGGTCCTGGCTGGCATGGCGCTGTCCAACGCCTTGTGTGCGCTGGCCGGTGCGCTCTTTGCTCAGTCCCAGGGTGGAGCCGACATTTCCATGGGCATTGGTACCATCGTCATCGGGCTGGCTGCCGTCATCATTGGTGAAAGCATTATGCCGTCGCGGCGCTTTTTCATCATCACGCTGGCCGTCATAGTGGGTGCCATTCTTTATAGGTTCTTTGTGGCACTGGCACTTAACGCTGACTTCATTGGCCTGCATGCTCAAGATCTCAACCTGGTTACGGCACTGCTGGTCACCTTCGCACTGGTCATGCCCATGCTCAAACAGCGGTTGCGCGGTAAGAAGGGGAGCTGAAGATGTTGCAAGCCAAAGACCTTCACATCACGTTTAACCCGGGTACTCCGATCGAAACCCGTGCTTTGAGGGGGCTGTCACTGCATATTCCGCCGGGGCAGTTCGTGACAGTGATCGGCTCGAATGGGGCGGGCAAATCCACCTTCCTGAATGCGGTTTCGGGTGACATTCCCATTGATTCAGGCAGCATTGTGATCAACGGTCAGGATGTGACCCGCCAACCCGTATGGGAACGGGCCAACCAGGTGGCACGAGTGTTTCAGGACCCAATGGCTGGAACCTGTGAAGACCTCACCATCGAGGAAAACATGGCGCTGGCTCACGCGCGAGGTCAGCGTCGGGGGCTAGGCAAAGCCGTCAAGGCCGCCATGCGGGAAGATTTCCGCGCCCGGCTGGCCACCCTGGGGCTTGGGCTGGAAAACCGTCTGACTGACCGCATAGGGCTGCTTTCAGGCGGCCAACGTCAGGCCGTCAGCCTGTTGATGGCTGCATTGCAGCCATCGCGCATTCTGCTGCTGGACGAACACACAGCCGCTCTCGACCCGCGTACGGCAGATTTCGTTCTGCAGCAGACCGTACGCATCGTGGAAGAAAACCAGCTCACTACCATGATGGTTACCCACAGCATGCGCCAGGCTCTGGATGTGGGCGAGCGCACCATCATGCTGCACCAGGGTCAGGTGGTGCTTGACGTTTCCGGCGAGGAGCGTCGAGGCATGGAGGTGGAAGACCTCCTTCACATGTTCGAGCGGGTGCGAGGCGAAAAACTGGCAGACGATGCCTTGCTGTTGAGCTAGCAGGGGGCCGCCCGCTTGGGCGGCACGGGGTTTGCTGTGACATGCGCTGTTACGGTTACAGCAGGCTGGCATGCGTACAGACAAACCCCAAAACACCTTGCGCATACTGACGGTGAACACCCACAAGGGCTTCACCTTCTTCAATCGACGCTTCATTTTGCACGAGTTGCGCGACGCCATACGCGCCACTCATGCGGATATTGTCTTCCTTCAGGAAGTACTGGGCGCGCACCACCGTCACGCGCGTCGACTGGCGCGATGGCCGACCATCAGCCAGTATGAGTTTCTGGCCGACACCATCTGGCCGGAGTTCGCCTATGGACGCAATGCTGTCTACCCCTATGGTCACCACGGCAATGCACTCCTGTCCAAGTTTCCAATTGCCTCCTACGACAACATCGACGTTTCCATAGGTAAGCACGAGCGACGCGGTCTGCTGCATTGTGTGATCAGGCCGCCCACCTTGGGGCTGGATCTCCATGCCATTTGTGTCCACCTGGGTTTGAGGGAGTATCAACGCCGCCCTCAGTTGGAATCCCTCTGCGCACTGATAGAAGAAAAAGTGCCCAGCGAAGCGCCGCTTTTTGTGGCGGGTGACTTCAACGACTGGCGTCAGCGCGCACAGAAAAAGCTGGAGGGCTGCGCGGGACTGAAGGAAATCCATTACGAGGACGGTGGACGACTGAAGAGGACTTTCCCTGCCACCTTACCCATATTTCGCCTGGATCGGATCTACGTGCGCAACGTGCACAGCTGCAAGCCTATTCGGCTGTCCAGGCAACCCTGGGCCAAATTGTCTGATCATGCGCCGCTTGCAGCGGAGGTGTCGTTATGCCATTGAAATGGACTGAAGGAAACGCCTTCGAACTCCTGGAAAATGGTGAAGAGTTTTTCCCCGCTGTGTTTGAGGCAATCGCATCAGCTCAGCGCAGCGTGGTGATAGAAACCTTCATCATTTTTGACGATGAAGTGGGCAGGGCGCTGAAGGATGCGGTGCTCCAGGCCGCTGGGCGGGGTGTGCAGATCGACATCACAGTTGACGGCTATGGCACTGCAGACCTGCCAGATTCCTTCATTTCCGCACTTACTGAAGCCGGAGTCAGATTCCATATCTTCGACCCTCAACCCAAACGCTTGGGCTTTCGCACCAACCTGTTTCGCCGACTGCATCGCAAGATTGTAGTGGTGGACAGCGAGCTAGCCTTTGTCGGCGGCATCAACTTTGGCGCAGATCACCTGATCAAAACTGGGCCGCAGGCCAAGCAGGATTATGCCGTCAAGATACGGGGCCCGGTGGTTGCTGACATTGAGGCCGATGCCCTGAAGCTGCTGTCTGCGTCGGATCTGGGTAAGCCCTTCTGGCAACGCTTGCGCTGGCGCCGGCGCCCC
>JAJUFI010000023.1 GCA_029263795.1 Alcaligenaceae bacterium
CAGAAGAGGTCGTTGGCCAGTGGATACCAGTTTTGGGTGGCGACAAACGCCGGCAGCACCCCAATCAGCACCCGATGGGCATGCAGTACACCCTTGGGCATGCCGGTGGTGCCAGCTGTGTAAAGAAGAATTGCCTGGTCAGCTGCCGCCGTGTTGGTTACCTGGAATTCGTCAGTTTCCCGCGCCTGCAGTGTCCGCCAAGAAAGTGTGTAATCGTTCTGAAAATCCAGGCCGACCAGCTGTTGCACGGAGGGGCATTTCTCCATGATGAAGGCCAGCTCAGGGGCCGCTCCGGCATCGGCAATGATGGTGCGCGCTTCGGCGTCACGCAGACGCAGGGCGAGCGCGTCAGTACCCAATTGGGGAGATAGGGGTAGCAGGACGGCACCCACACCCAGCACGGCCAGAATGGAAGCCACGGCTTCCGGGCGCGGGGACATGATGACAGCCACCCGGTCACCCTTCTGCACCCCCATTTTCCTCAGCCCATTGGCCAGGCGGTTGGAGACTTCTGCCAGGCGGCGATAGGACCAGTCGGATCGTACGCCGTATGCGTCTTCGTGGTGAATGGCTACCCGGCGACCCTCAGCCACATTGGTGGACCATCGCTGCAAACAAACCTGGGCGATATTAAATTGCTCAGGCACCAGCCAGCGATATGAAGGGTACAGAACCGGATGCTGATCATTCATCTGGGTACTTGATCTCTGAAACGGGATGAAGGAATGCAGGCCAAACCAGCAAAAGCATGGCTGAGTTCGCAGATCTTCGCAAGCCTGGACGCTTCGAACCAGTACCCGGGAAGGGTTTACCCGGATTTACGGCTTGGTTGTTTGAAGTCGATCAGACGGGTACCTGTCAGCCTGTCGTGCAGGAACTGACCGTCACGGTCGAACCACGTCCAGATGAAATTGCAGAAAGGTGCGAAGACGATGAGCAGATCGGTGGAGGTATAGCCGGTAAGCATGGAAGCGCCTTTCACCAGCAGTGCTGCAGCCAATGGAACGGGCCACATTAGGAGGTAGCGCAGGAGCAGGCGCCCCATAGTAGGGCGGCTACCATCTCGCGCCACCAGACGTATATCCCAGGTTTTCATGGGCAGGGTTTGCCCGCCGCGCCAGCAGGCGAGGAAGTACACGCCAATCGCAGCAAACAGCAGAAGCTGACGTGCGGGCCGGAACATATTGCCGTCATGGCTTTCCGTCAGAGTGTCGAACAGGTAGCCGGCGGCAAAGACAATTCCGAACAGCAGCACCCCTTCATACATCATGCCGGCAAAGCGCCGCAGGCGGGACGGAGTGGAAAAGGGGGGGGACAGCTCAGCAGACATGGGTGGCATCGGTTCTTGCAAAGGCGCTCATTATCCATCACAGCGCACCGCAGGGGAAAGCGGCACACAAGTATGCCTCGGGCCAATTCATCGCCCAACTCTGAGCACACAAAGAAAAACCGCCCTTGAAGGGCGGTTACGGCTACTGCTTGGGCGCGGCGAACAAACCAGCCGCGCGAAATACGGAGCGCAGGCTATCAGCCTTGCAAGGCTCAACGTGTTGCCAGGGAGTTGTCCAGCTTGCTTTCGGAACGTGCTTGGCCGAACAGTGCTGCGATTTTGCCGGCGATCTGCTTGAAGTTGAAAAGCGGAACGAAGGACATTTGGCGACTGATTTCTTCTTGAATGAGCTTGCGCTCGAGATCATCAGTCATGGTGGTGTAGTTGTCGAAGCGGTTCATGGCGGCATCTCCTAGGGAATACCCTAATTATAGGGAAAACCCCTAGTCGAAGCAAGCCTTGCCTAAGAACGGTAGTTTTTTTGCACCATTTCGAAGCTGAACAGGCGGCATTCCAATGCGCCGTTGAAAACTGGGTGGCGCCTGCGGGGTTTCAGGCGCATTTTGGAGGGCAAATCCAGGTCGCTGGTAATCACGTTGACCGACCAGCCGGCATAGTTGTGCTTCAGATTTTCCGCCCATTGCGGCCAGAATGTGTCGTCGCCAGGCATGCGTTCGCCGTAAGGCGGGTTGGTGACCACCCACCCAGGCTCGCAATCGGGTTTCACATTGCGGGCGTCGCCCACCTCGAAACGGATAGTGTCGGGTGCCAGCATTGCGCGTTCGCAATTGGCCCGGGCGGCTTCCACAGCTCTTGGGTCGATGTCGACCCCGATGAGCGGGGCGTCCAGGCGGGTGGAGATGCGCTGGCGGGCTTCTTCCTTGATGTCGCGCCAGTGTCGGGCATCGTGGCCGCGCAAGCGCTCAAACCCGAAAGGCCGCCAGATGCCGGGGGGTACGCCAAGGGCAACCCAGGCCGCTTCGATCAGCAACGTACCGCTGCCGCAGAAAGGGTCCAGCAAAGGGGCTGAGGGGTCCCAATCTGACAAGGCCAGCAAGCCAGCAGCCAGGTTTTCGCGCAAGGGAGCCTCGCCCTTGTCCAGGCGCCAGCCACGCTTGAAGAGCGATTCACCGGTAGTGTCCAGGTACAGCGTGGCGGAGGTTTCATCCAGGAACAGATGCACCCGCGCGTCGGGGCGTACCGTATCGATATCTGGCCTCTCACCTTCGATTTCGCGCAGACGGTCGCAAATGCCGTCTTTGGCGCGCAGGTTGCAGTATTGCAGGCTCTTCATGGGGCTGCGCACTGCGGAAGTATCGACCCGCAAGGTTTGTTCCGGGCCAAACCACCGTTCCCATTCGGTCTGCCTTGCGAGTTCCAGGATATCGTCTTCACTGCGCACAGGAGCGTGGGCAACACGTACAAGTATGCGGGTGGCCAGCCTGGAATAAAGGTTGGCGCGCAACACGCCGGCCCAGTCAGTTTCAAAGTGACAGCCGGCCCGCCCTTTGCGCAGCCCCTGGTAGCCCAGGGCCTCCAATTCGGCATGCAGGGCTTCTTCCAGGCCCAGAGGGCAGGGCGCAAACACCTGGAAGATTTCGTTCTTGCGAACCGAGGCCGGGCGTTTCCGGGTGCTGCGACGAAGCACAGGGCGTTTGTCTTCCGCCAGGGACGCTCTGGCCACGACCGGCTTCGCCGGCTCGTGCAACAGCGCAGCTTTCTCTCTCTCGCGTTGCAGTTGAGCAGCACTCCGGGCCCGCGCGCCGCTGCGCTTGCGTGGCGCGTCCGAATCACGCTTTTCAGGAGAGGGCGCAGCGCTTTTCTTGAGAGTCAGCGTCTTGCGGGGCTTGGAGTCGCTCATGGTGCGGTTCAGAAAGGTTTGACCACTACGAGGATGAGAACGAGGGTCAGCACGATGACCGGTGCCTCGTTGAACCAGCGGTAGTAGCGGTGATCACGCTGGTTCGCGCGGCGTTCGAAGGTGGCGAGCATGCGCCCGCACACCAGGTGATACACGACCAACGCCACAACCAGAACTAGCTTGGCATGCATCCACCCGGAAGTAAGGCCGATGCCGTATCCCAGCATAAGCCACAGGCCGAATACCAGGGACAGGACGGCCAGCGGCGTCATGAAGCGATACAGGCGGCGCGCCATGCCGGCCAGGCAATCATAGGCGCCCGCGTCTTGCGTCTGCGCCAGGTTGACGAAAATGCGCGGCAGGTAGAACAAGCCTGCAAACCAGGATATGACGAACAGTAGGTGAAAGGTCTTTACCCAGAGCATGGCGCTTCCTTGGTCAGCCGCGCAACTGGCCTTCGCCCGTCAGCACCCACTTCATGGTGGTCAGCCCCTCAAGGCCGACCGGGCCCCGGGCGTGCAGGCGGTTGGTGGAGATGCCGATTTCGGCGCCCAGCCCATATTCAAACCCGTCGGCAAAGCAGGTGGGCAGATTCACATAGACGGAGCTGGAATCCACTTCACGCTGGAAGCGGGTTGCGGCAGCGAGGTCTTCAGTGATGATGGACTCGGTATGCTGAGAGCTGTATCGCTCGATGTGTTCCATGGCCTGATCAATGTCATCCACTACACGGATGGCCAGGATGGGGGCCAGGTATTCTGTTTCCCAGTCTTCCTCGGTGGCCGGCAGAGCCGTGGGCAGAATTGCTCGGGTGCGTTCGCAACCGCGCAGTTCCACCCCCTTGGACACCAGGGTGGCGGCGATCGGTGGCAGCAGGGTGCCGGCGACATCGGCATGCACCAGCAGGGTTTCCATGGTGCCGCAAATGCCGTAGCGATAGGTCTTGGCGTTCACCGTGACATCATGTGCTTTGACCGGGTCGGCCGCCTTGTCTAGATAGACGTGGCAGTTCCCGTCCAGATGCTTGATCAGCGGTACCGTTGCCTCGCGGGAAAGGCGTTCGATAAGGCCCTTGCCGCCACGCGGGACTATAACGTCAATGTACTCGGTCATGGTCACCATGGCACCCACTGCGGCGCGGTCCGTGGTGTCCACCACCTGCACGGCATGTTGGGGCAGACCTGCACGGGCCAGGCCTTCCTGGATGATGCCGCCCAGAGCCTGGTTGGAATGGAAGGCTTCGCTACCGCCACGCAGGATGGTGGCATTGCCGGACTTGAGACACAGGGCCGCAGCGTCGATGGTGACGTTGGGGCGTGATTCATAAATGATGCCTATCACCCCCAGCGGTACCCGCATCTGTGCCACACGCATGCCGTTGGGGCGGGTAGTGGTGGGCCCAAGGCTGCCGACAGGGTCAGGCATGGCGGCGATCTGACGCAGGCCGGTAGCCATGCTGAGCAGCGTTTTGTCGGTGATTGCCAGGCGGTCGATCAGGGCATCGGCCAGGCCATTCTTGCGCGCGGCTTCGAGGTCCAGCGCGTTCTGCTGCTTGAGCTGTTCACCACGTTCTTCTATGAGATCGGCCATGGCCCGCAGCGCGGCAGCCTTGGCTTTGTCTGCAGCCTTGCGAACTTGGCGAGCGGCTGTACGCGCCCGCTGGCCG
The DNA here is from genome assembly GCA_029263795.1 of Alcaligenaceae bacterium. Lineage (GTDB taxonomy): Bacteria > Pseudomonadota > Gammaproteobacteria > Burkholderiales > Burkholderiaceae_B > Yanghanlia. The sequence continues at coordinate 4,858 of JAJUFI010000023.1, forward strand.
TACACTTGCATTGCGGTACGCGGGTCTTCATGCGTTTGAACTTGCGTCATTTCTTTCTTTCCACAGTAATGCGTAGTATCAGCCGGGCCAGTTCGTCCCATGGGTCGCCCAGCAGCCCGGGGACTTTCAGCCCTTTGATCAGGCGGTCGATGTCATGAGCATGCTGCACTGCGGCGCGCCAGGCCTGAGGTGACACGCGGGCGAGTGTGCGGCGCAGGCCCTGCTCACGGGGGCCGAACACCCGATTGCGGCGCATTTCGCCGGCAACATCGCCGCCGCTGGCCTGCAGGGCGGCCAGCCGTGACAGCAGTCGGATTTCGTCTCCGACCGCCCACAAGACCAGGGGCAGGCCTGCCCCTTCGCCCCTCAGGCCTTGCAGGATGGTGAGTGCACGTTTGGAATTGCCCGCCAGCATGGCGTCGCGCAGATCAAATACATCATAGCGCGCCACATCAAGCACCGCGCGTCGCACATCTTCCGCTGAAATGCGGCCAGGGGGGTACAGCAGCCCCAGTTTCTGGATTTCCTGAAACGCAGCCAACAGATTGCCTTCGACTTTATCGGCCATCCATGCCAGGGTGTCGGCGTCCAGCTCCTGCCCCTGCCTCGCCATGCGCTGGCCTATCCATTGCGGCAGTGCATTGCGGTCTATGGTGGGCACTTCCACCAGCACTGCCGCATCCAGCAGCGCACTTGCCCAGCGCGCAGCGCGCGTTGCCCGGTCGAGCCGCGGCAGCGCCAATATGACCAGCGTGTCGGAGAGTTCACCGCTCGCAACTTTGCCAGCCAGGGCTTCCAAGGTTTCCGAACCCGGGCGCCCAGGCTTGCCGGAGGGCAGGGCCAGGTCGAGCAGCTTCCGGTCGCCGAACAAGGACATGCTCTGAGTGGCGCCCAGCACGGCCGACCAGTCACTGCGGGCGTCAAGTATGAGGCGTGTGCGTTCCGTATAACCCAGGCGCTGGGCGGCGTTACGCAAAGCGTCCTGAGCTTCTATCACCAGCAGGCTTTCGTCGCCGCTGATGACATACAGAGGTGCCAGGGAAGTGGAAGCCTGCTGCAGTTGCTGCAACAGGGTGTCGAGATCAAGACGGCGTCCCATCCGTCAGAATACGCCGCCCGGCTTCATCGTGGGCGCCCCCCAAATTGTGCTGCCCGTCGGTGCCGGGTCGTTGGAGACCGGTGCGAGATTTTCCGGAACTTCCGCAGTCGGCAGCTGCTGCACATTCTGAACCGCCTGTGCAACATCGGGCGCACTCATCAACCGTACGATGCGTGCCACCATGGACTGCTGCATCTGCTGGAAGATGGAAGTGATCTCGCTCTGCTTGGCCTGCACCAGGGTGTCGTCGTAGGGCAGTTCGCGTACGGCGCGCAGCGTGGTCGGCGCAATGATCTGGTGACCTGCCGCATCCACAAGCTGGAACGTGAACTCCAGATTGAGTTCGTATTCTTCCACCCGCCCTTCGGCGTCGATGGACAATTCGCGCAGCCGCTCGTCATTAGACAGTTGCAACAGGCGAACTTCTGCCTGGGCCGGGTCTTCCACAATGCGCGTATTGGGTGAGGAAGCCACAATGGCGCGCCGCAATGCCACTCCAAACGCGGAATTCTGCGCAATATTGGTGTACAGGGTGTCAAAAGGCAGGGGTGATACCCCCTTCAGCCGGAAACCGCAGGCTGCCAGCATGACGCTCACGGCCAGCAAGGCCAGCAGCAGGTACCCGCGCAGACCGCGGTTCGTTTCTGGTGTGAAGGGGGTGGCAGCCATATGCTTATCCGACGACGTTGACGAGTTTGCCAGGCACGACGATCACACGCTTGGCCGGGCGACCTTCCAGGAACCGTTCCACGGCTTCATGGGCCAGGGCAGCCTGCTCAATTTCGGGCTTGTCGGCCGAGCTGGGCACCTTGAGCGAACCACGCAGCTTGCCGTTGACCTGTAGCACGAACTCGATCTCATCTGCCACCAGGGCGGTTTCGTCGACTTGTGGCCATGAGGCATCGAGCAGGTCGCCTTCGCGATCGGCATACCCCAGGTCGCGCCAAAGCTGCCAGGTGATGTGCGGCACAACCGGATAGAGCACACGCAGCAGAATGCTGGTGGTATCAGCCAGGGCGCGCGCTGCAACATCGGTTTCCGGCAGCTTGGCGGCTTCCAGCACATTCAGCATCTTCATGCAGCTGGAGACCACGGTGTTGTAATGAATGCGCTGGTAGTCGTAATCAGCCTGGCGCAACAGAGTGTGAATTTCCCTGCGCAGCGTACGTGATGTTTCGTCGATGTCGTCCCAGCCCTTGTCACCCTGGGCGATGCCTTGGCGGATGATGTCCGCGCGCGACTGTGCAAAGGCCCAGACACGGCGCAGGTAACGGTGAGCACCGTCCACACCGGAATCCGACCATTCAAGCGTCTGTTCCGGCGGGCTTGCGAACATTACGAACAGGCGGGCGGTATCTGCGCCCATGGTGTCGATCAGTGACTGCGGGTCAACACCATTGTTCTTGGACTTGGACATCGTCCCGATGCCGCCATACTGGATCTCGGAGCCATCGGCTTTCAGGCGCGCACCAATGATGGCACCCTTGGCGTCGTAAACGTTCTCCACGTCTTCGGGCCAGAAGTATTCAATGCCGCCGACCGGCGTCTTCCGATAATAGATGTGGTTGAGCACCATCCCCTGGCACAGCAGGCGGGTGAAGGGCTCATCAAACTTCACCAAACCCAGGTCGCGCATCACGCGGGTCCAGAACCGGGCGTACAGCAGGTGCATGACCGCGTGTTCGATGCCGCCGATGTACTGGTCCATGGGCATCCAGTAATCATTGCGGCTGTCCACCATGGCGTTGTCATTGCCCGGCGATGTATAGCGCATGAAGTACCAGGACGAATCCACGAAGGTATCCATGGTGTCGGTTTCACGCCGCGCATCCTTGCCGCATTTCGGGCAGGAACAGCGCAGGAACTCTTCGTCCTTGGCCAGCGGGTTTCCGCTGCCATCGGGAATGTGGTGTTCCGGCAGTATGACGGGCAGATCGGATTCCGGTACCGGCACGGGGCCGCAGTCGGGGCAATGAATGATGGGGATGGGGGTGCCCCAGTAGCGCTGGCGGGAAATGCCCCAGTCGCGCAGGCGCCAGGTAGTCTGTTTCTCGCCCAGGCCCATGGCGGCCAGATCGGCGGCTACGGCATCCACTGCCTCGGCGGTGGAAAGGCCGTCGTACTTGCCGGAATTCACAGTGCGACCGATTTGCTTGTCGGCATACCATTCCTGCCAGGCTTCCGTGGAGTATTCCTTGCCCGGCACACTGATCACCTGCTTGATGGGCAGGCCATATTTTTTGGCAAATGCAAAATCACGCTCATCGTGGCCGGGTACACCCATGACGGCACCATCGCCGTAGCTCATGAGCACATAATTACCCACCCAGATCTCCACTGCTTCCCCGGTGAGGGGGTGAGTGACTGTGAGACCGGTCGGCATGCCTTCTTTTTCGCGCGTGGCGAGTTCGGCTTCGGTGGTGCCACCTAGCTTGCAGGCGTCAATGAAGGCGGATAGTTCCGGATTGCCCGTGGCGGCATGTGTTGCCAGCGGGTGTTCGGGCGCCACGGCGCAGAAAGTGACACCCATGATGGTGTCTGCGCGTGTGGTGAACACATACATGCGGCCGTCCTGAATGAGCTGGCCTTTGGCATCACGAATGTCGTGGGTGAAGGCAAAGCGTACGCCCTCGCTCTTGCCGATCCAGTTTTCCTGCATCAGCCGCACACGTTCCGGCCAGCCTTCCAGGCCGTTCTTCACGTGATCCAGCAGTTCATCGGCATAATCGGTTATGCGCAGGTAATAGCCGGGAATTTCGCGTTTTTCCACCAGCGCACCGGAACGCCAGCCGCGCCCGTCGATCACCTGTTCATTGGCCAGCACAGTTTGATCGACAGGGTCCCAGTTCACCACCTGAGTCTTGCGATAGGCGATGCCCTTTTCCAGCATCTTGATGAACAGCCACTGGTTCCACTTGTAATACTTGGGATCGCAGGCGCACATTTCGCGTGACCAGTCGATCGCCAGACCCATCGCCTGCATTTGCTTCTTCATGTAGGCGATGTTGTCGTATGTCCACTTTGCAGGGGGCACACCGGATTTCAGAGCGGCGTTTTCCGCAGGCATGCCGAAAGCATCCCAGCCCATGGGCATGAGAACGTTGTAGCCGCGCATGCGCAGCTGGCGCGTCATCATGTCGTTGATCGTATAGTTGCGCACGTGGCCCATATGCAGCTTGCCACTGGGATAGGGCAGCATCGAACAGGCGTAGAACTTGGGCTTGGGTGTGCCATCTGCATTGACGGCATCTTCGGTGACACGATATACGTCGCGAGCCGCCCAGTCGGCCTGGGCATTCTTTTCAACGTCGGTGGGACGATATTCCAGCATGAGCGTGCGAATTCTGTAGGTTGCGCAAACCTGCCATTATACGGGCCGGCAGGCACAAGGGTCGAAGCGGGAAGGCCGAAAAAAAACCCGCCACCAGGGCGGGTCGGGAAACTTCAGGTGTGCCTTCGAGGCACGGACAGGCCGGGGCGTACCGCCTGAACTTGCCGATGTAGCACCTGGCTGATTACTTCAGCTTGGTTTCCTTGTAGTCAACGTGCTTGCGAGCGACGGGATCAAACTTCTTGATCAGCATCTTCTCGGGCGTATTGCGCTTGTTCTTGGTGGTGGTGTAGAAGTGACCCGTGCCGGCTGTGGATTCCAGCTTGATCTTTTCGCGGATGCCTTTTGCCATGATGTGCTCCTAGATGTCTGTGGCGGGCCGATCAGGCCAGTTCGCCACGGGCGCGCATGTCGGCCAGGACGGCGTCAATGCCGACCTTGTCGATAGTGCGCAGCGCCTGGGTGGATACACGCAGGCGGATCCAGCGGTTTTCGCTCTCTACCCAGAAACGGCGAGATTGCAGGTTGGGAAGGAAACGACGCTTGGTTTTGTTGTTGGCGTGCGAGACGTGGTTGCCCACCATCGGGCCCTTGCCGGTAACTTGGCATACGCGTGCCATGGTTCACCCCTTGTTGAAATCTGTGTAAAGACAGCGATTCTACTATGAATCAGCAACATGGGGCAAGGCACTGGGGTGAGTCAGGCCTCGAAGCGCTGCGGAAAACGACAGATTGCCAGGGTTGAACCCACATAGCAGGCGGTCTCATAGGCCACAGTCTGCATGTATGATTAATGTCGCTTTATCCCCACGAATCGAGTCCCTAACAACACTGTTCAATCAGGAGGTTGCCTTGAGTTCGATCTTGTCTGCAGTGGAATCAAAGCTGGCTACGCTGCCCTTGCCCGTGCGGCTCACCTTGCCGGACGGGAATTCAGTGGGTGCAGCGGACGCTGCGGTTCACCTGACCATACGTGACACCCGTACGCTGGTACACCTGGCAGCAGGGCAGGTGGGCACTCTTGGGGAAGATTACGTAGAGGGCAAGTTCGAAGTGGAGGGCTCCATGCGCGACCTCATGCGGGTTGCCGCTGCAATCCTGCCGCAGTCACCCATAGAGGCAGCGCGCGCGGGCATGTTCACCACCCTGATCCGCCACGTCAGGTCTGTCTGGCAACACAGTATCGAGCGCGACGCTAAGCAGATCCAGTTTCATTACGACCTGTCTGACGATTTTTACGCGCTTTGGCTGGACCCGCGCCGCGTCTACTCATGTGCTTACTATCGGGAAGACGACATGACGCTTGCGCAGGCACAGGAAGCCAAGCTGGATCATATCTGCCGCAAACTGCGTCTGCGCCCCGGTGAACGGTTCCTTGATATTGGCGCAGGCTGGGGGGGGCTGTTGCTCTGGGCAGCCGAGAATTATGGAGTTGATGCCACGGGCATCACTCTCTCGCGCAACCAGCATGCTTATGTGAACAGCCTGATCGAACAGAAGGGGCTGGGGGGGCGGGTGCGCATGCAACTCCTGGACTACCGCAAGCTGGACGAAAGCCGGCCCTACGACAAGATCGCTTCCGTCGGCATGTTCGAACACGTCGGGCGGGCACAGCTGGAAGGGTATTTCTCCAAACTGCGCCGTCTGCTGCGTCCCGGCGGGTTGATCATGAACCACGGGATTACCGCCGGCGGGGTGGACAACCACCAGCTGGGCGCGGGCATGGGCGACTTCATCGACAAATACATCTTCCCGGGTGGGGAACTCACCCACATCAGCCACGTCTTGCAAAGTCTCACCGAAGGCGGCCTGGAAGACCTCGACATCGAAAATTTGCGTCCGCACTACGCGCGCACACTCTGGGCCTGGAGCGACAGTCTGGAATCCCAGCTGGAAGCGGCCCGCGCCACTCTGAAGAACGAAAACGGCGAGCGTTCCCTGCGCGCGTACCGCATGTATCTGGCCGGCTGCGCCATGGGTTTTGAACACGGTTGGATAGCCCTGCACCAGGTTCTCGCCCAACACCGGCAAGGCTGGCAGGGGGACGAACTCTCCATCAAGAGCGACGCTGGCTACCCCTGGCGTCGAGACTACATATATGCTTCCTGAGCGAACTATTTACGGGTGGTGAAATTCACCACCCAATAATTTCGGTTCGCATCTTTTCACTACTTCACGTAAAATTCGCCCCAGCTTCAAGACTGGGGCCGGCCACTGGTTGGCAACCTGTCCTCATGTCTGGGGTCGTCTCGCGGCCCGCTCTTCATTGATGGCATCTTCGGCAGTTCGCCGACCTTCCCCGCCCCTCTTGAATTCCTGCGCAGCATCCGCTGCGCGTAGGCAAACAGAAGGAGGCTTTATGTCGATCCAAGCAGCACCCCTCATCCAGCAAACAAAACTGCAGGGGGGTAGCAAGCGGCGCAGGCCCTTAGGTCATGCCCTGGCGGGCATGCTGGCGGTGGCCGCTGCGGCTCTGGCGCCGGTGCAGGCTCAGGCGGCGGAAAACCCCCAATGCGAACTCGACCGCCCCATGCGCTTCGCGGGCATGAACTGGGAAAGCAACCTGGTGCTGGTGGAGGTGGAACGCTACATCGTCAAACACGCCTATGGGTGCGATTCCGAAGTGATGCCGGTTGAAACTCTGCCCGCTCTTGCGGCCCTGACGCGCGGCGACCTGGACATCAATACCGAGGTCTGGCTCAACAGCGTGGCTGAACCTTGGGCCAAGGCGGAAGCCACCGGAAACGTAAAGCGTATCGGTGACCTTTACATGGGTGGCGAGGCCTGGTTCATTCCCCGCTATACCGCCGAGCGCCTGCCCGAGCTCAAGGCGGCCGCCGACCTTCCCAAATTCAAGGATGAATTCAAGGACCCCGAGGAGCCTTCCAAGGGCCGCTTCTACGGCTGCCCGGCCGGTTGGGGCTGCGAGGTGGTGAGCGGCAACCTGCACAAGGCGCTTGGGCTGGAAGACACGTTCACATACTTTTCCCCAGGCACTGGCGCCACACAGAAGGCCGCGCTGACAGCCGCCTACCAGCGCAAGGAAAACATCGTTTTCTATTACTGGTTTCCGACCCCTCTCGTGGGCTCCATGGACCTCGTTCAACTGGAACTGCCTGAGTACGATAAGGAACTGCATGCCTGCCTGACCAATGTGAACTGCGCGGACCCCAAACCCACGGCTTACCCTGAAAACCCGGTGTTCACGGCCGTGACTACGCGCTTCACGCAGGAAGCGCCGCAGCTCACCGAGTTCCTGTCCAAGGTCAGTGTGCCGCTGCCAGTCATGAACAAGGTCATGGCGCACATGGACGAAAACGAACTCGAGCCGGATGAGGTCGCGCTGTGGTTCCTGAAGAACCACCAGGAGATCTGGACGGAGTGGCTGCCGGAAGCAAAGGCGCAGCGCGTGATGGCAAGCTTGTAAGGAGCCCGGTACCGCATGTTCCCAGAATTGATCCCGCCCCGGGCGCTGCGCGCGCCCATTGATGCCTTCGTGGGCAATATCGTCAATGAATACGCTGACCTGCTGCGCGCGTTCAGCCAGCCTTTGCTCGATCTGCTGGTCTGGATGGACGCCGTGCTCAGGGGGGCGCCCTGGTGGCTGGTCATTCTGGCCGTGTCGGCCCTTGCCTGGCTGGCAAGCCGGCGTCTGCTGCTGCCGCTGGCGGTCGCCTCCATGATGTTCATGTTGGGTGTGCTGGGTCTGTGGGATGCCTCCATGCAGACCCTGTCCATCATGGTCGTGGCGGTGGCGCTTTCCGTGTTGGTTGGGGTGCCCATGGGCATCCTCATGGCCAGCTTCAAATGGCTGCGCAACATCATGCTGCCAGTGCTGGACGTCATGCAGACCATGCCCAGCTTCGTCTACCTGATTCCGGTGGTGATGCTGTTCAACCTGGGCAAAGTGGCTGCCATCATTGCCACCGTGGTCTATGCCGTGCCGCCGGTGATCCGTCTCACGGATCTCGGCATCCGGCTCGTCGACAGCGAAGTTCTCGAGGCGTCACGCGCTTTCGGCGCCAATCGCATCAAGCAGTTGTTCGGTGTACAGCTGCCCCTGGCCCTTCCCAACATCATGGCAGGTATTAACCAGACCACGATGATGGCGCTGGCCATGGTGGTCATTGCTTCGATGATTGGTGTGCGTGGCCTGGGTTACGAGGTCTTGCAGGGTATCAATCGCCTGCAGGTGGGCCGTGGCCTGCTGGCCGGCATCGGCATCGTCATACTGGCCATCGTCTTTGATCGCATCACGCAGGCGTTGGGCCGCCGTTATCAGCACAAGGAGTCCTGATATGGCCAAGATCGAAGTACAGGGTATATACAAAATCTTCGGGCCCCGGCCCCAGCAGTGGCTGGAAGCCGCCCGCGCCGGCATGAGCCGGGACGAGCTTCTGCAACGCAGTCGTCACACCCTCGGGCTGCGGGATATTTCCTTGTCCATAGAGGAAGGCAGCATCCACGTCATCATGGGTCTCTCCGGTTCCGGCAAGTCCACACTCATACGCCATTTCAATCGCCTGATCGAACCCACGGCGGGGACGATTCGTGTCGAGGACATTGATGTCATGGCCCTGGGTACCCGCGAGCTGGAGCGTTTCCGGCAACAGAAGATGAGCATGGTGTTTCAGCGCTTCGGCCTGTTCCCACATCGCAGTGTGCTGGACAATATTGCCTATGGCCTGAAGGTGCAGGGCGTGGAGCGCAAGGAGCGTGAGCGGCGCGCTATGCACTGGCTGGAAGTGGTTGGTTTGTCAGGCTATGAGAAGCAATACCCGCATCAGCTTTCGGGGGGAATGCAGCAGCGGGTCGGCCTGGCGCGGGCGCTGGCAACCGATGCCGAAATCTTGCTGATGGACGAGGCCTTCTCGGCACTGGACCCGCTCATTCGCAGGGAAATGCAGGATCAACTGCTGCAGTTGCAGTCGCAGTTGAACAAGACCATCGTCTTCATCACCCACGACCTAGACGAAGCTCTGCGCCTTGGGAACCGCATTGCGATTTTGAAGGGTGGGGAACTGGTGCAGGAAGGGACTCCGGAAGAAATTCTTCTGGCCCCTGCTGATGACTACGTTCAGGCCTTCCTGCAGGATGTGAACCGCAGCAAGGTGCTGAACGCCGCCCACGCTTGCAACAAGTCGGTACTTTCCCTGACCACTCGCACACATCCGGCTCATGGTGTCGAACTGATGGCCAAGCAGGGCTTGAAGTTCAGTCCGGTGCTCGATGGCAAACGCCTGTATGGTGTGCTGACTCGGGAGGCAGCGGAACGCGCTGTGAGGGAAGGGGCCAGGGATATTTCCCGTCACGTGGAGAATATGGCCACGGTGCCGGCAAGCGCAGGGTTGGATGAAGTGCTGGGCCGCTTGCTGCGCAGCTCTGAACCGCTGGCTGTCACCGGCACCAATGACGAATTCCTCGGAGTGCTTTCAAGAAGCAAAGTAGTGGAGTTGATCCGGCCGGCCCTGCTTGAGCAGGAACAGGGTGAACCACCGCTTTCCGAAAGTGCTGAAGCAGTGGGTGGCGGTTTGACTCAGCGCAGTGCCGCGTGATCTGAGCACTGGCGTCGAACGCTGAGCCCTGCGGGTACCAGGAAAACCGCCTTCAGTGTTCCTGGGCCCGGTACTTTCTCAGTTCCCAGGCGTAGAGACAGAAAAGCAGGCCGGCGGATAGCAGCAGGCCTATTGTGGACATGAGCCACAAGGTGGTGGTGCCGATGGGGGCGCCCGGCAGGAAATACTCTATGGGGGCTGCCAGCGCGCCCTTGCCGGGCCCGAAACCGAGCCACCAGCCGCCCGCCAGGCCTACACCCGTGAGCGCCACTATCTGCATGAGCAGTGGCACGACTGCCACTTTGTATGCGCGCAAAAGGTAGCAGGAAATGCACTGCAGGGCATCACCCACATGGAAGAAAGGCAGCAGCATGAGCAGCAGGGTGGCAGCTGCCATGACCTGCAGCTCGTCGGTATAGAGCTTCAGCAAAGTGTCGCGCCCCAACACAATCAATAAAGCAGTCATCAATGCGGCACAAACCGTCAAGATGATGCCGGCGCGCCCATTGATGCGGGCAAGTGCGGGGTCACGGGCACCCACTGCCTGGGCCGTGGTGGCTGAGGTGGCGATGCCCAGGGCCATGGGTATCATGTAGCAGAGGGCTGCAAGATTGGACATGATCTGGTGCGCGCCCGTTACATACATGCCATCGCGGGCCGCAAGCAATGCCATGAAAGTGAAGGCGCAGACTTCTATCAGATAAGAGCCGCCCATTGGAATGCCGAGGCGCAGCAGTTCGGCCAAGGCGCGCCAGTCCGGCCGGCTCAGGCGCGGCTTGAACCGTGCATACCAAGGGTTGCGCAGCACCGTCCATACGCCGGCGGCCAGCATCAGCCAGCCCGTTATGGCGGTGGACAACCCGGCTCCAGCCGCTCCCATGGCCGGCATTCCCAGCTTTCCAAACATGAGCACCCAGTTGAAGAAAAGCTTGAACCCGAGCGAAGCCACGTTGATGTTCATCACCGTGCGGGTTCGCGAAACCGCCGTGGCCAGCGCGTAAATGGTGCGGAAGGCAAGGGCGGCGGGCAGGGCAAAGGTCAGGGCGAGCAGATATTGCTTCACGCCCTGACGTACGACAGGGTCGAGATCGCCTGACAGGCTCAGCCACATGTCGGGTTGCAGCAGGAAAACAGCCCCTGCCATGAACAGCCCCGCCGATAGCCATAGACCCTGACCCCAGAGCCGGCCCACTTCCTCGTTGTGTCCAGCACCGAAGTGTTGGGCCAGAATGGGAATGAGTGCATGGACCACTCCCATAAGGCCGACGAACACGCTGACATAAATGGAAGTGGCCAGCGCCATGACCTGTAGGTCGAGCGCACCTGAATGACCACCCATGGCGGTATCGATCACTCCGAAAGCAATGCCCGCCCAGGACGCGACCAGCACGGGCCACGCTTGGCTGAGGATCTGTTTCATGCGCGCGCTCAGCGCAGGACGGACATGCGTATCGGAATGCATCAGGGCCTTACCTGCAGCAGACGGAACATTTCGTCGCGGTCCGCCGGCCTCCGACCCTGCCACAATACCTGCGCCGAGTCCGAGAAGCCAACACTGCCTTCGCGCACTGCCTTTTGCGTAGTTTGCTGCAGAAGCAGGCGGCACTGCGAGTCGTAGCTGAACTTAATGTCGTCGAACACGAGGAATGAGGCGCGCTGGCCCACACCCAGCCCCAGCGCCCGCACACAATCGTTGGGGTCGGCGTGTTCCCTAAGGGCTGCGGCCAGTTCGGCCGATACCTGGCGGTAGCTGCGCACGTAATCAAGCACAGGCATCCACAAAGTCACCAGCAGCAACCAGGTTGTAATGAGGCCCCCGGCCGACAGCACGGTGCCGCGCCACAAGGCTGCCGGTTTATTGTGCAGACGCCAGCGCACCAGGGCCACCCATGCAAGGGTGCCCACCAAGGCAATGATGACGGAGGGCCACGAAACATGGATGTCGTAGCCCCGGGTCAGACGGCTAATGTTGTGATGAATCTGCCCGGGCACCCCAGTGTGCAGGGCAAACCAGCCGAGCCAGACAGTGGCGGCTGTCAGGGAAAAACACATCACTGCAAACCAGTCCAGCGAGTTGACCACGGCCCGGCGCAAGGTGGGTAGGGCAAAGGCGGCCAGCACTGCGCAAGGCACCGCCATCAGCGCGTATTCAGGTTCGAAGACATCGGCCAGAAAGAGCATGATGACGAGCGGCCAGGCCGTGAACATCAGAGGCACCCAGATATGGGGCGAACTCAGCCAGCTGCGCCAACGCCACACTGCCAGCAGCGCAAAGGGCCAGGTCGGCCACAAAAACCAGGGCAGGTCGCGCAGAAGACTGAGCAGCACATCCGGCTGGGGCAGGCCGAAGGACTGCGTGTTCCACAACACCCATTGCTGTGCCCAGTAGGGCGCCACAACGGACACCGGTATCCACCAGGCCAGACCGATGGCCAGGGCTATCAGCGCACTGAGCAGCAGCCATACGCGCCGCGGCCAGAGCGCTCCCTGAGGATGAAAGGCGAATACCGAGGCCAGCATGATGGGCAGGGCGCCTATCCAGCCACGGGTCAGGAAGGCAGCACCCAGTGCCACACCCAGCGTGATTGCACCGGAAAGCGGGCGGTCGATGCTGCGGGCCACGGCAAAGAATGCCAGGGCCTGGAAAGCAATCAGCGCCGGCACTTCCGAGGTTTCATGCATGCGCCACACAATGCCAACCGTGGCCAGTATGAGCAGGAGGGCCGCATCGGCGATCATGCGGCCATAGTCGTTCACGCTGGGTTCACCACCGAAAGGCAGCTCCAGCGGCTGAGGTTCCGGCCTCCGCCCGAGCAGATAGCTGCCATACCAGATCGAACCCACCAGAATCCCGAACCACAGCAGGTTGGGCAAGCGCGAGGCGATGATGGCGCCGTCGTGGGCAGGAACGAAGAAGTCGAATATGGGGCCGAACAGCCATATGGAAAGCGCCCCCACCCATGTGACCAGGGGGCCGTCCTGTGCATGAGCTAGTACGCCGATCTGGGGTGCGAGCAAGGCCGTGCCGGAAGGGTCTGAAAGCGCACTGACCATGGTTGCCAGGCCGACCACGTCATCGGTTTTCCACGGGTCGCGGAAGAACAGACCGGCCAATATGTAGATGGCGGTGATCAGCAGCAGAAACGGCCTGGAAAGCTTGACGGTCGCCGTCTCGGTCAGGCGGGCTGGAGTGGAACGGGAATCCATCTTCTTATGGGTGATTCAAACTTGGTGGGCAGCTGCGGAACCACCATGACAAAAGTGGCCGTGCCGCAAATGCAGCGGCCACCCATTATAGGCACGTGCGCAAGTAAAGACGCCGGAGCGTCAGCAACAAAAAAGCAGCCCGAAGGCTGCTTCCTTGCTGACAGCGCTGATGAGGATCAGGAAGCGCTGCGGGTACCGACCGTACGTGCAAAACGGGCGCGGAACTTCTCGACGCGACCTGTTTCAACGATACGGGTCTGAGCGCCAGTGTAGAAGGGGTGCGACTCGGAGGTGACGTCACACTTGAACAGGGGGTAGGTCTTGCCCTCGTGTTCGATGGTTTCGCGTGTGTTCACGGTCGAACGGGTGATGATCTTCGTGCCCGTTTGCTGATCCAGGAACACCACTTCGCGGTATTCAGGGTGGATGCCTTCTTTCATGTCGATTCCTGTCGAGAATGTTTGGGTCGCCAGCCACAAGCGCGCCTGGGCTTGGAACGAATCAAGCCGCACAATACTTGCAGCAACGTATCCGTGGATAACTCTTAATTCTAGCGCGAGCGCAGCGCACAAACAAGCTGAAAGACCACAGCAGGTACGAGCAGTGGGCCCAGGTTGTGGGTTACTTCCTACAACAGACCCTGTTCAGCCAGAGACAGCGCACTGCCGGGAGTCACGATGAGGTGATCTAGAAGGCGGATGTCCACCAGCCCCAGGGCCTTGCGCAGATGCTGCGTCAACGCAATGTCGGCCTGGCTGGGCTCGGCCACCCCGGAAGGGTGGTTATGGGCCAGAATGATGGCTGCGGCGTGATGGCGCAAGGCGGCCTTCACCACTTCACGCGGGTAAATTGAAGCTTGGCTGAGTGTCCCACGCGCAACTTCCTCGCAGATTATCAGCCGGAAACGGGTGTCCAGGTACAGCGCTACGCAATGTTCGATGTCCAGGTGCCCTAGCAGCGACATGCAGTAGCGTTTCACGCGGGCGGGCTGGTCCAGGGTTTCACCAACGCGCAATTCCTCTTCCAGCGCCCGGCGGCTAAGTTCGCTGATTGCGAGTATTTCGCATGCTTTGGCTTGACCTAGGCCGGGGAGTTTGAGCAGCGTGGCTGCGTCGGCTGCAAGCAGGCCGCGCAGGCCACCACAGTGCTGGATCAGCCGGTGGCTCAGTTCCACTACGGAACAGCCCCGTATTCCTGTGCGCAGAATGATGGCCAGCAGTTCGGCGGAAGTCAGCACCTGGGGGCCGTGCGCCAGCAGGCGCTCGCGGGGCCGTTCGGACACATTTGCGGCAGGGCTTAGGCTCATGTTCATAAAGGCTCTAAAATACGGTGGTTCATCAAACCTTTACGGTGGCAGATTTTGACTTCCTCTTCCGATTCAGTGAACGCTTTTGTCCGTCCTGATTCCTACCTGACTCTCCACTATCGCATTGAGCTGGCCAGCGGCCCTGCAGCAGGTTCCGTTTTTGCGGACACCTTCACGGGCCGCCCCGGCACTTTGCAGATGGGCGCCGGCCAGTGGGCACCGGGCCTGGAAGCGGCACTGGTCGGGCGGGTCGAGGGCGAGCGTTTCACTTTCACCGTGCCGGCTGCCGATGCTTATGGCGAGCGCAATCCCGAACTGCTTCAGTGGGTGGCGCGCAGTCTGATCGAGGCCGAAGCCTCTGATCCCTCCGAATTCACTCCGGGCGAGATCATCGAGTTCACAGGCCCGAACGGGGTGCGCTATTCGGGCGTACTCAAGGAACTCGAAGCTGATCGTGCCCTTTTCGACTTCAACCACCCGCTGGCAGGTATCGACCTGCGTGTGGAGGTTTCGCTGTTGGGGGTTCTCTGATGTCTACTGGTATTCCCGCAGAAAGCGGTGCGGAAGTCCTGCTGGCCCAGCCACGTGGATTTTGCGCCGGGGTTGATCGCGCCATCGATATCGTTGAACGCGCGCTCGAACTATACGGTGCGCCAATTTATGTGCGGCATGAGATCGTGCACAACCGCTATGTGGTCAACGATCTGCGCGAGAAGGGTGCCATCTTCATCGACGAGCTCGACGAAGCGCCGGAAGGCGCCACCGTCATCTTCTCCGCCCACGGGGTGGCCCGTGCCGTGAAGGACGAAGCGGAGCGCCGCGGCTTGCGCGTCTTCGATGCCACCTGCCCTCTGGTGACCAAGGTTCACGTGGAGGTCTTGCGCATGCGCGCCGCCGGGCGGGAAATCATCATGATCGGGCACAAAGGCCACCCGGAGGTGGAAGGGACTCTCGGGCAGGCTGAAGGAGGCATGTATCTCGTGGAAACGCCCGAAGATGTCGCCAGGCTCGAAGTGAAGGACCCTTCCAAGCTGGCATTCGTCACTCAGACCACACTTTCTGTGGATGACGCCGCCGAAGTGGCCAATGCATTGCGCGAGCGTTTTCCAGGAATTGTCGAACCGCGCAAGAGCGACATCTGCTACGCCACCCAGAATCGCCAGGATGCCGTCAAGGTAATGGCTCCCCAATGTGATCTCGTTCTGGTCGTGGGCAGTGCCAACAGTTCCAACTCGAACCGCTTGCGTGAAGTGGCTGAACGCATGGGAGTGCCGGCCTACCTCGTGGACGGCCCGGATATGATCGACCCCTCCTGGCTGGAACAGGCCAAGCGCGTGGGGGTGACCGCCGGGGCATCGGCGCCGGATATCCTGGTCAGCCAGGTCATTGCGCGGCTCAAGGAACTCGGTGCCATCTCCGTCCGGACGATGGAAGGTGCCGAAGAAAATGTCGCCTTTCCCCTGCCCCGTGAATTGTCCCGCAAGCTCAAGGATGCCTCCTGATGAAGCTCTATGGTTATTTCCGCAGTTCCGCCGCCTATCGTGTACGTATCGCCCTGAATCTGAAGGGGCTTGACTACGAAAACGTCTCGGTCCACCTGCTCAAGGATGGCGGCCAGCAGTTCTCGGAATCGTACAAGTCGCTCAATCCCACTTCACTGATACCCACACTGGTGGACGGTGACTTGGCCATTGGCCAGTCCATGGCCATTCTTGAATACCTGGAAGAAACGCATCCTCAGCCGGCGCTGCTGCCGGCCGATGTTGCGGGGCGGGCGCGTGTGCGGGCCATAGCCCAGACCATTGCCTGCGACATTCACCCTCTGAACAACCTTCGGGTGCTCAAGCATCTCAAGCACGGCTTAGGTGTGAGTGAAGAGGCCAAGAATGATTGGTATCGACATTGGATCGATGTTGGCCTCACTTCCGTGGAGTCCATGCTCGCCAATAGCCCGTCCACCGGTCGCTACTGTCACGGCGACGAAGTCACGCTTGCGGATGTCCTGCTCGTTCCACAAGTATTCAATGCCCGTCGTTTCGATTGCGATCTGTCCGCCATGCCCACCATCACCCGCATAGTTGACGCTTGCTCCGAGCTGGACGCATTCATTCGTGCGGAACCTGGCAGGCAACCTGACGCCGAAGCCTGAGAAAGACAAGTACAAAATCTATGAGCGCGAGGCAACGCGCGCTCAGCTTCCAACAACCATCTTTCCCTTGAAACCTCGGGGAGACATACATGAAGAAATCCGCCGTTCTTGCCGGCTCCGTCATCATCCTGGCTGCGGCCTATACCGGCGCGGCCTGGTACGTGGGCAAGGAGGCCGAGAACACAATAAGGGCCGCAATCGACCGTGCCAACCAGCGCATCATCAAGACGCTTGGGCCAGATCTCGGTTCCGTAGGCGCCACCATCTCTATCGACGAGTACCGTCGCGGCATTTTTTCATCCGAGGCGCGTTATACCTTTGTGCTGCAGGACGGCGGGGAGCGAACCGAAGTCAGCCTGCACGACCAAATGCAGCATGGGCCGTTTCCATTTGGGCTGGTGGCCCAGGGCGTCCTGGAGCCGCAACTTGCCTGGAGCCGCAGCCAATTGGTCGACACGGAAAGTGTCAAACGCTGGTTTGATGCAGCCCGCGGCCATGCTCCTCTCATGGCAGAAACGCGCATCGGCTTTGGCGGAAAAGGATCCACAGAGTGGAGCTTTGCCCCGCTGCAGTGGGTCGGTGAAGGGGAACAGCTGGCGTTTAGCGGTGGGCATGTGCGCGTGGACTTCAGCAATGATTTCCGCGACAGCGATGCGCAGGGGCGGTTTGAATCCATGACTCTCGGCGAGGGTGATGCGGAAACCGTGACACTCAAGAATATGGAAGTTCACTCGAGCACCCGTACCAGCGCCGACGATTCCGTCAAGGTGAACAGCGGCCTGAACATCGCTGCAGTTGTGGCCGAGACAGGAGTTTCCGACCCTCTGGTACTCGAAGGGGTGAAGGTCTCGCTCGAGAGCACACAGAAAGCGGCCCTGCTGGATGCGGCACTGAGTTACGACGTCAAGCGACTGCGGGTGGGCGAAGCGGACTTGGGCAGCGTCACCATGGGCGGCAAGGTCAACAACTTCAATTTCGAAGCGTTTTCAAACCTGATCGCGGAATATGACGCAATTGCTGCGGAGCATGGTGCGGAAGAGGGCGAAGACTTCGATCTCACTCCTGAAGACGAAACCCGTCTGCTGGCTCGTGTGGTTCCAGTTCTGGCCTCCAGCCCGCGCTTCGCCCTCGAACCGATCAGCTGGCGCAATGAAGAAGGGGAAACCAGCCTGGCGCTCAACCTTGCCTTGCAACCGCTGCCGGCGGGGGACGCCCGCGCCCAGGAGGAAGCACTCGCTGATTCCCTGCGCGAATTGCGGCTGGAAATTGCCTTGTCCCGCCCCATGCTGTTACAGGTAGTATCGCGCGCCACCGGCGGTGGGGAGGAAGGCCAGGAAATGGCGATGTTCGCCGCCCTTTTACTGGACAACTATCTGGCTCAGCTCGAGGGGCAGGGTCTGGTGCGTATCGAAGGTGATCGCACCCTGATGTCGGTTCTTTACGAGAAGGGCGAAGTAACGGTCAATGGTCGGACCATGCCGGTGGATGAATTCCTCGAGCTGGTGAGCGACTTAGGCATCTGATCCACTTGGTCTTTGTTGTAGTCCCGCTCTAAGGGAATCCCGTACTAGCCGGTTCTGTCACCTATTGTGATAATTTGTGGCCCCCCTCGAAAGGGGGGCGTTACATAAAGGTGGAGACATGGCTAAAGGCAACACGGGTAGCGGGGAAATCAGTACCGGGTGGTGGTCGCGCAGCAGCCTGGCGGCGCGGCTGTTTATCGTCACGTCCATAGCCACGGCCGTGATCATGTTCAGCATTGCCGCCTTCATGGGCTGGCAAAGCATCCAGGTCGCCCGTGACACCGTGCATCGTGAAATGGCCGCCTCTCTCGAAGGGGTTGACCGTTCCCTGCAGCTGGCCTATTCCACCGCCCGCGAGCGTGCCGAGCAGCTCATCCCGGTCCTTGAAAGGGAACTTGGCGGTCGCCCATATCCTGACGGTAGTACCGATGAACAAGGTGTGCCGTTGCTCATCGTGAACGACACCATCGTCAATGGTGATGTTGGTCATCTGTTGCGCATGAACGAAAACACGGGGGCAGATCCGGCCATTATCGTGAAGGCCCCTCAGGGTTGGGTCAGGGTGGCCACGTTATTGCGCGACTCCGAGGGTAATCTGCGTCTCAACAGCGTGGTGGAACCTGACGATCTTCTGGCACGTACGCTGGATTCCGGCAAACCATATGGGGGCCTGGTGCAACGTAATGGGCACTGGTACGCCATGAGCATTCTTCCCCTGGCAGATAATTCGGGCGCTGTATATGGCGGCCTGTCAGTGCGGGTCGATGTCCACCAGCAAGTCGTGAACGTTCTTGACATGGTCGCCAACACAAAGGTCGCGGAATATGGTTCCTTTGGTCTGCTCAGCCGCAACGCGAAAGGCGGGGCCGAACTGGTGGCCGCTGGGCAGGGTGCTGATCTCGGTCTGGCAACGAATGCGGCCGTCGCCCTACTTAACAGCAGCTTTCAGGCGCAAAGCGGTTTTGGCGAGCTCACCCCTGAAGGGGGTGAAACCCATCTGGTGGCCTGGGCTGCCATCAAAAATTGGGATTGGGTCCTCTACGGGGCGGGAAAGAAATCCGACTTCATGGCGGCCAGCATGCGGAACATTTTCATCCAGATGGGCATGATGCTGGTCGGGACACTGCTCATTTCCCTGCTGACGGGCTGGATAGCGGCGCGTACGCTGCGCCCCGTGCGTGACATCATGCAGCGCCTGGAGGTGCTGGGCCGCGGTGATCTCACCGGCCGCTTCCCCGCAGTGCCGAAGAACAGCCGCAATGAAATTCATGTGCTTTATGACAACCTGCGGCGCACTCAGGCCAATCTTCAACGGGCCATCAGCACAGTGCGAAACAGCGTGGATGAAATCAACACGGGTGCCGATGAAATCGCTGCCGGCAATCTTGATCTTTCCAGCCGAACGGAACAGCAGGCCGCGTCACTGCAGCAGACTGCCGCAAGCATGGAAGAACTTGCTGCGGTAGTTCGGCAGAACTCCGACAATGCAGGGCAGGCCAATGAACTGGCCACAAAGGCCGCCAAAGTCACAGAGGAAGGCGGGCGCGCGGTGGATGGTGTCATCCACAGCATGGAGCGCATCTCGGCTGGTTCCAGCAAGATCAGCGAAATCGTCAGCGTGATTGACGGCATCGCATTCCAGACCAACATCCTGGCATTGAACGCCGCCGTCGAAGCGGCCCGCGCGGGTGAGCAAGGTAAGGGCTTCGCAGTCGTCGCTACGGAAGTTCGTACGCTCGCACAGCGCAGCGCACAGGCTGCCAAGGAAATCAAGGGCCTGATCGAAGCCGCACTGCAGGAGGTCAAGGCCGGGGAAGAGCAGGTTCATTCAGCCGGTGCCACCATGCGCGAACTCTTCGAGTCCGTTGGGCGCGTCACTCAAATCATGCACGATATTTCGCATGCTTCCGAAGAGCAGGCCGGTGGCATCGATCAAGTCAATACCGCCGTCATGCAGATGGATTCCGTCACACAGCAGAACGCTGCCCTGGTCGAGGAAGCGGCATCCGCAGCGGAATCGCTGCGGGAGCAGGCGCGCAGGCTGGCAGAGGCGGTCGCCGTATTCCGGCTGCCGGAAACTGATAACCGGCCCGTCATCGACATCACGCAAGAGTCTTCAGGCTGGGCCGGCAGGCCTGGCGCTGCTACCCGCGCCGAGTTGCAGGCCGCAGATTCCGATCGTCCATCGACACTGCGGCTTGCCTGACCCGGTGCGCGGCAAGTCTCGGCCTTCAGGCCGGGGAAGGATAGCCAGCAGGTGGAGGTGATCGTCCTCGCCGTCGAACTCCACCAGTTCCGCCTCGAAGTCGGCGCAGACGCTGGAGAAGATGTTCCGCAGGTCGTCGAGGATTTCCTTGGTGAACACTTCGCGCCGGTATTTGGTCACGAAGACCAAATGCACGTGCATCAGAAAGACGCAGTGCCGACCGTGCCGAATATCGTTGTCGTCGC
>JAJUFI010000063.1 GCA_029263795.1 Alcaligenaceae bacterium
CAACCCGCCCTCCTCTGCCGACGAGGAGCAACGTCAGCGGCGGACCTCCATGTTAAAGCGCCAGCCTTCATGGAAATTGAAGCGGGCTTCTTTCTGCTTCCCAACACGAGGATAGGAAAATGGAGAGAGAAGTGAAATTCGATTTGCAATCCGCCCTGGGTCAGAGAAAATCCATAACCATCCAGATCCGGGACATAGAACAGGTAATGGGAGATGACTGGTTGCTGGAGTTCAGCGCTCAGGCACAGGAACTTGGGTTGAGAGTTGACCCTCATCGATCGGACCCATCGCTCCTGTCGGTCACTCGAGCCTGACTGCCCAGTCCCTCCGCACCAATTTCAGAGCCCGCCAACTCCGGCGGGCTTTTCTTTTGCCTCGAGCTTGGTGACAATTACAATTTGTCAAATTCTCAACTCCCTGTCACCAGCGCGGGCCGCGGGGCTGAACCGCGCGCAGTCAATTCGGACACCGACCATGAGGCCAAAGTCGTCAGACCTTCGGAACCCCTCTGCAGAACCTGCGCCCACCGGCGCGCACAATGCGATGGCCCGCTATTGGGAGCGTCGCTCCTTTTCCTACATCAGAGTACCCCTGCGCATATTGCTGGCAGCCTCACTCGTGGCGGGTCTCGGCGCATGCGCCAGCATGTCGGAAGAGGAATGCCTGGCTGCAGATTGGAAGCAGCAAGGCTACCGGGATGGCGTTTCTGGTTACCCCAGCAACAGGGTGGAAGACCACAGGGAGGCATGCGCTAAAGTGGGCGTGGTTCCCGATCTTGGCCAGTATCGTTCGGGGTGGGATGCAGGAATTCGCGAATACTGCACCCCTGCCAATGCCCTCAACGAAGGGCGACGCGGGCACAGTTATCGCAACTCATGCCCAGTGGAGCTTGAACCGGCATTTCGTACCAATTATCAGATCGGTTACCGTGTTTACCAGGCCGAACAGCGCGTAGACTCGCTGTCCCGCGATCTCCGAAACAAGGAGCGCGAGCTGGACAGGGAAAAAGACGACAGGAAGCGTAAGAACCTGCGCAGGGACCTGCGTGACTTGGACGATAGGCTGGCCCGGGCCCGACGCGAGCTGTATGACGCCGAACGCCACCTGTACCGGGTGACTTCCGGTCGCAGTTGACCGCGCATCTACGCCGACCGGTAACTCAGTCCAGCACCTTGAACCCGGCCCGCGCCTTGGCATACGAGCCGGCGTAGCAATGCTACCGGCTCATCCACTGTTAGTGGTGGCGCGGCAGGAGGGTCTCGAACCCCCGACCTCAGGCTTAGAAGGCCCGTGCTCTATCCAGCTGAGCTACTGCCGCGCGCATTGAAGCTCGGCATTTTAACGTCGGCTCGGCAAAGCACCAAACGCCCCCCTTCATCCACCCCCGGGCATGATGTTCGCTGATGGCAGATCCCGTTACATACGGTAGTCCGGACCCTCGGAAGTCGGTGTTACATTTGCCACGTTACATTTTCGATCTCCGTTCATGATTACATCCAAACACTGGAAGCGCGCCCTGCAAATGCCGCCCCTCACGCTGGCCATGTTCGTTGCCTGGAGCAACCCCGCTCATGCAGGCATCACTTACTCGCTGGACCGTAACCACGCCACCTCGGGTGAAACCGTGCTGGTGCGCGCCGTGGTCTTCAACGACACCCCAAACGCCCTCGACTGGACCGCTCCGGACACCATTGTTCTGCAGTGGCGCAACGAAAGAGGCGAGGCCATTCGCAGCATTGCCTACCTGCATTCGGGTACGCCCCAGGCCAGCATACCGGTCAACAACTTTGCACGGTTTGAATGGCGCGCCGTAGTCCCGCAAGCAGCAGCGGGGCTTCAGGCGGTCAATGTCGAGGGAGACAACACGCTGCTGGCACTGGACACCAGCCCGACGGAACAAGGCAAGATTGTGGCTGCGCGTGCTGACGGCCCCGTTATCGACGCCAGCAAGGGTGACGCGCTTCATGGTGACCCTGTGGCGTCAGCCGACGCGGTGGCACGGGCAGGCTCCAGCCACGCGGGGGGACCAGTTCCGGCAGCTCCGGTAGGCAGCCCGAATTACCCCGGGTTTGAACGCTTCCGAAGCGCCATATCGCCTTACGAAGCAGTGTATTTTGATGTAGGCGGGCACAACAGCCGTGCCGCACGCTTCCAGATCAGCCTGAAGTACCGCCTGTTCACGCCTGAGGACCCGCAGAACCCCAGTATCTGGGACAACATCTATCTGGGATACACCCAGACTTCCTTATGGGACCTGCACTCTGACTCGCACCCATTTGTCGACACATCCTTCAAGCCGAGCATTTTCTGGCGGCAGGATGCCATATTCAGGCCGGAATCCAGCCCATTTTTCCTCGGCCTCCAGACGGGCGTCGAGCATGAATCCAATGGCAAGAGCGGTGACGACTCGCGGGCGCTCAACTTTGTCTACATTCAGCCAGAGTTCAATTATCGACTGGGGCATGGCAGTACCCTGACCTTCGCGCCCCGTTTCAAGCAGTACTTCAGCGATTCGGAGAATTCCGATTACAGCGATTACGTAGGCAATATCGATTGGAAGCTGCGTTGGGCCCAGGACGACGGTCTGGTTCTGACGGGCCTGTACCGCCACGGCAAGGGCGGTCGAAACAGTACGCAGATTGAAGCCGCCTGGCCGTTGAAGCGCACCTTCCTCAATATGAACGGTTACTTCCACATTCAGTACTTCAAGGGCTACAACGAAACTTTGCTGGGCTACGACCAAAAAACGGGTTCCCAGGTACGGTTCGGCCTGGCCCTCGTCCCTTGACGCCGCCTGGATAAGCCCCCGCTACGCGACGATGCCCGGCCCACTCGACATGGCCTAGCCCACTGCTGCCCAATGCATCAGGCGGCAGTGGGCCGACTCTCGCCCCCTTCGCAAGCCTGGATAAGGAACTGGCGGAAAGTGTCCGCCGCATGCGCCGGTTCCCTGCCCGCCGACCAGAACAACCCCACCTCCATGGGCTCTAGCGGGTCGGAAACAGGCACGGCGACGATCCTCTTTCCTTCCAGCGACCATGGCCGATAAACAAGGTCGGAAAGTATCGATACTCCGAACCCGTATGCCACCAGCCCGCGCAGTGCCTCAAGAGAAGCTGTGCGCATGGCGACCTTCAGCCCCTTTCCGCCATCCGGCCAGTGACGCATGGCGGCTGCTTCCGCATCATCAATTTGGAGCACTATGTACGGGTGCCGGGCGATTTCCTCGAGTGTGACGGAGGGCTGCTTGGCTAGTGGATGCTCTGCACCGACCCAGACACGACGTCGGGAACGCACCAGGGTATGCACACCGAAACCCTCCCTGCTTTCTAGATTTGATGTGAGCCCCACGCCAAGATCCACAGAGCCTTCCCGGACGGCCTGCTCAAGACTGCGTCTTTCCATGTCGATCAGGTCAATCTCGACATTGGGATAACTGCGCTTGTACCGGCTCAAAAGGTCGGGAAGAAAATAGCCCAGCACGGTGTATGTGGCAGCGAGCCGGATGGTGCCCCGCATGGCCTGGGGCTTGAGCGTGGCATGGTTGAGTGCGTCATTCACGGCGTCCATGACGTGAAGCGCATGATGGAAGAACACTTGCCCTTCCGGTGTGAGTGCCACGCCATGTGGCAGGCGGTCGAAGAGCCGCAATTTCAGGCGTCTCTCAAGACTCTGCACTGCGCTTGTGATGGCCGATTGCGACACATGTTCTGCAATTGCAGCCGTTGAGAACTGCCCGGTGGTGGCCGCTGCAATGAAATAACGGAATTGCCGCAGGGTCACTTCGTTCTTCATCTGTTTTTCAGATACCAGCTAATCAAAAATTTGATTTCACGATAACAGTTGTCAGTCATACACTGTGCGAAAGAACACCTGGCGCTAGAAGTACGGTAACTGCCCCGTCGCGGAGATGTCCGTCGCTCAAGCGCAAAAAGAACACAGGAGACAAGGCCATGAATGCCCCACTTCCGGCAGCCACCCTGCCGCGTGGCACAGATATTTCTCTAGAAGACAAATACACGGTAAGAGAAGGCCGCATTTATCTGAGCGGCACCCAAGCCCTGGTGCGCCTGCCCCTGATGCAAAAGGCACGTGACCTTGCGGCCGGCCTGAATACGGCAGGCTTCATATCCGGGTACCGCGGGTCACCACTGGGGGCCTACGATCAGGCCCTCTGGCAAGCCCGCGAGCACCTTCGGCAACATGACATCGTCTTCCAGCCCGGAGTCAATGAAGACCTGGCCGCGACCTCCTGTTGGGGTACCCAACAAGTGACCCTGTATCCCGAGGCTACCCATGACGGCGTGTTCGCCATCTGGTATGGCAAAGGCCCTGGTGTCGACCGCAGCATGGACGTCTTCAAGCATGCCAACGCCGCGGGCACGTCGCCCCATGGTGGTGTGCTGGTTCTGGCGGGGGACGATCACGCCGCCAAATCTTCAACAGTTGCCCATCAGTCTGAACACAACTTCATTTCCGCCGGGATGCCACTGCTTTATCCGGCCAGTGTCCAGGAATATCTGGATTACGGCCTGCACGGGTGGGCGATGAGCCGTTACTCGGGCTTGTGGGTAGGCATGAAATGTGTGACCGAGATCGTTGAGTCCAGCGCTTCGGTGTATGTGGACCCATCCCGGCCCGCCATTCTGCTGCCCGACGATTTCCCCCTGCCCGAAGAAGGCCTCAACCTGCGTTGGCCCGATACGCCGCTTGCTCAGGAAGCCAGGCTGCAGGATCACAAGCTCTATGCCGCCCTGGCATATGTACGCAAAAACCGCCTCAACCAAGTCGTTATGGACAGCCCCCAGGCCAGGTTCGGCATCATGGCAGCGGGCAAGGCCTACGTTGATATGCGCGAAGCCCTGCGCAATCTTGGCCTGGACGAAGAAGCCTGTCGCCGCATAGGCCTGCGCATCATGAAGGTGGGGTGCGTCTGGCCGCTCAATGCTCAGGACGCCCGCGAATTCGCCACGGGCCTGCAAGAAATCTTGGTGGTGGAGGAGAAGCGCCAGGTTCTGGAATATGCACTGAAGGAAGAACTCTACAACTGGCGCGATGATGTCAGGCCGAGAGTTTCCGGCAAGTTTGCCGACCGTGGCGACGGCGGCGGTGAGTGGACGCAACCACGCGGGCCGTGGCTGTTGCCTCCACAAGCCGACCTCTCCCCGGCCCTGATTGCACGGGCCATTGCTCAGCGTCTGCGCCCCTTCCCCCTGCCTGAAGACATCCGGGCGCGCATCGAGGCACATATCGCCATTCTGGATGCAATCGAAAAGGCGCAGAGCAAACCAGGCACTGTCATCGAGCGCAAACCCTGGTTCTGTTCGGGCTGCCCGCACAACACCTCCACCCGTGTGCCCGAAGGCTCGCGCGCCATGGCCGGCATTGGCTGCCACTATATGAGCATATGGATGGATCGCCGGACCGAGACCTTCAGCCACATGGGGGGCGAAGGCGCAGCGTGGATAGGTCAGCAGCACTTCACCGGGGAAAAGCACGTGTTTGTGAACTTGGGCGATGGTACCTACTTCCACTCAGGAATTCTGGCGATTCGTGCAGCCGTAGCCGCGAAGGCCAACATTACCTACAAGATTCTGTTCAACGATGCAGTGGCAATGACAGGCGGTCAGCCGGTGGACGGCAGCCTGTCGGTACCCATGATTGTTGCGCAAGTAGCAGCCGAAGGTGTGAGCCAGGTCGTCATAGTCACGGACGAACCGGAAAAATACAAAGGCATAACGCTGCAGGGCAACCCTCCCGTATACCACCGCGATGAACTCGACCGCATCCAGAAGGAACTTCGCGAGGTCGAAGGCACTACAGTGCTTATTTACGACCAGACCTGTGCAACTGAAAAGCGCCGGCGGCGCAAACGGGGCACTTATCCCGACCCTGCCGTCAGGGCCTTCATCAACCCCGATGTCTGCGAAGCCTGTGGCGACTGCTCGCAGGCTTCCAATTGTTTGTCGGTGGAACCGCTGGAGACACCGCGCGGTACCAAACGGCGCATCAACCAGTCGTCCTGCAACAAGGATTTTTCCTGCGTAAAGGGCTACTGCCCGAGTTTCGTTACGCTCGAAGGGGCACAGCCGCGCAAACCGAGGGCCCTTTCGGCCGCCTCAGGCCCGGCTGGGCCAACCCAACCTGAATCCACTCCGCCGGAACCCGTTCTGCCGGAACTGTACGGCACCTACGGCATTCTGGTGACAGGCATAGGCGGCACAGGCGTCATCACCATCGGCAACTTGCTGGGCATGGCCGCACACCTGGAAAGCAAAGGTGTCTCCGTGCTCGATATGGCGGGGCTCGCACAAAAAGGTGGTGCAGTCGCCAGCCATATTCAGATCGCGCGCAGGCCCGAAGATATTTTCTCGACAAGGGTTCCTGCTGCCGGAGCCCGCCTGCTGCTCGGCTGCGATGCCATCGTCAGCACCATGCCCGATATCCTCGTCCGCATGAACCCGGGTCACACGCAGGCGGTGGTGAACGCCGCACCAGCACCCACAGCGGCTGTCATCCACAACGCCTCCTGGCGTTTTCCCAGTGAGGAAACCCGGGAACGCTTGCGCGGTGCGGTCGGGGAAAACTGCGAGTTTTTCGACGCTAGTGCGCTCGCCCTGGCACTTTTGGGCGACACAATTTATGCCAACCCACTCATCCTCGGCTACGCCTGGCAAAAGGGCTGGATACCCCTGAAGGGCGATAGCCTGCGCCGCGCCATCCAGTTGAACAGCGTCATGGTGGAAAAGAATCTGGCAGCCTTTGAGTGGGGTCGCCGGGCAGCCCATGAAGGTGCGCATAATCTGCTGCCGGACACTCCAGCCAAGGTGCTGGCCATGCCGGAAACCCTGGACCAGATCATTGAGCGCAATGTCCAGTGGCTGACCAGCTATCAGAATGCCGCCTACGGCGAGCGCTATCGCCGGGCCGTTGCAGCCATCCGGAAAAAGGAAGCGGAAGTAATGGCCATGGTCGCCGGCAATTCTGAGCCTCCGAATTACACGGACAGCAACTCTGGTGCGACGGGTAAGGAGCCCGTGCGGCTGCGCCTCAGCGAGGCTGTGGCTCACAACCTGGCCAAACTCATGGCTTATAAGGACGAATACGAAGTCGCGCGGCTCTACGCCGACCCTTCATTCCTGGCTCAATTGCGGGAAACTTTCGAAGGCGAACCTGGCCGTGATTACCAGTTGCGCTTCCACCTGGCGCCACCCCGGTTCGCCCTTCTCGATGAAAACGGCCGGCCGAAAAAATCCAGTTACGGCCCATGGATGTTCCGGGCGATGAAATTCTTGGCAAGACTGCGTATTCTGCGGGGTACCCCACTGGACATCTTCGGAAAAACAGAGGAGCGCCAGCGCGAACGGCAGCTCGTAGAAGACTATTTCGCACTGCTGGAAGAATTCAACCGCAGCCTCAATGCCGAAAGGCTGGACAGCGCTCTGGAGCTTGCACGACTGCCCGAAAGCATTCGAGGTTACGGGCACATCAAGGAAGCAGCCATGGACAAGGCCGAGCAGTGGCGGGCGCAGCTGCTGCAGCAGTACCGGCAAGGCAAACTCGAAACACAGGAAGTGCGCAGAAACGTGGCCTGACCGTATCTGGGTAAGCGCCCAAGTCGGCTGTGCGTCACGGACTGAGCGGTATCAGAGGGTGAGATACCTGCGCTTGAGGGCGTCATCCGTGTAAAGGGATTCCATGCTCCCACCGTAGCGGATCACGCCTTTTTCCAGCACATAGGCGCGGTCCGCCACCTGCCGTGCAAAGGGCAGATTCTGTTCTGAAAGCAGAATGCTGGTGCCTTTCTCCTTGAGTGTGTGAATCATGCCCACCATCTGCTCCACCACGACGGGTGCCACCCCTTCGGAGGGCTCGTCCAGCAGCAGCAGAAATGGGTTGCCCATCAGCGTACGGGCTATAGTGAGCATTTGCTGTTCGCCCCCGCTTAGGGTGCCGGCCTGGCGAGTGCGCAGGGACATCAGAGGATGAAAGAGAGCGTAAAGCTCATCCTTGCTCCAGTTGGCCGCCTCGCTGCCATCGGGCCAGCGGCGGGGCGGAAGACGCCCCAGGGACAAGTTCTCGTCTACGGTGAGATCCGTAAAGATGCGCCTGTCTTCTGGCACATAACCCATGCCGCGCCGGGCCATTTCGTACGGCCGCATGCCTTCAACGGCAACCCCGAGGAAATTCAGCACATCAGCCTTGCGCTTGACCATGCCCATGATGGCCTTCATGGTGGTGGATTTGCCTGCCCCGTTGCGCCCCATGAGCGCAACCACTTCGCCCCGCGCCACTTGAAGATCCACACTGCCCAGGACCTGTGCAGCACCGTACCAAGCGTCCAACCCCTTGACTTCCAGCAGGCTGGGCGCTGGCTGCATGGCCGTCGATACCGGGCAGCTGAGCTCATAGCGGGACGGTGTGGTCATGGTGATTCTCCTGAACCTTCCTGGCCCGCAGCTGGGGAGTAATGCTCCAACGCCAGCCCCGGCGTTCCCCCGAAGTAGACGCGCCGGACTTCCGGATTGGCACGAATTTCGGCAGTACTGCCCTGGGCAATGAGCCGCCCCCGTGCCAGAACGATGATACGGTCAGCATGCTCAAACACAACATCCATGCTGTGTTCGGTGAACAGCACTCCCATGTTTCTTTCTTTGACGATCTTCTTTACAAGCGCCACCAGGGCATTGCGTTCCACGGTACCCATGCCTGCAGTCGGCTCATCCATGAGCAGCAGCCTTGGGTTGCCGGCCAGGCTCATGGCGAACTCCAGCCGTTTCACGTCACCATAGGCCAGATCGGCACAAACATGATTGGCCAGGGGCAACATGCCGACCTGCTCCAGCAGGCCCATGGCCTCTTCCCGGGCAAAATCATCAGCGGGAGAAAAAAACGAAAATACCTTGCGACGCGCAGCGATCAAGGCCATTTGCACGTTCTGCAGTACGGTCATGGATGCAAAGGTGGCGGCCACTTGAAAGCTTCGCCCCACCCCCAGCCGAACAATCTTGTGCGCAGCCATGCCGAGTATTTCCCGCCCCTCGAACTGGACCGAACCGGAGCTTGCAGGCAACTGCCCGTTGATCATGTTGAAAGTGGTCGACTTGCCTGCCCCATTGGGGCCAATGAGGGCGAGCAGCTCTCCCGCGTGAACATCGAAATCGATATGGTCGACCGCCAGATTGCCTCCGAAGCGGCGGGTCAGCCCCCGCACTTTCAGCAGTGTGTTCATCGCGCCCTCCAGGCCATGCCCCAGCGGAACGCCTGACCCGCAAGCCCCTGCGGGAAGACCAGGACGATGAACAGGATGACCGCACCGAACAAAGCTCCCCAGTACTCGGTGATGCCGACGAACAAATCCTTCATGGCTGTGAAGGCGATGCCCCCCACCACGGGACCGGCAAGTTGCTGAATTCCGCCAAGCAGCACCATCACCAAGGCATCCACCGAGGTACCGACCGTCAGGGTTTCAGGTGAGACGCCCCCCTTGGAGAATACGAACAACCCGCCGGCCACCCCGGCAAGCACACCGGCAATGCAAAACCCTGCGAGCTGAATGCGACGAACGTTCATACCCAGTGCATCCGCCCGCTGAGCCGAATCACGCACCGCGCGCAAAGCCAGGCCGAATCGCGAGAATGCAATACGGCGTACCAGCAGCACCACAGCGAGACAAACTACCGCCACAAACCAGTACCAGGCCGTACCGCTGAGCCAGGGCTCCGGCCATACGCCGATCAGACCATTCGAGCCACCGGTCACAGCATCCCATTGGTACACGACAGACCATACGATCTGGGCGAACGCCAGGGTGAGCATGGCAAGGTAGACGCCCGCAAGCCTCACGCAGAACCAACCGAACACCAGCGCCGCGAGCCCGGCAAACAGCGGGGCAGCCAACAGCGAGACGCCCATGCCCAAGCCCAGATTCTTGAATGCCAGCGCCACGCCATAAGCGCCCAGACCAAAGTAGGCCGCATGCCCAAAAGACACCATGCCGCCCAGACCCATCATGAAATGCAGGCTGACGGCGAAGATCACCGCAATCAGCATGTCCTGCGCAAGAACCGTGGCATAAGGCAGTGCCTCACCGAGCAGGGGCAGCATGAGGGCAAGGGCACCGATCGCCCACCCCAGCCACCGTGTGGCCCGACCTGCCCTGATCAGAGGGGCTTCGGCCCCGGCAGCCACGCGGGGCAGGCTGAGCGGTTTGCCCAACAAGCCCCAGGGGCGGAATATCAGCACCACAGCCATGAACAGAAATTCGACCACCAGGGTGAGCTTGGGAAAGGCGAAGCTCACACCAAACAGTTCCACCGTGCCCAGGGCAATGCACAGGGCTTTCAGCTGAGCAATGAGAATGGCTGCGAGGGCGGCGCCGGAAATCGACCCCATGCCACCCACGACCACGACAACAAAGGCGTCGCCTATCACGGCGAGGTCCAGACCCAGATTCGCTGGTTGCCGCGGCAGCTGCAATGCACCCGCCAGACCGGCCAGCAGGGCCCCAAGTGCGAACACACTGGTGAACAGCCAGGCGGGATTCACGCCGAGCGCTCCCAGCATTTCACGATCCTGCGTGGCTGCGCGCACCTGCCGCCCCCAGTGACTGCGGTTCAGCATCAGCCACAGAACCAGCCAGACCAGGGTGCCGACGCAAATCAGGACCAGATCGTAGGTGGGAAAAAAACGCCCCAACACCGCCACGGAGCCATCCAGCCCCGGCGCCAGCGGGCCAAGAAGATCTTCCGGCCCCCATATCCACAAGGCCAGATCATCGAAAATGAGCACCAGCGCAAAGGTTGCCAGTAACTGGAACATTTCGGGCGCATGGTAGATACGCCGAAGCACGGTGATCTCGAGCACCGCGCCCAGGACACCGACCAGAACAGCTGCTGCGAGCACCGCCCCCCAGAAGCCGGGAACACTGTCACCCCAGGCCTGCGACAACGCCCACGCACAGTAAAGCCCCAGCATGTAGAGGGAACCGTGCGCAAAGTTGACAATGCGGCTGACGCCGAAAATAAGGGAAAGGCCAACCGCCACCAGAAATAGCGAAGATGCCTCGGCCAGGCCATTGAGCGCCTGCACCAGCAGAGAAGACAGCGTCACGCCTCCCCCTTCAATATTCTTTCCTGCCGCGGTTCATTGTGCAGATTCAGGACGCCACTGCCTGACGACATCGTCCGGTGGCTGCACGGTCGCACCATCCACATATTGGATGTCAGTCATCACGCCCTTGCCATCCTGAATCGCGAGCCGGCCAACATAGGCACCCATGGTGGATTGATGATCCAGGGGACGGTATGTGATGGGTCCGAATGGCGTGGTGACCTCCAGCCCCCGGAATGCATCAATCAAGGCATTTGCATCGGTCGAGCCCGCCTTGCGGAGGCCTTCGGCCAGAGAAATGATGGTGCTGTAGCCTATGACTGTTCCCAGGCGGGGGTAGTCGTTGTAGCGGGCCTGGTACGCCTCAAGAAAGGCGCGATGCTCGGGCGTGTCAATGGCATACCAGGGGTAGCCGGTCACCACCCACCCTTCCGGGGTTTCCTTGCCCAAGGGGTCCAGATATTCGGGCTCCCCGGACAACAGGCTCACGGTCGGAAGGCCATCCAAAAAGCGGCGTTGCTTGCCGGCGCGGACGAACTTCGCCAAGTCTCCGGCAAATAGAACATTGAACAGCGCATCCGGTTTGGCGTCTGCCAGTGCCTGAACCACATTACCCGCGTCAATCCGACCAAGCGGAGTCGCCTGCTCGACGACGAATTCAACATCTGGCTGGGCCTCCTTCAGCAGCGCCTTGAAGGTGGCCACTGCCGACTGGCCGTATTCGTAATTGGGATAGACGATAGCCCAGCGCTTGCGGTCCATTTTTACCGCTTCAGGAATCAGCATGGCCACCTGCATGTAGGTGGAAGCTCTCAGGCGGAAGGTGTAGGGGTTGCCCTGTTCCCACACCAATTTGTCTGTGAGCGGTTCACTGGCAAGAAAGAAGACTTTCCGGTGGCGCGCGTAATCAGCCACCGCCAGGCCCACATTCGATAGGAATGTTCCCGTGAGAAGGTCGACTTTCTCACGAGTGACGAGTTCTTCGGCAGTACGCACCGCATCGCCGGGGTTGGAATTATCATCACGAATGACAAGTTCCAGGGGCCTGCCGCTGATTCCTCCCGCGGCATTCACCTGCTCGACCGCCAACTCCATGCCCATGCGGTATGGCCCCAGGAACGCAGGTTGTGTCTTGTAACTATTGAGTTCGCCGATGCGGATGGCCTGTTCGGCATGGACAGCTCCCACGCCCCACATGGACACAGCCAGAACAAGGAGTCGCGCCAGGCGCCGTGCATTGGGAGTCATCATGCTCCGCTTCCAGAAAATGCGATTTCCATTACAAGCGTGGGACCAGACAGGACACATCAATCATCCGCTCCCTCCATCTCATTATGCTAAACCTGAGCATAAATACCCGTCAAGCATCTGAATCGCGTTTTCCGGACGTCTCTTTATAATGAATCTTTCAGTTTCCGGATTACAGCGTAATGGAGCTATTGCTGGACCCTTCGATATGGGTCGGCCTATTAACTCTGGTGGTCCTCGAGATCGTTCTCGGGATCGACAACCTCATCTTCATCGCCATTCTGGCGGACAAGCTTCCCCCCCACCAACGCGATAAAGCCCGTGTCATGGGGCTCTCCCTGGCACTCGTCATGCGCCTTGGGCTGCTGTCAGCCATATCGTGGATGTTCCACCTTACGGCACCACTTTTCCATGTGGGCGGCGCACCATTCTCGGGGCGCGATCTCATCCTCATATTGGGAGGGTTCTTCCTGGTGTTCAAAGGCACTATGGAAATGCACGAGCGTGTGGAAGGAAAACGTCATGCGGTGCTGCAGTCGCCTGCCTATGCCAGCTTCGGCATCATCGTGACGCAGATTGTCGTTCTGGATGCAGTATTCTCGCTCGATGCCGTGATCACCGCCGTGGGGATGGTGGAGCATCTGGAAGTGATGATGGCCGCCGTCGTCATCGCTATTGGCGTGATGCTGGTTGCGTCCAAACCGCTCACCCGCTTCGTCAATGCCCACCCCACCGTCGTCATTCTATGTCTGGGCTTTCTGCTCATGATCGGTTTTTCCCTGGTGGCCGAGGGCTTTGGCTTCAAGGTTCCCAAGGGCTATCTGTATGCTGCCATCGGCTTCTCGGTCATTATTGAAGCTCTGAACCAGCTGGCGCGTCGCAACCTCCTGCTGATGAGGTCCGACCGGCCCATGCGCGAACGCACCGCAGAAGCCGTCATGCGCATGCTGGGCAAGAGAACCAGCGGCGATATGGTCGGCGAAGACAGCCCCCTCTCAAACGAGGACGCCGTACCCTTCGCCGAGGAAGAACGTCACATGGTCAGCGGTGTGCTGCGCCTGGCCGAGCGCAACGTGCATTCAGTCATGACACCGCGCACGGACATCACCTGGCTGAATCTGGAGAGTGACGCAGACACCCTGCGCGCGGAAATCAACCGCACCCCCCACGGTTTCTACCCCGTGTGCAAAGGTTCGCTGGATGAAATTGTCGGCATCGGGCGAGCGAAAGACCTCGTCACCGACCTGATCGTGGACGGCAGGGTCAACCAGCAGCGCTTGCGCCCGCCCATCATTGTTCATGAGACGGTACGCATGCTTGACCTCATCAATACACTCAAATCTGCGCGTGGCCAGCTCGTCATCGTGATCAATGAGTTCGGCACCGTTGAAGGGTTGGTCACTCCGATGGACGTATTCGAAGCCATCGCGGGTGATTTCCCCGATGAAGACGAAACGCCGGACATCATCGTCAAGAGCGAGAACGAGTGGGTAGTGGAAGGCGGCACCGACCTGCACCACTTCGAGCAGACACTGAAGGTCGAAGGCCTTACGCAGGAAACCGAAGACTTCAGCACCGTGGCCGGTTTTCTGTTACAGCAGCTGGGCAAACTACCCGAAGTGGGCGAAACCTTCAACCTGCACTACGGGGACCATGAATTGCGCTTCCGCATCCTGCAGCTGGAAGGGCGCCGCATCGCCAAGGTGTTCGTGGAACGGGTTGCACTGAGCGACGAAGCCATGGCGCACGACGCTGCGTGAGCAGCTAAAGCAGTCCCCCCGTTAATGTGCTATATTTACGGGCTTGTCGGGGCGTAGCGCAGCCTGGTAGCGCATCTGGTTTGGGACCAGAGGGTCGCGAGTTCGAATCCCGCCGCCCCGACCAAATTAAATCAAGGGCTTACAGTGAAATACCTGTAAGCCCTTGTCCATTTCTGGATACCGACGCCTGGATAGTCGACATGGGCGTGGTCCTCCCCCACAAGCTGGGGTTGCCTATTCGTCAGTCACGACCGCGCCGTCCGCCCGTG
>JAJUFI010000134.1 GCA_029263795.1 Alcaligenaceae bacterium
GGCGGGCAAGGTTGACCGTCGCGAAATCCGGCGTCAGCTGCTTTCCGGATTCATACTTGTCGATGGCTTGTATCCATCGCTGAAGGCGAAGGACAGCTGACCCTCAGGCAGCTTGCTCTTGCGGCGGCGGCCCGGGCTGGTGCTTCAGGCGGCGGACATAATGCGGCAGGAAACGGCGTAGAGATCCGTCCGGGAACCGAATATCCACCCGCTCACGTGTTACGGCCTCCACAACGCCAGCACCCCGACGGCGAACGGCAACACGATCCCCAACCGTGAAGCCGGGCAGGGACTCAGATTTGGGCATCCCGACTGTCTTTTCCTGCAGCTGGTGTTCCAGCATCTCGGCATCGCGCGCATGGCGACAGCTGTCGCAGTGGTTGCATCGTTCCCACTCTGGTGTATCGGCTAAGTATTCTAGCAATAGCCGCCAACGGCACTGGCCGCTGCGCGCATACGCCACCATGGCGCCTAGAATCTCACGATCACGCTCTTCGCGCTCAGTGTATTGTTGTGCTGCCTGGGCGGCATGGGAATGAAGGTCATCTGCGGGCAACAAATGGAGCATCTTCCCAGCCTTTTCCACGAGACCGGCGTCGACAAGCATCTTCAGCGCAACCTGCAACTTGCGCATGGGTACATCGGGAACGGCATCACGCAGCATGTCGAAACTTAAGTCAGCGCCTGGTGCGCGACATGATTTTCGGGGGCATAGAACACTACGCAGCGCGCTATCTGATGTTCGGGGGCACCCTGGACGTGGAGACGTCGGCTGACCAGATGCTGGAAGTCATCATGCGCGGCATCGAGAACCGCGAGAGGCCCGATTCCACAACCTGAAGGGCACCCCCCCGTTCACATTGCCCTGCAAGCAAGTGGTGCGGGGCTGTTCTAAAATGATGGGACCGGCCTCACACGCCGGTTTGCCTCAGTCCCGGCCGGAGCGGATATCGGCTTGACGGGTAACAACTTTGGGAAGTGAGGCCGGGTTGCATGAGCGGCGGTCTCGGTTTCCGCTGCAGGGTGGAAGCGCCCGCAGCAAAATCAAGAAAGGACACGGATCATGTTGGACCACGAGTTCGATGCCCTGTTTCGCGATTTGTCGGAACAGGGCTTCAGCATCACCGACGGTCTTTTGCCGTCCTGGCTTCTGGATGCCCTGTACCAGGATGCTTTGAGGGCATGGCAGGCCGGAGAATTCTCACCCGCCAGGGTGGGGCACACTTTACAGCCGCAACGCGTCACTTCCATACGCGGCGACACCATACGCTGGCTCGATTCCGAGCCTCAGAACGAAGCGCAGTCCCGCTTCCTGGACTGGACTGAGGCGCTCAGGAAGGAGCTCAACGCTCAGTTTTACCTCGGCCTGCAACGTACCGAATTCCATTACGCCCATTATCAGCCTGGCAGCGGCTATGCCCGGCACATCGATCAGCATCGGGGCCAGCCACACCGCCGCATCACTTTGATTCTTTATCTGACACCCGATCGTCGGCCAGACGATGGCGGGGAACTCTGCCTGTATCGGCCCGATGCTCCCGGTGAAGAGCTGATGCGGGTCGCCCCGGAACGCGGACGGTTGGTCCTGTTCCGCAGTGAGCTACTTCCTCACGCCGTGTTGCCGGCTCGCCGCTCCCGGTGGAGTATGACGGGCTGGTTCCGTAACGACCACGTGCTGCTCCGTGCTGCCTGAATGACCAGGCCTTGGCGCGGGTCTCGTCTATTGACGCAAAAAAAACCGCGCTGCAAGTGCAGCGCGGCTGAGCGCATGGGCTTAAAAACTTATTGAGGCGTCAGGCCAGCATCCTGGACAACTTTTGCCCATTTGTCGCGGTTTTCCTTGACGAGCTGAGTGAACTGTTCCGGGGTGCTCAGCCGGATCGCATTGCCCGTTGATACAAAGCGTTCCGCCACCGACGGTTCCTGCAGTGCCTTGTTGATGGCCGCGTTGATGCGCTGCATCAGCTCGGGTTCCATGCCTTTGGGGCCGAAAATACCGAACCAGATGTAGCTGTCGAAACCGGGAATCGCCTTTTCAGCGATGGTCGGCACATCCTTGACCACGTCGACGCGTTTAGCCGTGGACACACCCAGCAGCCGGACGGTACCCGCCTTGTATTGGCCCAATACGGTTTGCACCTGATTGAAAATGCAGCACGTTTCACCCTTCACGACTGACTGCAGGGCTTCGGGGCCGCCCTTGTAGGGTACATGCACCATCTTCAGGCCGGCGCGGGCATTGAATTCCTCAAAGGCCAGCTGTGTGCCCGTGCCCACGCCCGTGGAAGCGAAATAGTACTTGTCCGGGTTCGCCTTCACTTCCGCGATGAACTCTTCGACGGTATTCACGTCGATGACATTGGGATTGATGGTCAGGACGTTGGAAACATCCACCAGGGTGGCGATGGGAGTGAAATCCTCTTCGACGTCGAAGGGCAGATCTTTGTAGATGGCGGGGTTGATGCCGTGCGTGGCAGCAGTGCCCAGCAGCAGGGTGTAGCCGTCGGGCGTGGCGCGGGCAACGGCGGAAGAAGCCAGGTTGCCGCCTGCGCCGGAGCGATAGTCAATGATGACGGGAACGCCAAGTTCTTTTTCCAGTGGGCCCTGAATACCACGGGCAATCACATCCACGCCCGAACCTGCGGGAAAGCCCATGATGATGGTGACGGGGCGTTCCGGCCAGGCGGCCAATGCGGCAGTGCTAGCCAAAGCCAGACCCGCACCAATCGCGAAGCGGCGCGCGGAAGAAAGCAGGGAGGAAAGAAGGTTGATGCTCAGCCGTTTCATGGTTCGCAAATGTTGGAAAATCGAAAGTCCAAACATTAACAACCTGCTTTCAAAACCGCGACTAATTATTTTCTGTTTACTTATTTTTAAAAGTAATAAGAAAAGGGCCATACCCATAAGGGATGGCCCAGCGCTAAAGGACTGCTTGCTAGGGAAGAGCCCATTTGATAAGGGCTGCCCGCTTCATGGGGAAGGACGTACTTCCTTGCCCAGATTCAGCATCAAACGATTCGCCCACGCAAAGATGGCAGCCGCGCCGATCAGATCACGAACCTGGTCGGGAGTGACACCGTTGGAAAGCAGCGGTTGAATATGCTGGCTGCCGAATGATGCAGGCGACTGGGTTAGGGCAATGGCCATCTGCACAATGGCGCGCTCGCGGGCGTTGGTCCCCGCCGTAAACGGGTCGTCAAACACCTGGACGATGACGTCATTCCGTTTTGCCAGCTGCTCAAAACGTTGAGCGTGAACCGAGGCGCAATACACGCAGCCATTGACCCGGGAAACCACTGTCGATGCCAGTTCGCGCTCAGCCCTCGACGCGCCCCCTGGAGCATACATGAGTGCGTTGAATACCAGGCTGCGCTGCTCCAGCAGCTCCGGTGCCTGGATGAGCAGCATGTAGTAGTCAGATTCCTTTGCCTTGGGGTGACTGGTGGCCAGAATGCGAGCCTGCTCCGGGGTCAGCGCGGCAGCATCCTGGACCGGGAGCCAGCTTTCCCAGTCCAGACTGGCATTGGTGAAACCCTTGATGTCGAAGATTTCGCCCGGGGGCGGCAAATGGGCCGGATGAACAAAGGTTTCGGCTTCGACAGGCTCGCTGGCAACTGCGGAGGAGGCTATGTCTGCTGCATCCCGCAGAGCTTGCAGCCCGATGATACTGCGCGTCTGATAGCTCACATACCCGATCACCTGAGCCAGACTCACGATATCCGGCACAGACCAGCCCGCAGCCACCAGGCCAAGCAAGGCATCGCGGTTGGCGGTCGACGGGTGAATGGCGAGCGCTCGCGTGAAGTCAGCCAGTACATTCAGAGCAGCCGAAGAGGACTGGCGGCCCTCCAGGACATCGATATGGTCTTGCGAGGGTTGCAGTTCGATCAACTGTGACCGGTACATTTCCGACAGTGCTTGTGGCCCAGTAGCTTGGGCCAGCAGAGCGGCAACCAGGAAGCGGTCCTGCCGCTGTTTCGATGTGAGCCCTGCAGCGTGGAAGGCGAGTTCGTGAAAGGCCTGCGTGGCATGCACGACCTTATCACGCGCGTGTCGCAACTGGTGAAGCGCATCACCCGGGCGGGCCCCCAGGATCTGGTCCATGACATCAAGCGAATGTGTAGTGATTTCCATCTCAGGCATTCCTGAAAAGAGTTTCCGACTGAACGCCCGGCAAAGGCACTTCCTCCCATTCGTCGCCATCGAGTTCCGGCTCTGAATACTCTTCGAGCTGCGCAAAATGGGTCTCGATATCTTCCTGGAGGAAGGCAGCACAAAGGGCTCGCGCCAGACGTTGCGCACCGTCGCTGATCTGCGGAATGTCGCCGGCCACCGCACCATGGCTCAAAGTCGCCGGGTAGCAGAAGCAGTGGATGCGTTCCAGCCCAGGGCATGAAGTACCGGGCCGGGCCTGGAATTCAAAAGCTTCACCGAGATCGGGAGAGTCAAAAAGCTCGATGTCTTCCTGCCCCACGGAAGGCTGATAGCGGTCGCCCCACCGGCGTATGGATGAGGCGAAGGCAGCAAACTCGGGGCGCACCTCCAGATTGATGCGGAAGCCGGTACTGAAAATCACGACGTCCGTATCCAGCGGGCCTTGATTGGTGATCAGGCGTATGGAACCGTCCGGATTCACCTGGGTGGATTCCACCCACACATGAGTATGGAAGTAAGCATTTGGGAACCTGGAAACACGCAAGGTACTGCCTTTGGGAGGCGGCACCTGTTGTTTGTTGATGTAATGACGTATGCGCCACTTCCAGTCGTCGGACAGTTTCCAAAAGCCGTGCGCCATGCCCATGCTGCCCGAGCCTTTGGACTTATTGATACGCGGGATCTGCTGCCTGCGGGCCAGCAGGTGAACCTTCGATGCACCGTTTTCAAGTGCGGTGGCCGCACAATCCATGGCGGAAGCGCCCACGCCAATCACCACCACGCGTTTGCCCCTGAACGCATCGTTTGCCCAAAGGTCGGATGAATGGAACCGCCGATCAGCTGGCAGCTCTTGCGCCCAATCCGGCATCCACGGCCCGCCCAGCCCATCCCGGCCTGTGGCCAGGATCACGCGTCGGGCAAGTACCTCGCTGGTTTCACCACTGTCCAAGTTGCGGAAGGTAAGGCGGCTGTAGCCATTCGCGGTCGGCTCAATGCGTTCCGCGCGCATTCGGTTGTGGACGGTGACGCCGGACATGCGTTTGAGCCAGTGCAGATACTCTGCCCATTGTGGCCGGGGAATTTTGTCTAGCGCCTGCCAGGCCTGCTCACCGAATTGCGCGGTGAACCACGCTCGGAAAGTGAGACTGGGTATGCCCAGCGCGGGGCCGGTAAGCTCCTTGGGAGACCGCAGGGTTTCCATGCGAGCTGAAGTCAGCCAAGGCCCTTCGAGCTGGTCGGCGGATTGGTCGAAGACTTCGACAGGGACCCCGCTATACCGAAGTGCGGTGGCGACGCAGACCCCGGCCATACCGCCCCCAATGACGGCGACTGGTAGCAGGGCCCGCTCACCGACCGTTCGAGGCACCACCCACACGTTGGCCGGCAGGTTCAAATAGGAAAGTTCGGTGCGTAAGCGCTCTTCAAGCTGCTCGAGGCCAATGGGAGATAGGGAACTGGGCTGCATCACATAAAACCGTAACTAAACAGGGAATTATCTGCCAATTGCAAGCAAACCAGAAGTGCTTAGGGTGAATTTATTAATAACCGCTAGATATATGAGAGGCCATGCAGTGTCGCGCATATGGTTCGTGCGCCCTGGGAAACCTTCCTGATGCGCACCCAGCCCGCCTGACGTGATGTAATTCAGGCAGCGAGCCGCGAGCGCCAGCAATTCGCGCACCGCAAACTACCGACCGCCAATAGCCATTGTGAACTGAAATGCTTGAACTCAAAGGTCTGCGCCGCTTGCACATAGGTCCCATCGGGCTGACCGTTGAAGCGGGTGAGTGCGTCTCCCTCAGTGGGCGTTCGGGTAGTGGGAAAAGCATAATCCTGCGGGCGGTGGCGGATCTCGACCCTCACGACGGCGAAGTCTATCTCGATGGGCAAACATGTTCGTCCATGCCCGCGCCGCAATGGCGTCGCATGGTGACGTACGTCGCTGCGGAATCCGGCTGGTGGGAGCAAACCGTCAGGCAGCATTTTCCTGTGGACACGGATTTCCAGCTGTTGCTGCCGCAGCTCGGGCTGGAACCCTCCATAGCGGACATGGACGTCCAGCGCTTGTCCACTGGCGAGCGGCAGCGCCTGGCTCTTTTGCGAGCCCTGGGTCTGAACAGCAAGGTGTTGCTGCTGGATGAACCTACTTCCGCGCTGGACCACCACAGCGTTTTGCTCGTGGAAGCTCTGTTGCGGCAACGTATGGACCAAGGAGTGGCTATTCTGCTGGTGACTCACGATAGTGAGCAGGCGTTGCGTCTGGCCACACGTCATATGCGCTTGCATCAGGGCATGCTTGAACCGATTGATGCCGAGGCGCTCGCGGGCCCGGAGGCTGGCATGGAAGAGGAAGGTCAATGAACACACCCTTGCTGAGCTACGCAGATTTATTGTTCGGTTTTCTGCTGGTCCTTTTGAATTCAGCGCTCTCTTTCATGCTCAATGTGGGGGTAGGCCGCTCACTGCTAGTCGCGGCCTTGCGGGCAACTGCGCAACTGCTGC
Organism: Alcaligenaceae bacterium; assembly: GCA_029263795.1. Lineage (GTDB taxonomy): Bacteria > Pseudomonadota > Gammaproteobacteria > Burkholderiales > Burkholderiaceae_B > Yanghanlia. The sequence goes on from JAJUFI010000134.1 coordinate 6,658, forward strand.
TGGTTGGGCTGATTCTGAAATTCGTGTTCGGCTCATCCTCGCCGTGGCTGGTGTTAGCGGTGATTCTGGTTATGACGCTGCTGGCGGCACATGAGGTGCGCTCACGTCAGAAGAAGCGCTTCACCGGCGTATGGGGTGTGGGAGTGGGGGCCGCCGCAACAGCGGTCTCCATGGTTCTAGTTTTGTCATACACAGTGGTGCTTATTGTTCACAGCGAACCTTGGTGGGCTCCCCAGCTCATCATTCCTCTGGTGGGAATTGTGCTGGGCA
>JAJUFI010000217.1 GCA_029263795.1 Alcaligenaceae bacterium
CGCCGCATGCTGATCGGTCGCGAACTTTTCAACGAGACCCGTTAGCGCCGGGCAAGCTGTCATGTTTCAGGATGGAGACCACCGCAAAATCGAGCAGGCCGCCCCCACAGGGCTGTCTGCCGCGCAGGTGGCGGCCACCATCCTGGAAGGCTTCAACCGCCATTATTCGCTGTTCCGGTATAGCGCACAGCGCGCCAAAAGCCTGTTTGAAGCGGGCGACTGGCATCAGATGCAGCAGCTGTCACGGGAACGCATCGAATACTACGATACCCGTGTGCGTGAATGCGTCGCCCGCCTGGCGCCTGCGCTGCGCAAGGTGGCTCCGCAGGAGCAAGGCGGCTCCGCCCTGACACCGGCACAGCAGGCCTTCTGGCAAGACGTCAAAACAGAATTCGTCAGCTTGCTGGCCGACCACCGCCAGCCGGAATGCGCCGAAACCTTCTTCAACTCGGTTTCCTGCCGCATCTTGCACCGCGACCACTACAACAACGATTTTCTCTTCGTGCGGCCGGCCGTAGCCACCGATTACCTGGGCAGCCGGCTACCCGCCTATCGTTCCTATTACCCGCTCAACCAAGGGCTCCAGCCGGCGCTCACGCAAATGCTGGCCGGCTTCGGCTTGGCTGCGCCCATGGAAGACCTGCCGCGCGACACCCGCCTGCTGGCACGCCAGGCATTGCGGGCGCTGCGCAGCATGCTCCCGCGCCACGATACTTACAGGCTGGCGCCTGATTGCCAGATACAGGTGCTCAACACCCTGTTCTTCCGCAACAAGGGTGCTTACGCGGTGGGGCGTCTGGTCAATCACGGCACCACCCTGCCGTTTGCCATTGCACTGCTGCGTCGCCCGTCCGGCCACATCTATGTGGACGCCCTGCTGCTTGGCGAAGACGATCTCAGCGCCCTGTTCAGCTTCACACGCGCTTATTTCCTGGTGGACACCGAAACACCGGCGGCCTATGTGAACTTCCTCAGCTCGCTCATGCCGCGCAAGCCCAAGGCCGAGCTCTACACCACCATAGGCCTGCAGAAACAGGGCAAGACCCTGTTCTACCGTGACTTCCTTCAGCACCTTGCACATTCCCACGATTGCTTCGACATCGCGCCAGGCATACACGGGTTGGTGATGGTGGTGTTCACCCTGCCCTCCTACCCCTATGTGTTCAAGCTCATCCGCGACCGCATTGCCAAACCGAACATGGATCACGCCACGGTGCGGCGCAAGTACATGCTGGTGAAAAAGCATGACCGCGTGGGCCGCATGGCCGACACCTGGGAATATTCGCAAGTGGCGCTGCCTCGTGTGCGCTTTTCAGAACGCCTGCTGACAGAACTGCGTACCAAAGCCCCTTCCCTGCTCGAAGAAGACGGTGACCGTCTCATCCTGCGGCATGTCTACATCGAGCGCCGCATGACACCGCTGAATCTTTACCTGCAGCGCGCGAGCGATGCGGCGCTGGAAAGGGCGGTCAAAGGTTATGGCGACGCCATACGGGAACTGGCCGCTGCCAACATCTTCCCCGGGGACATGCTTTACAAGAACTTTGGCATCACACGCTTGGGCAGGGTCGTATTCTATGATTACGATGAAATTCAGCACATGACGGAAATGAACTTCCGCAACATCCCCCCGGCCCCGAACCCGGAAGCCGAGCTTTCCGGTGAACCCTGGTACCCGGTGGATGCCAACGATGTTTTTCCCGAGGAATTTCAGTATTTCCTGCTGGGAGACCCGCGCGTAAAAGCCGCTTTCCTGAAGCACCATGCCGACCTCCTCGAGCCATCCTGGTGGCAGGCTTGCCGTGCCCGTGTAGCGCAGGGGCGATTGGAAGACATCTTCCCTTACGCCCCCGAAAGGCGTCTTCCTCACAGGGCCGCCGCCTCAATGGCGGCATAACACCTCATAACGCAACACTCAGGAGCAACAAATGTCTGACCCTATCGTTTTGGTATCCGTTGCCCGCACGCCCATGGGCGGCATGATGGGCAGCCTGTCGGAACTGGCCGCCCATCAGCTTGGCGCAGTCGCCATCAAGGCGGCCGTCGAACGTGCGGGCATCAAGCCGGAAGTCATCGACGAAGTCATCATGGGTAACGTGCTGCAAGCCGGCCAGGGCCAAGCCCCGGCACGTCAGGCCGCCTTGGGAGCAGGGCTGCCGATTGGGGTGCCCTGCACCACCATCCACAAGGTTTGCGGCTCCGGCCTCAAGGCCGCCATGTACGGTCACGACCTTCTCGCCGCAGGCAGCGCCACGGTGGTGGTGGCCGGCGGCCAGGAAAGCATGAGCAATGCCCCCTATCTTTTGCTGCGTGGCCGTCAGGGTTACCGTTACGGCCACTCCACCGTCTACGACCACATGGCGCTGGACGGCCTGGAAGATGCCTACCAGCGCGGCACGGCCATGGGTGTGTTTGCGGAAAGCTGTGTCGAGAAATACTCCTTCACCCGTGAAGAGCAAGACGCTTACGCGATGGAATCGCTGCGCCGTGCCCGCGCCGCCAGCGAAGACGGCAGCTTCGACTGGGAAATCGCCCCCGTGACCATCGCCGGCCGCAAGGGCGACGTGGTGATCGACAAGGACGAAGCCCCCTTCAAAGCCATGCCGGAAAAAATCCCCACCCTGCGTCCGGCCTTCAAGAAGGATGGCACCGTCACGGCTGCCAACGCCTCCTCCATTTCCGACGGTGCTGCCGCCATGGTGCTGATGCGCCAGTCGACCGCCAAGGAACTGGGTGTCACGCCGCTGGCCCGCATTGTTGGTCACTCCCAGCACGCGCACGAGCCGGAATGGTTCACCACCGCACCGGTCGGCGCCATGCAGAAGCTGCTTGGCAAGGTGGGCTGGACGGCCGACCAGGTCGACCTCTATGAAATCAACGAGGCCTTCGCCGTAGTCACCATGGCCGCCATGAAGGAACTCGGCCTGCCGCACGAAAAGGTCAACATCCACGGTGGTGCCACGGCCCTGGGTCACCCCATCGGTGCATCGGGTGCCCGCCTGGTCGCCACCCTGGTCGGAGCACTACGCAAGACTGGCGGCAAGCGCGGCGTGGCCTCGTTGTGCATTGGCGGCGGTGAAGCAGTGGCCCTTGCCATCGAAATGGTCTGACCCTGACCCCGGGGCGCCCCGTAAGGCGGCGC
>JAJUFI010000021.1 GCA_029263795.1 Alcaligenaceae bacterium
ACGCCTTTGCAATGATCATCGGGATCATGGCTTTATTAACCTTTTTCGTGCTGACGGTTCACTGATGGCTAGCGATATGGCGTCTTCTACATTTCCATGGTTAACGCTTGCGATTTTCGTGCCCATCGTCGCCGGCCTGCTTGTTCTGCTGGTCGGCCGCGATGATCGGCCCGAACTGACGCGGGTGTTGTCGCTGGTCGGTGCCGTCCTCGGCTTTCTGGTGACCATCCCGCTGTATACGGGTTTCGACCCCAATACGGCCAATATGCAGTTCGTCGAACTGACACCCTGGATCGAAAGCTTCTCGGTCAACTATCACCTTGGTGTTGACGGGATCTCTCTCTGGTTCGTATTGCTGACCGCGTTCATCACCATCATCGTGGTGCTGGCCGGCTGGGAAGTCATCACGAGCCGTGTGTCCCAGTACATGGGGGCTTTTCTGATCCTCTCCGGCCTCATGATCGGCGTTTTCGCCGCGCTTGATGCCATGCTGTTCTACGTGTTCTTCGAGGCCACGCTGATCCCGATGTATCTCATCATCGGTGTCTGGGGCGGCCCGAACCGTGTGTACGCAGCCTTCAAGTTCTTCCTGTACACCTTGCTGGGCTCGCTGCTCATGCTGGTGGCCTTCCTGTACCTGTGGCATGTGTCGGGCGGTTCCTTCGACATCCTCACCTGGCACAAGACGGCTCTGGGCCATACTCCGCAGATCCTGATCTTCCTGGCGCTGCTGGCGGCTTTTGCAGTGAAGGTACCGATGTGGCCGGTCCACACCTGGTTGCCGGATGCCCACGTGGAAGCGCCCACGGGCGGTTCGGTGGTGTTGGCCGCCATCATGCTGAAGCTGGGTGCCTATGGCTTCCTACGCTTTTCGCTGCCCATCGTGCCGGACGCCTCACAGTCGCTCTCGTGGCTGATGATTGCGCTGTCGCTGATTGCCGTCATCTATATCGGTCTGGTAGCGATCGTCCAGCAGGACATGAAGAAGCTGGTTGCTTACTCTTCCGTGGCTCACATGGGTTTCGTTACCCTGGGCTTCTTCATCTTCAACCAGGGGGGCCTGGAAGGCGGCATTGTGCAGATGATCTCGCACGGTTTCGTGTCCGGCGCAATGTTCCTGTGCATTGGTGTGCTTTACGACCGCCTGCACAGCCGTGAGATCGCCGATTACGGTGGTGTGGTCAACGTCATGCCCCGTTTCGTCACCTTCTTCGTACTGTTCTCCATGGCCAATGCGGGCCTGCCTGCCACCTCCGGGTTCGTGGGTGAGTTCATGGTCATCATTGCTTCGGTTCAGTACAACTTCTGGATTGGTCTCCTGGCTGCGACCTCGCTCATCCTCGGTGCTTCTTATTCACTGTGGATGCTCAAGCGGGTTGCGTACGGTGAGATCACCAACGACAAGGTGCGCGGCATGAGCGATATCAACGGCCGTGAATTCTTCATTCTCGGGGTGTTGGCGATTGCAACGCTCTACATGGGTATCTATCCCAAGCCCTTTACGGATGTCATGCACGTGTCGGTCGATGCGCTGCTCCAGCACATCGCAATCTCGAAACTGTAAGCCTCGATGACCATGCAAACTTCATTTGACTTCGTTTTGGCTCTGCCCGAGATCCTGCTGTTGATCATGGCGGGCACAGTTCTGCTGATCGATGCCTTCAGCAAATCCGAGACTCGACACGCCACGTTTCTCCTGAGCCTGGCATCGCTGGTAATCGTCACGGGCGTGTCCCTGCTGCAGTGGAATGCCGGTGTCTCCGGTTCCACCTTCAGCGGGCTGTTCGTGGTGGACTCGCTGGCCCACTTCCTGAAGGTGGTTTCTTATTTGGCAGTCATTGCCACACTGATCTACGGTCGCGGTTATAACGAAGCCCGTGACATGACGCGCAATGGCGGCGAACTCTATTCCCTGACCTTGTTCGCGTTGCTGGGTCAGATGGTGATGATCTCCGCTGGCAACCTGATCACGGTGTACATGGGCCTGGAACTCATGTCGCTGGCTCTGTACGCACTGGTGGCCGTACGTCGCGACCACCTGCCTGCGAGCGAAGCCGCGATGAAGTACTTCGTGCTCGGCTCCATGGCTTCGGGTGTGCTGCTCTATGGTATGTCCATGGTTTACGGTGCCACCGGTACGCTGGACCTTGCCAAGATTGCTGAAGTGGTCGGTTCCGGCCAGGCTGAACGGCTGCCGCTGGTTTTCGGCGTGGTCTTCCTCGTGACCGGCCTGGGCTTCAAGCTGGCTACCGCGCCATTCCACATGTGGTCGCCCGACGTCTACCAAGGTGCTCCCACTTCGGTGACGCTGATCATCGCCGCGGCTCCCAAGCTGGCTGCGCTGGCCATTACGCTGCGCATGTTGGTCGACGGCCTGCACGGCCTCGCCATCGATTGGCAGCCCATGTTGCTGGTGCTGGCAGTGCTGTCGCTGGCCATCGGTAACCTGACGGCCATCATGCAGAAAAACTTCAAGCGCATGCTGGCCTACTCGACGATCTCTCACATGGGTTTCGTCCTGCTGGGTCTGCTCTCCGGCGTGATCGACGGGTCCTCTGATGCCGCTGGTCTGGCTTATGGTTCCTCGCTGTTCTATATGGTCATCTATGTGCTCACCACACTGGTCACCTTCGGCCTGATCATGCTGCTGAGCCACCGTGGCTTTGAATGCGAGAACATTTCCGATCTGGCCGGGCTGAACCGTCGCAACCCCATGATGGCCGGTGTGTTGCTGCTGTCGATGTTCTCGCTGGCAGGAATTCCGCCGCTGGCAGGTTTCTATGCCAAGTTGGCTGTGTTGCAGGCCGTGATCGGTGCCGGCTACCTCTGGCTTGCCGTGTTCGCGGTGGTGATGTCGCTCATCGGTGCCTTCTACTATCTGCGTGTAGTCAAGGTAGCCTACTTTGACGAACCCGCCGGTGAAGTTGGCGTACTCGATAACGGTGTGCTGACCAATGGCCTGATGACCATCAACGGGCTGCTGGTCTTGTTGCTTGGCCTGCTGCCGGGCGGCCTGATGACAGTCTGCGTCAACGTGATCCGTCAGTCACTGCAGTTCTGAGCAGGCGGATGAACCAGTCTTTCGCTGTCTGGCTGCTCATTATGCTGTCCTTGGTGACAGCAAACCTGCCCTTCCTGGTGGAGCGGCCATTTCTGGCGCTCCCCTGGAAGCAGAAGGGCGAGTCTGACCGGCCGGGCTGGCTGCAATGGCTGAGCTCAATAATATTTTTTGCTTTGTTGGTCGGTATTGGCGCTGCTGCAATGACGCTGATCGGGCAGGGGGTATTCGCTGCGACTGACGCTGCTTCGGTGGCGCGCTTCGTCGGCATTCTCCTGGCGTTGTCGGCTGCGGTGGCACTGGTGCTGGCATACCCTGGCTGGCGCAGCCGCGGGCTGGCCATCAAGAAGAATTTTTTTGAACGGCTTTTGGAACTCCTGGTGTTTTACGCTTTGGTGGGTGTTCTCGGCTTCGCCTTTGAGGCGAATCTGGGCAACCGCTTCGAGCAAGGCTGGGAGTTCTACGCCATCACCTTGTGCCTGTTCCTGGTGCTTGGGTATCCCGGTTTCGTCTGGCGCTACCTGTTGAAGCGCAGGGCTGCCGCCCGCGCAGACAGGCGCAGCAAGACGGACGCCATGGCCGCGCATTGAAGCGGCGCTTCATTCATACGCCCCATGTCTCACCTCATACTTCAGTCGCCCAGCCTCAGTGCTGCACATGTGGAACAGATTGCCGCCCTGGTGTCCGCCTCCGGGGTGCAGGAACTCGGGCCAACGGCCGTAAGGTTGCTGGAAGCCGACGATTCCGAAAAAGAGAGTGTTGCGAAACAGTGCGAAGCCTATGGCATGGACTTCGCGTTCCTGCCGCAAATAGACCTGCTGCGTGAAATGCGCATTCTCGCCATGGACATGGATTCCACGCTGGTGAGCATCGAATGCATCGACGAGATTGCCGATGCGGTCGGACGCAAGGCTGAGGTTTCCGCCATCACTGAAGCGGCCATGCGCGGCGAGATCAAGGATTTCTCTGAAAGCCTGCGGCGTCGTGTGGCGCTGCTTGAAGGTGTTCCGGAGACCGCCTTGCTGCAGGTTTACGAAGAGCGTCTGCGCCTGAACCCGGGGGCCGAACGCCTGGTCCAGACCGCCAAGAAACACGGCTTGAAAGTTATGCTTGTTTCCGGTGGGTTCACTTTCTTCACCGAACGCCTGCGCGAACGGCTAAGTCTGGATGCAGCGCATTCGAATGTCCTGGAAATCGTCGATGGCAAGCTCACCGGCCGGGTGCTGGGCGACATTGTCGATGCACACGGAAAGGCGGCTCGTCTCAAGGACTTGGCTGAACAGCTGGGCGCGACAGCGGACCAGATCATTGCGGTGGGCGATGGCGCCAACGATCTGCAGATGATGGCGCACGCCAAGTATTCCGTGGCTTACCGGGCCAAGCCTGTTGTGCGTGAACAGGCTGCCTTCGCCCTTAATTACAGCCCGCTCGACGCCATTTTGAACTGGTTCCGGCTGTCTTTCTAAGCCGACCTTACTTCCTCAGTGAACGCAGTAGCTCCCGCAGCGCATCGATGCGCGCTTTCAGCGGTAGCCCTTCTTTGAATTCCAGCCTCAGCCTGTCCTGACCGGACAATTTCAGGTCGCGGCGCGTCTGAACGAGCTCGATGATGCGCATGGGGTCGACCTGAGGTTTGGCGGAAAACTGAATGAGGGCATGGCCTTCTGCTGCATCCAGTTTGATCACCCCAAGAGGCTCGGCCAGCAAACGTAGGCGGTGAGTGGCCAGCAGATTCTGCGCCGGCTCTGGCAATTTCCCATAGCGGTCGACCAGTTCTTCCTGAATCAGAATGATTTCGTCGTCGTCGCGGGCATGGGACAGCTTCTTGTAATGCCCCAGCCGGGCGTGGATGTCCGGACAATAGTCGCTGGGCAGCAGGGCGGAGGCATGCAGGTTGACCTCGCACTTGGCATCGAAAGGCGATTCCAGGTCCGGTTCCTCACCCGCCTTCAGCGCTCGTACGGCCTCGTTCAGCATGTCGGTGTACATGGAAAAGCCGACTTCCTGAATATTCCCTGACTGCGATTCCCCCAGTACCTCGCCGGTGCCCCGGATTTCCAGATCATGCATGGCAAGGAAGAAGCCTGAGCCCAGTTCTTCCATGGCCTGAATGGCCTCCAGCCGTTTTCTTGCATTGGCCGTGATGGCGTCTTCAGGCGGGGTGAGCAGATAGGCGTAAGCCTGGTGGTGGGAGCGGCCCACACGGCCTCGCAGTTGGTGCAATTGCGCCAGTCCGAGCCGATCGGCCCGGTGGATCACAATGGTATTGGCAGTCGGCACATCAATGCCGGTTTCAATGATGGTGGTGCACAGCAGCACGTTGTAGCGCTGCTGGTAGAAGCCCTTCATGACTTCTTCGAGTTCGCGCTCCGGCATCTGGCCATGAGCTACCGCTATACGTGCTTCGGGCACCAGTTCTTCGAGCCTTGCCCTGCGGTTGTGGATGGTTTCCACCTCGTTATGTAGGAAATAAACCTGTCCGCCGCGCTTGAGTTCACGCAGCAAGGCCTCGCGTATGGTGCTGTTGTCTTCCCTGCGTACAAATGTTTTGATTGCCAGCCGCTTTTGTGGGGCTGTTGCAATGACGGAGAAATCGCGTATGCCTTCCAGCGACATACCGAGGGTGCGCGGGATGGGGGTGGCCGTGAGCGTCAGCACGTCGACTTCGGCCCGAAGTTTCTTCAGAGCTTCTTTCTGCCTGACGCCGAAACGATGTTCTTCGTCGATGATGACCAGGCCCAGATTCTTGAAGCGGGTTTCTTTGGAAAGAATCTTGTGGGTGCCGATGACGATGTCCACCGTACCCTTGGCGAGCCCATCCAGGGCCGCGTTGACCTCTTTGGTGGAACGGAAGCGCGAAAGCTCGACAACCCGCACCGGCCAGTCGGCAAAGCGGTCGGAGAAAGTTTGAGCGTGTTGTTCCGCCAGCAGAGTGGTGGGGCAGAGCAGCGCGACCTGCATGCCGTTGGCCACGGCAATGAACGCAGCGCGCAGGGCAACTTCTGTCTTGCCGAAGCCGACGTCACCGCACACCAGGCGGTCCATGGGCCGGCCCGAAGTCATGTCTTCGATCACCGCCTGGATGGCGGCGGCCTGGTCGGGCGTTTCCTCGAAGCCGAAACCTTCCGCAAAGGCTTCGTAATCCTGCAGCGGCAGCTTGAAGCGATGACCCTCGCGCGCCGCGCGCTGAGCATAGAGCGCAAGCAGTTCGGCGGCTGCGTCGCGCACCTGTTTGGCGGCCTTGCGGCGTGCTTTGTCCCACTGGCCCGAACCGAGCTGGTGCAGGGGAGCGTTTTCCGAGTCCGCGCCACTGTAGCGGGAGATTAGATGCAGCTGCGCTACCGGCACATAAAGGGTGCTGCCCCCGGCGTATTCCAGGTTCAGGAATTCCATCACCCCTTCACCCAGATCCATCTCCTTGAGACCGAGATAGCGTCCAATACCGTGCTGTGCGTGAACGACAGGGTCGCCCTCGCGTAGCTCGGACAGGTCACGCACCATGGCTTCGAGATCGCTGGCGCGCTCGCGGCTGCGGCGACCTCGCCGGCCCGTGCGCGCCTGGCTGGGATAAAGATCATTCTCGGTAATCAGGAACAGGGGAGGATCTGCCAGACCGAAGCCGTTGGACAAGGGAGCCACGAGCAGGATGAGATCGGCTGGCTGAGCCCCACCGTGGGGTGCTTTCTGTGCCTCCCCCTCGGCCAGGGTATTTGCAGACGCTTGCCCTGACGCCGATGCCTGTTCGGGCTGTTCAGCCGTGTTCAGGAACTGCGCCAGAGATTCAACCGATGTGTCGGGCGTAATGCCGAACTCGCGCAGCATTTGGTCGAGGGTTTCCCGGCGCCCGGCGGAGTCTGCACACAGCACCACACGCCCGGAATGGGTGTGGAGCAGGTTGCGTAGCGCTGCGACGGGGTCTTCTGCGCGGCGGGACACGGCAACACCGGGAACGGGCACAAAGTCCGTCGACGGCTGCTCGCCCCCAAGGCTGAGTCGCGGGAAGCGCTTGAGTTCACCAAACAGGCCTTCATCGTTCAGGAAAAGTGCTTCCGGCGGCAGGACTGGCCGTTCACGATCGCTTTTCAGAAACTGCCAGCGGCTGTATGTATCCTGGCTGAAGTTGCGAATGACGGGCGCGGGGTCTCCCAGCGTGACAGTGATGGCGTCGCCCGGAAGATAGTCAAACAAGGTCGCTGTTTGCTCGAAGAACAGCGGCAAGTAGTACTCCACCCCGGAAAAAGCGATGCCGTTGCCTACGTCCTTGTATGGTAGGGCCCGGGAAGGGTCGCCTTCAAACACTTCACGAAAGTGCGCGCGGAACTGGGAGCGGGCAGCCTCGTCCATGGGAAATTCACGCCCCGGCAGCAGCTGGATTTCCTTAACGGGGTAGAGACTGCGCTGCGTGTCGACGTCGAAGCTACGTATGGAGTCGATCTCATTGTCGAACAGGTCGATACGATAAGGCAGCACCGACCCCATGGGGAAGAGGTCGATCAGGCTGCCGCGAATGCAGAACTCGCCGGGTGCCGTGACCTGAGTCACGTGACTGTAATTGGCAAGTGTGAGCTGCTGGCGCAATGCCTGTTCATCCAGCTTTTCGCCCTGGCGGAAGGAAAAAGTATAGGCGGCCAGAAATTCCGGTGGCGCCAGACGGTAAAGCGCCGTGGTAACCGGCACCAGCAGGACGTCGACATCGTTCTGCATGAGCGCATGCAGGGTGCGCAGCCGCTCGGAAACAAGATCCTGGTGAGGCGAAAACCCGTCGTAGGGGAGGGTTTCCCAATCCGGCAGGCGCCTCACCCGGAGGTCGGGCGCGAACAAGGGAATTTCCTCGGTGAGCCGTTGCGCGGTAAGCGGTTCGGCACACAGTACGGCAAGAGTGCGTCGCGATTGGCGGGCCAGGTCGGCCAGGAGATAACCATCACCGGAACCGGGGGGCAGGGGGTGGGCGTGACGCTGGCCCGGCCGCAAGGCGGACAGAATCTGGGGGGTGGAGGAAAGTGAAGGCACGGAGTGAGAAACATTGGCCATTGAGCAAGGCATTATAAAATGCCTGCACCATGAGCACCTATCGTCCTCGTATCATCGCTATAGTTCCGGCCGGTGGCGTCGGCCTGCGAGCCGGCACGGCTTATCCCAAGCAGTATCGGCTGCTCGCAGGGGAAGCCATGTTGCGCCATGCGGTGCGCGCACTGCTTTCGGATGCGCGGGTCGAGCAAGTACGGGTAGCGGTTTCCGAACAGGACGTCCGGGCCGAGGAAGTGCTGGCCGGTCTGCCGCGCACAGTCTGTCGGCGCTGTGGCGGTCCAACGCGGGCAGCTACGGTATTGGGTGCCTTGCACGACGCCCGGTTGAACCCCGATGACTGGGTGCTGGTGCACGATGCAGCCAGGCCCGGCCTGCCGGCAGCCGCACTCAAACGTCTTATCGACATATGTCTGCAGCATGGGCAAGGCGGTCTCCTGGCCGAACCCGTAGCAGATACGGTCAAGTCTGCGCGTCAGCCGGGCGACGGTGAGGGCCCCGTCCGTGTGGAACGCACTGTTCCGCGTGACAGGCTGTGGCTGGCACAGACACCGCAGTTCTTCCCCGCGGGCTTGCTGCTGTCGGCGCTGGAAGCGGCGGTCGGTGACACTCGCGTGACGGACGAGGCTTCCGCCATGGAGTTGGCAGGCCATGCGCCTCTGCTGGTGCCGGGTTCAGTACGCAATTTCAAGGTGACCTGGCCGGAAGATTTCGGCCTGATGGAACGCCTGCTGGCAGCAGAAGCACCCGTACCTCTTGTTGCTGGTTCAAATGCAGGCCGGAAATCGCATGACGCAACCCAGATCAACGCCGGCTTGCAGGTGCCGGCCACGGAGCAAAAAGTGAATATCAGAGTCGGGCAAGGTTTCGATGTACACGCCCTTGTGGAAGGGCGCGACCTCATCATCGGGGGTGTGAAAATCCCGCACAGTCACGGCCTGCTCGGTCATTCCGACGCCGATGTCCTGCTCCACGCGGTGACGGACGCCGTGCTGGGCGCGGCGGGGCTGGGCGACATCGGTCGCCATTTCCCGGATACCGACCCCCGCTACGCGGGTGCCGACAGCCGAGTGCTGCTGCGGGCTGCTATGGAGAAGGTCAGCAAGGCGGGTTGGAGAGTGGTGAATGTCGATGCTACGGTCCATGCGCAGGCACCCAAGATTGGCCCACATGCAGCGGCCATGGTGGCCAATATTGCAGTCGACCTTGGAATTGACGAAGGCTGCGTCAATGTGAAGGCCAAGACTAACGAGAACCTGGGTTACCTGGGGCGCAAGGAAGGGATTGCGGCCACGGTCGTGGCGCTGCTGGCCGGCCGCTGAACCAGCAGGGTTTGCATGCGGACGGCAGGCCCCTGTGCAGGGGCCGAATCAGCCCTGTTGCCTACAGGGTGTCGCCCCCGATGCGGCGGTTGCAGGGGCAGAGTTCGTCGGTCTGCAAGGCATCTAGGATGCGCAGGATTTCCTCGGGGTTGCGCCCGACGTTCATATTGTTCACCGAGACGTGCTGGATGATGTTGTCCGGGTCGACGATGAAGGTGGCTCGCAGGGCCACTCCTTCGGAGCGCTGGCGAATGCCCAGCTGATCAACCAGAGAGCCGGTCAGGTCGCTGAATTGGTAATGGGCGAGCTTGTCCAGCTCGGGCTGGCTGCGACGCCATGCCAGGTTGACGTACTCATTATCGACCGAACCGCCCATCAGAATGGCGTCACGTTGGGCGAACTCTTCCGCCAGGTTATTGAAACCGACGATTTCTGTCGGGCAAACGAAGGTGAAGGCCTTCGGATAAAAATAGATGACTTTCCACTTGCCTGGAAATGAGCTCTCGGTGATGTCCTCAAAGGCTGAAACCCCATTTTCCTCATGCTCATTGAAGCCGGGTTTCACGCCTGTCACCTTGAACGATTCAAGCTTGTCGCCTACCGTTTTCATCCATGCTCCTTGCTGATTAATGGTCCATTAGCTGTCCGTATCGACAGCGTAGCTGCGTGGACGATATTTGGGAATCTCTATCCGCGCAATCAGGCCGCCAGGAGGCTGCGAAATCAGTTCAAGCTGCCCGCCGACCTGCCCCAGCAGACGTTCCACAATCGAAAGACCCAGGCCGGCACCGCTCACGCCCGTGCGGGCCGACTCCCCGCGTGAGAAAGGCCGCAGCAGGCGTTGAATGTCATTGGCGGCAATGCCCCGGCCATGGTCGCGAACTTCAATGGAGACTACATTCCCACGCTGCTGGGCGGCAAGTTCGATGTGCGCGCGGTCGTCCTCTGGAGTGCGACCGTAGCGTCGCGCGTTCTCAATGAGGTTGCCGATGATGCGTTTCAAATCATGGGCGTTGATGCAGGCATAAAGATTTGACTCGATCTGAGCTTCAAGCTTGCCGCCAAGCGACTCCGTATGGCTTTTTTCGCGCTCGTAAAGCTCGCGCAGTACGGACGAAACGTCAATGCCCTGTTCCGGCACCTGGGCAGCAGGGCGTGCATATTCCATTAGCTGATCTATGCAATGGTCGATCTGAGCCAGGTCTTCGTCAATCGCCGCGCGTGTGTCGTCGCTGACATTGCTCATTTCGATTTCCAGACGCATGCGGGCCAGAGGAGTACGCAAGTCGTGGGAAATGCCTGCCAGCATAATTTCGCGGTCGGCTTCCGCTTGTCGGATGTCACGCGCCATGCGATTGAAAGCGATATTCATGTCACGGATCTCGACCGGGCCTTTTTCCGGCAGGGGTGAAGGCGTTTCGCCCCGCGCCAGTTGCTGCGCGACCTTGGCCAGCTGTGCCAGGGGGCGGTTCACGAAACGTACGCTGACCGCAGCGCCGATCAATGCGAGCAGGAGCGCTGTCGCACCCCAGCCCAACCACTCGACCCCGGCAGTAAGGGCGAGCTGTTCACGTTCGAATACCAGCCAGTACTTATCGTCATTGATTTCAAAACTGACCCAGACGCCCGGAATCTGGTTGACGCTCCACATGACCTGGGTGTCCATGCCCTGTTTGTCACGGATCTGCGCTGCTACATGCTTCCAGTAATTGGAATCAGGCAAGGGCTCGAGTACGTCGGTAGGCTCACGCGGCTGTACACGCAAGCTTTCTTTGGTTGCCAGGTCCAGCAGCAGGGCGGGGCGCACACTCGTGGGGGCGTAAACAAGGGCGGAGCGTGTAATGCTGACTGCGGTAGTGACGCGTTGCGCCATCTGCTTGGCGCGCGGGCCTTCCTCCATGCTGAAGAATACTTGCAGCCACGCTCCCAGACTCACCAACATGAGGCTGGCAAGCAGCAGGAAGGACCGGCTGAACAGCCCCAGACGCAAGCGCGGCGCGGGACGGGCCCGTGAATTATTTTTTCTCGACATGGCAGAAGCGGCTCGGGACCTGAAGCAGGTCGCCACCTGGAATCAGTGCCTGCCCGCTTGCGTCCTGGAAGAGCCGGAGCATGCCGTGGATGGCATGCTCCATGCGTGTCTCCTTCGAATTACTGGCCGCCGTCAGGCACGAAGACGTAGCCGAGACCCCATACCGTCTGAATGAATACCGGTTTGGAAGGATTGGGTTCAATCAGCTTGCGTAAGCGTGAAATTTGAACGTCCAGGCTGCGATCGAACGCCTCATATTCGCGCCCACGTGCAAGTTCCATGAGTTTGTCGCGTGACAGAGGAATCTTCGGGTGCCGCGCGAATACCTTGAGCACCGAGAATTCCCCCGTGGTGATGGGCACGGGCTCATTGTTCTTGGTAAGCGTCCGCGTCGACAAATTCAGGACATAGGGCCCGAATTCGATAGACTCGTTTTCCTGGCTTGGCGCACCCGGGTGTTCTTCCGTGCCTCGACGGCGCAGAATGGCGTTCACCCGAGCCAGCAGCTCGCGAGGATTGAAGGGCTTGGACAGGTAGTCGTCCGCACCCATCTCGAGACCGACGATCCGGTCGATTTCCTCTGCCTTGGCTGTGAGGATGATGATGGGCGTGTTGTCATGCCCACCACGCAGCCGCCTGCATATGGACAGGCCATCTTCGCCGGGCAGCATCAGGTCGAGCACCAGCAGATCGAAATGCTCCCTCTGCCACAGCTTGCCCATCTCTTTGCCGTCTTCTGCAACGAAGACATTGAACCCTTGCTCGGACAGATACCGACGCAGGAGATCACGCAAGCGGGGATCGTCGTCGACGATGAGGATTTTGCGGGATAGAGATTGGTTCTGAGTGTTCATGGGGGAAAATGTAACAGGGTCGGAAAGGGCAGTGAAGTGGCAGTAGCAAGATATTACATATTACGCAACCAGTAGGAATCAGCCGTATGACCTAAACAAGGGAATTCACTGAAAGCCTCGTATCATGCGATCTTAGAAGAATCCATACAAATTTGGTACTGATTCCAAACAATTCGCTTAGGTTTGAATCATCCGTAAAGCAATTAACATGCCCGATGCGGTGTACACGGTGAATTCCTTGAGGTGGCAGCGATGCCCTGCCAAACAACTTCAACTCTTGTTCCCCTCTATTTGCAGTTATATCGAACGGGGCCTGCTGCAAGCTAAAATCGTCGCATGACACAGCACCTACTTGCCCTCGAAACCTCCGGCAGCCTGTGCGGAGTTGCCCTGATTTCCCGTTCCAGTGGCGGGAAACTGTCCGTATCGCGCCGTGAGCACGATGGCACGGGCGAACATGCAGAACGCTTGTTGCCCATGGTGGACGAACTTCTGGCTGACGCTGGCCTGGGGCGTCAGTCCCTGTCGGCGGTTGCCTTCGGGCAGGGGCCAGGTGGTTTTACAGGGCTGCGGGTCGCCTGCGGCATTGCACAGGGCATGGCCTTCGCCCTGGAGATTCCTGTAGTGCCTGTTGGCAGCCTCATGGCTGTGGCGCAGCGCGATGCGGATGCCGCGCCCGAGGCGGCACAACTGGCCCGAGTCGTGTTGCAGGATGCCCGCATGGGTGAAATCTATCTGGCAGCGTATGCGCCGGAAGATCAAGGTGGCTGGAGCGTCATTCAGTCTCCCATGTTGCTGGCAGCAGCCGATGTACCGCTCTGGCTGGAGCAGCTCGAAGCAAATGCCGGCGTTCTACCGGCCAATGGCGTAGTGCGATTGGTGGGAGACGGCCTGTCGCTTTGTGCTGATGTATCCGCACGGGCCGTGTCTCGGGGCTTGAGCCTTCAATATGGCCCGGCTCTAAGGCCCGATGCGGTTTCCGTGGGCAAGCTGGGCATGTGGCTACTGGAACGGGGGGCCAGTGTGCCGCCGGAAGAAGCAGCACCGCTTTATGTTCGGGAAAAAGTGGCATTCACTACCCGTGAACGCGAGCAAGGTCTGGGTGGAAATCCCAAGGCGCCCGGCCTGGGCATCGCTTTGCGCCCCATGGGTCCGGCGGACGTTCCCGAAGTCGCCGCCATCGAGTCCTCGGTTCAAGCCTTTCCCTGGACGGCAGGCAACTTTGCCGACGGGCTCAAGGCGGGTTACAGCGGCTGGGTGGCGCACCGCCATGGGCGGATAGTGGGCTTCAGCATGACTCTCTTTGCGCCGGACGTTGCGCATCTTCTGGTGCTTGGGGTTTCGCCGGACGCCCAGCGCGAAGGGGTGGGCACGGCGCTCATGCGCCACTGCGAGAAAGAGGCGCTGCAACGCAATCTGCCTGCCATCATGCTGGAAGTCCGGCCGTCCAATGCAAAGGCTCTAGCTTTCTACAACCGGCATGGTTTCGAGAAGCTTGGCGTTCGCAAGGGTTATTACCCCGCACCAGAAGGGAAGCGGGAAGATGCCTTCGTCATGCGCAAGGAGCTTGGCCGCGATGGCTGAGAGCGAGGCCATCATGGAAAAACTGGAGCTCAGCCCGGTACAGCGCCGGTGGCTGATGGAAATCGGCATGGATGCGCGTATGCTGGCTCAGTTCACCACTGTTCAACAGGTGCCTGCGGGGCGGGCGCAGACGCCAGACGATGCAGTTGGGCCCAGGAAACTGGCCGAGCTGTTCAGGCAGGCAGTGCCTGGCAGCGGGGTGGCGGGTGAGATTGCCGCTTCTGCAGAAATTGCCGTTCCAGAGTCCCCCGCCGAGCAGTCGGTGGGCGAAGCTGAAGGTTTTGAGGCATTGCGCGAGCGTACCGAAGCCTGTCAGGCGTGTGGCCTGAACGAGGTGCGCGGTCGTGTTGTCTTCGGAGAAGGCGTTCAGCAGGGTGTGCGCTGGATGTTCATTGGAGAAGCACCCGGCAGCGTCGATGACAGCATGGGGCGCCCCTTTCAGGGCAGGCCGGGCGAGCTGCTGCGCGCCATGCTCCAGTCGGCCGGCATCCAGAAGGATGCTCCGGCCTATTTCACCAATGTGCTCAAATGCCGGCCCATGGGCAACCGCAGCCCCCGGCCGGAAGAAATAGCGGCCTGTCTGCCGATTTTGCGCCAACAGATACGCTTGCTGAAACCGGCGAGTTTGGTGGCGCTGGGGCGGGTTGCGGCCAGCGCACTTCTTGGCGGCGATGGCGACCTCGAAACCCTGCGCGGCAGGGTGCATGAATACACCGATGAAGACGGAAGGGCGATACCGCTGGTGGTCACCCATCACCCAGCTTCGCTGCTGCTGCATGGGCAGCTCAAGGCAGAGGCCTGGCGCGACCTCAACATGCTTGTAGATCAGACCTTATCACCTTCCGGGGCCTGATAAAGGCTGGGTGCAATGCCGGAAACCCCCGTTTCCGGTCCTCCACCCGCTCAGTGCTTGAGTGCCTGGCCGTGGCCGTGCTGCCCGATGGTATCGGCCAGCCCTGGGTCGGCCAGATGGTTGCGCTTGTTCCAGCGCATGATCAGCAGCATCAATGACGCCACCATGGTGCCGAAGAAGATGATGATCAGGTTAATGGGCAGTTGCAGCCAGAGCAGCAGGCTGTAGACGGCCAGCATCAACAGTATGTTGATCTGTTCATTGAAATTCTGCACAGCGATGGAGTGCCCTGCGGAAAGCAGAACATGGCCCCTGTGCTGCAGCAGCGCGTTCATGGGCACCACGAAATACCCCGATAGCCCGCCCACCAGCAGCAGAAGCGAGTACACGGCCCATTTTTCGTGAACCACCGGCATGAGCATGACCGTCAGCCCCATGACCACACCCATCGGCAATACCGAAAGTGCCTTGCGCAGCGGCACCCGACCGGCGAACACAGCACCTACAACCGTGCCGATGGCGGCAACACCCATCAGGATGGATGATTGGTCCAGGCGGTAGCCCAAGTGTTGGGCGCCCCATTCGATCACGATGAACTGCAGGGTAGCGCCGGCTCCCCAGAAAAGGGTGGTGACGGCCAGGGATATCTGCCCCAACTTGTCTTTCCAGAGAATCTTCACATAGCCCCAGAAAACGGCTATCAGCTTGACGGGATTGCGTTCCTGGCGGGGGTAGGTGACGTTGGTTCGGGGGATGGCAAGATTGGTGAGTGCGGCTGCCAGATAGACGATGCCGATGAGCAGAATGGCGGCTTCGGTGCGGGTCTCCACCACGGAACCGATCCAGGTTTTCTGCAGCAGCGTGGCGGAAACGGTGGGGTTGATTAGCAGGCCGCCCACCACCGTTCCCACAATGATGGAAATCACGGTCAGGCCTTCTATCCAGCTATTCCCTTTGACCAGATCTTGAGGTGGCAGCATTTCGGTCACGATGCCGTACTTGGCCGGGGAGTATGCCGCGGCGCCCACACCCACCAGCGTATAGGCGACGAATATGGTTGCCAGTTGCGACTGTGTGGACAAACCCAGGCTATGGCAGCTGAACATGAGGACACATCCGGCCATCTTCACGGCATTGGTGATGAACATCACCTTGCCCTTGGGCAGCGTGTCGGCGAATGCCCCCACAAAGGCGGCCAGCGCCACATAAGCGAGGGCGAACCACCACTTCATCATGGGAGCCATCCAGTCAGGGCCATGCAGGTCCGCAATCAAGGCGATGGCGGCGATCAACAAGGCATTGTCGGCGACTGACGACAATGCCTGGGCGGCCATGACGAGATAAAATCCTCTGTTCAACGCTGATCCCGGTTGCTCTAGCCCACCCAATAGGAAGCTTGGCTTACCTGCCGGTTTTGTGGCTCGGAGTGATAAAAGGTTACTGAGTATAGCGGCCAGCGAAGGCTGGAAGCGAAAAATAATAACGCGTTTTTAAGCTTGCTTTCAGCAAGAAGCGTCGGGATGGTTACATTCCCAGCATCGCAGCCACATAAAATCGGCTGGCAAATGGTGCGCCCGGCGCCCTTGCGTATGCGCCTCCCGCGTCGTGTTTTGGCAGGAAGCCGGTACACGCTGGGTTATCATAGGCGGCGTCCAGGACACACTATCCTTTTCCATCATCCAGCACTGTGCGACTCACACAGATAAAACTCGCGGGCTTCAAATCGTTTGTCGATCCGACGAGCATTCCCACGCCCAGCCAGTTGGTTGGTGTGGTGGGGCCAAACGGTTGCGGGAAGTCGAACATCATCGACGCCGTGCGCTGGGTGCTGGGTGAAACCAAAGCGTCCGAATTGCGGGGCGAGTCCATGCAGGACGTCATCTTCAACGGTTCCGTCAACCGCAAACCGGCGGGGCGCGCTTCCGTCGAACTGGTGTTCGACAACAGCGAGGGTCGTGTCCCCGGGCAGTGGGGAACTTATGCCGAGCTCTCGGTGCGCCGCGTCCTCACCCGCGACGGCACCAGCAGTTATTTCATCAATGGGCAACAGGTCAGGCGTCGCGACATCCACGACATCTTCCTCGGTACGGGTCTGGGCTCCCGCGGATACGCCATCATCGGCCAGGGCATGATCAACCGCCTTATCGAGGCCAAGCCCGAAGAACTCCGCATTTTCCTGGAGGAAGCGGCGGGGGTCTCGCGCTATAAGGAGCGCAGGCGGGAAACGTCCAACCGGCTGGCCGACACGCGGGAAAATCTGGTCCGCGTTGAAGACATTCTGCGTGAACTTGGAACCAATCTGGAAAAGCTCGAGGCGCAGGCGGAAGTGGCGCAGCGCTATCGCAGCATGCAGCAGGAAGGCGAGCTCAAACAGCATATGCTCTGGCTGCTGAGAGAGCAGAATGCCCGCGAAGAGCGGCAGCGCAAGGCGGTCGCCATCGAAGAGGCCCAGGCCAAGCTGGAAGAAGCCATCGCCGCGTTGCGCGCGGGCGAAAACGCCCTCGAATCCAGGCGTCAGGCGCATTACGCCGCCAGTGATGCCGTCCATGCCGCCCAGGGCAAGCTGTACGAGGCCTCGGCCCTGGTCAGCCGCCTGGAGGCCGAAATCAAGCATGTCAGTGAATCGCGCAACCGGCTTCATGCGCGTCGCCAGCAGTTGCAGCTGCAGCAGCAGGAATGGCAGGATCAGCAAGAGCATTGCGACCAGCAGCTCGAGGCGCTCGAAATCGAGCGCGAAAGCGCTGCCGCACGTCGGGAAGAGCTTCAGGCTTTGCTTGAAGAAGCGCGCGAGGGTATGCCGGAAATCGAGCAGTCTCTGCGTCAGGCCGCCGCCGAGCGGGACAAGCTTCGCGTTGAGCTGGCGCGGCTTGAGCAGGCACTGGCGCTCAGCGCTCAGGCGCAGAGGGATGCCGACCGTCAGTTGCAGTCGCTTGAACTACGCCGCGAAAGGCTGGAGCAGGAAAGGCGCAGTATGGATGTGCCAGATCCCCAGCTGGTGGAACGCCTGGCCGGCGACTGCGCAGTCATGGAAGAACAGCTGGAAGAGGCTCAGGCGCAGTACGCAGAACTTGAGGAACGTGTGCCGGCGCTTGAAGATCAACGTAAGTCGGCACAGGCTGCTTCGCAGGAGGAAGCCCGCAAGCTGGCGGGTCTGGAGGCCCGTCTGGCTGCCCTCAGCAAGCTTCAGGAAGACGTGCAGAAACAGGGGGCACTTGAACCCTGGCTGGAGAAGCACGGCCTGGCGGCTCTGCCTCGCCTGTGGCAGCGCCTGCAGGTTGAGAGCGGCTGGGAATCAGCACTGGAATCCGTCTTGCGTGAACGCATGAGCGCTATAGAGCTGCGTCGCCTGGACCAGTCCGCAGCCCTGGCCGCCGACGCACCGCCCTCACGTCTTGCCATGTTCCAGCTACCCGTGGCAGCGCCTCCTCCAGCACCGGAACTCCCCCTGAAACCCCTGGCGAGCCTGTTGCGCATCACAGACGCCGATCTTCGTACCCTTCTGAATGACTGGCTGGCAGGGGTCTACGTCTGCGAGGACATGAACCAGGCGATCAACATGCGCAGCCGGCTGTCGGCGGGCCATGTTCTGGTGGTGGCGGAAGGGCATATGGTGGACCGTCACGGGGTCCGCTTCTACGCAGCTGATTCCGAACAGGCGGGAATGCTGGCTCGCCAGCAGGAAATCGAGCATCTGCGTCGTGACATCAAGGCTCAGCAATTGATCGCGGATCAGGCGATCTCTGCGGTTTCCAAAGCCGAGGCCGCACTTCAGCAAGTCTCTCAGGCCCTGGGGCCGGCCCGGCAGCGCATCACCGAAATCACGCGCCGGTTACATGACCTTCAGCTTGAACACACCCGCCTGCGCCAGCTGGCACAGCAGACCGGGGAAAGGGAGGCGCGTCTGCAGGCCGATCTCGAAGAAATTCGCATGCAGGCGGAAGAACTTGCCGCACAACGCGCCGAGGCGGAAGAACGCTTTCAGGAACTGGACGAACAGCTGGCCGAGTTGCAGGGCAGGTTTGCTGACGCCGAGCTGTCCGGCGAATCACTTCATGAGCAGGCTGAAACAGCGCGCCAGCGGCTGCGTGACCTTGAGCGGCAGGCACAAGAAGCGGAATACGCCGAGCGCAGTCTGCAGACCCGGCAGGCGGACCTGCTGCGCACCCGTCAGCTGGCGGAAGAGCAGGCACGGCGGGCGGCTGCCGACCTCGAAGGTTTGCAGGGGGAGCTTTTTGAGCTGGATGCCGAAGCAGCCCAAGCCGGCCTGCAGGACGCCCTGGAACAGCGGGCGGCCTGCGAGGAAGCCCTGTCGCGGGCCCGCATGGAGCTGGATCACATCGCTGCGTCGCTGCGCGGTGCCGACGAAGAACGTATGAAGGTGGAGCGATCCCTCGAGCCATTGAGGGCGCAGATAACCGAACTGCAGTTGCAGGAGCAGGCGGCACGGCTGTCGGTGGAGCAGTTTGCCGAACAGCTGGACGCCGCCGGAGTGGATAGGGCTGAGCTGCGACGCATCCTGAGCGAACAGACGGATGAATGGCAGAAGGTGGGTTGGCTGCAGTCGGAGGTGCAGAGAATATCGCGCGCCATGGACGCGCTTGGGCCGGTCAACCTGGCAGCACTCGATGAACTCACCGCCGCCCGCGAACGCAAGCGCTTTCTGGACGAGCAGCATGCCGACCTCATTCTTGCCATTGAGACGCTTGAAGACGCCATTCGCAAGATTGACCGCGAGTCCAGGCAATTGCTGCAGGACACTTTCAATGCGGTGAACGCTCACTTCGGCGAGCTGTTCCCGCGTCTGTTTGGCGGCGGCGAGGCCAAGCTCATCATCACGGGGGAAGACCTGCTGGACGCTGGCGTACAGGTCATGGCACAGCCGCCCGGCAAGCGCAATAGCACCATCCACCTGCTCTCGGGCGGGGAAAAAGCGCTCACCGCCACAGCATTGGTCTTTGCCCTGTTCAAACTCAACCCTGCGCCATTCTGCCTGCTTGACGAGGTGGACGCACCGTTGGACGATGCGAACACGGAGCGGTATGCCAACCTGGTGAGCAGCATGAGCGATCACACACAGTTTCTTTTTATTTCTCACAACAAGATTGCCATGCAAATGGCCAAGCAGCTGGTAGGCGTTACGATGCAGGAACAAGGTGTTTCCCGCATCGTAGCGGTGGACATCGAATCTGCGCTGCAACTGGCCGAGGCTTGAAGGGAAGGCCAGCATGAAGCAATATCCTGAAAAAACGCAACAAGGCTGCCGGGCCGAAGTTCTTCACGGGGCTGAAAATGAGTGATCTGCAAATCGGTTTGATCCTGCTGGGCGTTGTGCTCATATTGCTGGTGCTGCTGTTCAATTGGTGGCAGGACCGTCGTGTGCGCAAGCAAATGCAGGAGCAGTTTCCCGAGCGCGAGGACGACCCCTTGCTTGGTACGGCTGCACCATCCTTGCGGCCGGCACGTCGTGAGCCGGGGCTCGGCACTGTGGCGCAGCAGGAGGTTGACCCATCACTCGGGCCGGATGACGACCCGGCGGAGGTCGACCCAACCACCGAGGTGGTCATCGACATCAGCTTCTCTGTTCCGGTGCCCAGTGATCAACTCCATTCGGCCACGCAATCCATGCGGAGAGTCGGCAGCAAACCTGTACGCCTGTTCGCGGAAAAGGAAGGCGGCGGCCACCGTGCCCGCCTGCGGCCGGGTGAGAACTACGTTTCCATGCAGTTGGCAGTATTGCTTGCCAATCGCAGCGGGCCTCTCTCCGAAATCGAGTGGTCCGAACTCTGGACTTTTGCTCAGGGGCTGGCCGAGCGTTTCGACGGGTCCATGGAAGGCCCCGAGCTGAACGAAGTGGTCGAACGGGCCCGCCAGCTCGATGCGGCTTGCGCTGAGCTTGACGCCATGGTGGGCCTCGCCCTGCAGCTTCCGGGCGCGGTGTCGGTTGCTGAAGTTGGCCGTGCCCTGGAGGAAGCCGGCTTCCTGCGCCACGGGCCGCAACTGGCCTGGATGTCCGATCAAGGCATCCCCCGCTTCACAGCGCTATTCAACGGTCTGCTGCCGGGTGAAGTGCAATCGGCTGGCGTCGACCGCATTGATCTCGTGCTTGATCTCCCCAACAGCCCAGCCGATGACCAGGCCTTCAGTCGCATGGCCAGTGTCGGGCGGCATCTGGCCGTGAACCTGGATGCGCAACTCCTGGACGACCAGGGCAGGCCCGTCGCCGATGGGGTGGACGAGGCTATCGACCGTCAGCTGTACGAATGCTATCAGCGGCTCGAGGCTGCAGGCTTCGTCGCAGGGGACTTCCGCACTTCAAGGTTGTTTTCGTGAAGCAGTCCGAAACGCAGTCTGTGGCGCAACGCATTGATTTTCTGCGCCGCGAGATCGATAAACACAATCATCATTACTATGTCGAAGACGCGCCGCTCATATCGGATGCCGAGTATGACCGGCTGATGAGTGAGCTGGCTGCGCTTGAAGAAGCTCATCCGGATCTCATCACCCCGTATTCCCCCACACAGCGTGTTGGTGCTGCACCGGCCTCGGCCTTTGCTTCGGTGCGCCATGCGGTGCTCATGCGCTCGCTTTCCAACGCATTCGACCCGGAGGATGTGGCTGCCTTCGACAAGCGCGTGACGGATGCGCTCAGGGGAGCGGGTCTGCTGCCCGCCGGCGGCGCCGTGGAATACATGGCGGAACTCAAGTTCGACGGCCTGGCAGTCAGCCTGCGGTATGAAAATGGGCTGTTGGTGCAGGCAGCCACCCGGGGCGATGGCCAGACGGGCGAAGACATTACGGCCAATGTCCGCACGGTGAGGTCGGTACCCTTGCGCCTGAGAGGCGACGACGTTCCTGAAGTGCTGGAAGTTCGGGGCGAGATGTTGATGACACGCCAGGACTTCGAGCGGCTCAATGAACAGCAGCAGAAGCGGCGCGAAAAGGTTTTCGTAAACCCGCGCAATGCCGCGGCAGGCAGCTTGCGCCAGCTCGACCCTCGCGTTACCGCAGGCCGGCCCCTGCGGTTCTTCGCCTACGGCTGGGGGGAAATCCGTCTGCGCCGCAAAGGCGGCCAGGTCGATCTCTTTCAACAGGAGGCGGGCGATGCCGCCATGCCGCGTGACACGCACTCAGGCATGTTGGAATGGCTGGCAGGGCTGGGCCTGCCTGTCAGCGATCTGCGCCGGAGCGTGAGAGGGCTGGACGGCCTGCTGGCCTATTACGAAGATATCGGCAAACGCAGGGCAGAACTCCCCTTTGAAATCGACGGCGTGGTTTACAAGGTAGATTCCTTGGCTGCGCAGAATGTGCTCGGCTATGTGGCACGTGCACCTCGCTATGCCATCGCACACAAATTCCCGGCCCAGGAAGAAACCACGGTGGTTCTGGACATCGACGTGCAGGTTGGCCGCACCGGAGCGCTTACGCCCGTGGCGCGGCTCAAGCCAGTATTTGTCGGAGGCGTCACTGTCACCAATGCCACCCTGCACAATGAAGATGAGGTTCGTCGTAAGGGTATTTATATTGGCGATACGGTGATCGTGCGCCGGGCGGGGGATGTGATTCCGGAAGTGGTGGCCGCGATTCCGGAGCTGCGACCCGATGACGCGAGGCCGTTCAGCATGCCGCAGTCTTGCCCGGTATGCGGGTCGGCCGTGGAACGGCTGGAGGACGAAGCGGTGACCCGGTGCACTGGCGGCCTTTTCTGCGCGGCACAGCGCAAACAGAGCATCACTCACGCTGCTGGTCGCAAGGCTCTGGATATCGAAGGTCTGGGCGAAAAACTGGTTGATCAGCTGGTAGAAAGCGGCAGGGTCAAATCCATTGCCGACCTGTTCACTCTGACCGCGCTAGAGCTTGCAGCCTATGAACGCATGGGCCGTAAGTCTGCGGAAAACCTCATCAAGGCCATAGATCAGGCGCGCAAGCCAGAACTTGCCCGTCTGCTGTTTGCAATGGGCATCCGTCACGTAGGTGAAACCACAGCTCGTGACCTGGCCCAACATTTTGGCTCATTGGATGCCATCATGGATGCCGATGAGGAAGCCCTGCTGGCGGTACGTGATGTGGGCCCGGTAGTGGCCGGTTCCGTGCGGCGTTTCTTTTCAGAACCCCATAACAGGGAGATCGTCGCTGCCTTGCGGAAGGCGGGCGTCGAACCTGTGCAGGAATCGCTGCCGGCCGGTGGCAACCTGCCCCTGGCGGGCAAAACACTGGTTCTCACCGGGACTCTACCCAACTGGACGCGCGACGAAGCCACCCGTCACATCATGGCGGCGGGAGGGAAGGTCAGTGGTTCGGTATCCAGGAAAACGTCATACGTAGTGGCCGGCGAGGAAGCCGGCAGCAAGCTGGAGAAGGCGCACAGCCTCGGTGTTGCAGTACTGGATGAAGATGGCCTGAAGGCATTGCTCGGCATGAAATGACCTGCTGCCGGGCGAGAAGCGGCGGCGGACCGAACCGGGTTGAACCGGCGGCCCGCCACAGGATCAATCCTGTTTGATATCTGCTTCTTCCACCAGTTTCTTCTGAAATTCCACCACTTGCTGCTGACGCATCATTTCCTCAAGCTGGGGCTTGACGGCGTCGAGGGCGGGGAATTCCACAGGGCGTTCGTCCTCAACCTTGATGATGTGCCACCCGAACTGGCTCTGAACAGGTTGTTCGGAAGTGGCACCCTTCTTCAGGCTTTCGACGGCCTTGGCGAATTCAGGCACGTAGTTGGAAGTGGGAGCCCAGCCCAGGTCGCCACCATTCTTGCCGCTGCCCGGGTCGATGGAGTGCTGGCTGGCGGCATCTTCAAAGCTGATCTTCTTTGATTTGATCTGGGCAAGAAGGTCTTCGGCCTGTTTCTGATCTTCGACCAGAATGTGGCGCACCTTGTATTCCTTGCGCTCGCCGGACGCGGCTTTGATGCGGTCGTATTCGGCCTGCAGCTTGGCATCCGTCACGGGATTCTTTTCCAGGTGATCGGCGATCAGCGCACGCACCAGAATGCCCTGGCGCGCCAGTTCAAGCTCCTGCTGAACGGCAGGTCGCTTATCTATGCCGGCCTTCTGGGCGGCGTGTACGGCGACCAGACGGTGAATCATTTCCTGCTTTACCTGCTCACGCAGCTCGGGGGAGTCCTGAGCGCCTTGCTCCACCAGCAGCGCGACAAATTGGTTTAGCTGATCGTCAGTTATGGCTTCACCGTTGACGGACGCAATCTGTTTGGCGTGCAGGGGAAAGGCCAGGGCGCAGGCAGCTGCAAGTACGGCTAATCTCTTCATGTATTCCTCAGTTGGAGGCCCTGGCATCGATCGCCAGGGCATGGATTGGATGGGGCATCAGATCGTCGACAAGATCATACACAAGCCGGTGGCGGGCTACAGGGCGCAGACCCTCGAACTTGCGCGATACCACCTTCACGCGGAAATGCCCGGCACCGTCGCGGCTGCCGGCGTGGCCTGCGTGCAGGTGAGACTCGTCGGTGATCTCCAGTTCCACTGGTTCCAGCGCGGACAATCGTTCGCGCAGAAGTGCTACTCGGTCGGTACTCATTGTGTTACTTAGGTTCCTGGGGCAAGCGGGATGCCGGAGCATCCTCCTTCATGTATCGGCCCAGCCAGAAAGACTGGGCGACGACGAAAAGAATCATGAGGATCATCAGGCCGAAGACCTTGAAATTGACCCATTGTGATTCGGTGAACTGGCCGGAAAAAGCCACATACAGGTTGAGGGCCCCACATACCAGGAAGAAACCCGCCCAGCTTAAGTTGAGACGGTTCCAGGCAGCTTCCGGCATCTGGATCTGACTGCCCATCAGCTTTTGCATGAGATTGCGCTTCAGAACCAGCTGGCTGATCAGCAGGGCGCAGCCGAAAATCCAGTACAGGACGGTTGGCTTCCATTTGATGAATGCATCATTCTGGAAAAACAGCGTGGCTCCGCCGAATACGATGATGACCCCGAGGTTGATCCAGTGCATGGTCTCGATGGCCTTGCCGCGCAGTTTCAACCATAGGAACTGAAGAATGCCCGCAGCAATGGCCACCGCAGTGGCGGTGTAGATGTCTGCCAGCCTGAACGCGATGAAGAACAGGATGAGAGGGAAAAGATCGAACAGAAATTTCTTCATTGCTCTTCAGGTTCAAACTTCAGGGAGAGCGAATTTATGCAGTATCGCAACCCTGTCGGGGGAGGGCCATCAGGAAAAACATGGCCCAGGTGTGAGTCGCAGACATTGCACAGCACTTCCGTGCGCACCATGCCGTGACTGGTGTCGGGCTCTTCGCGGATGTTGTCGGGGTTGAGCGGTGCGAAATAGCTGGGCCAGCCGCAACCGGCATCGAACTTGGTATCCGAAGCAAAAAGTGCGGTGCCGCAGCCTACGCAGCGATAGATGCCCGGCGTGAAAGTGTCCCAGTAGCGGCCGGTAAAGGCGCGCTCAGTTCCCTTGCGTCGGGTAACGTAGAATTCTTCGGGTGACAGCAGCGCCTGCCACTCCTCATCAGACCGTGTGATCTTCTTCACGTTGAAGGCGTCTCCGTGTGTGGAATGGAAGTGCTACATGTTAATCGACTTCCGGGAAGCCCAAAGGTTCCCTCCGTCAAATTACGGTCGGCTCAATCACGGTTGCATCACAGGAAAACACCTATACTTGACACTTGTAGCAATGTGATACGCTAAATCGATAGACGGGCCAATAATTGTATAACTTGAGCCGCTGCCCCTCCCGTCGGGCTTGTCCCGTGCTCACTTGGAGACAAAACGATGAATCGAAAGAAGTCCATTCGACTTTCGGCGCTGACTGGCGCGCTGGCGCTGGCTCTGCCGCTGATGGCGTCCGCGCAGATCAAAGTCGGCGTAACGGTCGCCAGTACGGGGCCGGCGGCTTCCCTGGGCATACCCGAGCGCAACACGGTTTCCTTGCTGCCAACAGAAATTGCGGGACAAAAGATCGAGTACATCGTACTCGACGACGGCACTGATACTACGGCTGCTGTGCGCAACATGCGCAAGCTCATCACTGACGACAAAGTCGACGTCATCGTCGGCACCTCCGTAAGCCCCGGCTCGCTTGCCATGATTGACGTTGCTGGCGAAACCAAAACCCCGATGATCAGCGTGGCGGCAAATGCCCGCATAGTTGAGCCCGTGGAAGGTGCGCGCGAATGGGTCTTCAAGACTCCGCAGAATGACCAGCTCATGGCCGACGCCCTGGCCGAAGCCATGGTCAAG
>JAJUFI010000018.1 GCA_029263795.1 Alcaligenaceae bacterium
GAGACGTGACATCAGATTGTCATCCCGGCTGAGGGCGGGAGACATGGCGGCGCAACGGTGCCCTGTGTGCAAGCCGGCGGGCCCCCAACGAAAGGCAGGGTCGATCACCGTCACTTCATGACCGCGCAAGGCAAGCGAATATGCGACCCCTGCACCAGCCGGCCCTCCGCCCACGACCAGTATGCTCGTGGGACGCTCCTGAACGCCCTGGCGCCCCAGCCCGGGGCGCAGGGTTGCGCGGGACATCTGGCGTTTTCCTCCGAAGCCTGGAACGCGCTCCACGAGAAAACCTGCTGCAGACAGGTCGCGCCTGACCTGGCCCGCACTGCACCAGGTGGCTGCCGTTGCACCGGCCCTGGCAATGCGAACCAGTTGCCCGAACAATTCCCTGGTCCACATGGCGGGGTTGCGGGCCGGCGAAAACCCATCAAGGAAGAAAGCGTCAACGCATGCTTCGACCTGGCGTGACATATGCTCCACACGACCAAAGGCAAGCGTAAGCGTTAGCCTCCCCCCCTCAAACTCCAGCCTGTGCAGGCCGGGCAGCAGCAGCGGCCACGAGGCGAGCAAAGCGTCAGCCAAGTCGCGCACCTCGCCGGTATGATGAGCCAGCGCGCGTGCAAGGTCCTGCCTTGAGAAGGGGTGTGCCTCAAAGGAAATGACATGCAAGCGCTGCGGTCGCTGGGGCGAGTGCCGCCAGGCCTGCCACAGGGCAAGAAAATTGTTGCCCAGGCCAAAGCCCGTTTCGCATACAGTGAACGTTTTCCTGCCCGCCCAGCGTTCGGGCAGCCCGTTGCCACGCAGGAAGACATGCCCGGCCTGGGCCAGAGCCCCAGCCCTGGCGTGATAAACGTCTCCGTAGAGTGGACTGGCCGGCGTCCCCAGCGAGTCGAAATGTAGTGTTCCTGGCTCCAGTGGCGCGTGGCCGGCTCTCATATCAGTGTCTGTAATCGAAGGTGCAAACGTCTCACGTACAATGACATTCATCTTCCATTAAGGGTCCGATGAACCAGGAACGTCTATGCAGTCCTTACGCCTTCCCTTGAGTGAATGTCTTGATGCAGCAGTGACGGCCGCCCATGCGGCAGCCGCCATTCTACAGTCGTACGCCCACAACCGCGGCGACCTGGTGATCGACACCAAAGTGCGAAATGATTTGGTTTCACAGGCCGATCGCGAGGCCGAACAGGCGATCATCGAAATTCTTCTGGAACGTACACCCCAACTTGGGATCGTTGCCGAAGAGAGCGGCGGCAAAGCTTCCGAGATCGCGACCTGGTACATTGATCCGCTGGATGGAACCACCAACTTCCTGCACGGCATTCCGCAATACGCCGTCTCCATCGCCCTCATCGCCCATGCCGGTGCCAAGGTCAGTGGCGACAAGGCCCTCGAAGTGGACACTCCGGTCATCGGCGTGGTTTATGACCCCAACCGCGAAGAGCTGTTCACCGGTTTGCACGAAATCGGCGCCTGGCTGAATGGCCGCCGCATTCAATGTTCACGGGCGGCCAACCTGGCAGAATCAGTAGTGGGGACAGGCTTTCCGTTCCGCGACTTCTCCTTCGCTGACGAATACATGCCAACACTTCATCATGCGATCACCCATACACGCGGTGTGCGGCGTCACGGTGCAGCTGCGCTTGATCTTGCATGGGTGGCTTGCGGTCGCTACGATGCCTACTGGGAAATGGGGCTGGCACCCTGGGACGTAGCTGCAGGCACGGTGCTCGTTCGCGAAGCCGGCGGCATATGCGAAGACATTTTCCACAAAGATCCATGGCCCATCGGCGGCTACGTTTACGCCGGCAACGAGCACACTGCGCCGGCACTGGACGCCATGATCCAGCCTCACATGAAACCTCGTTGATCGACTCACAGGAGCGGACCCTTTTATGAAATTGGCTGAATCCATAGTCGGCTGGCAGGACGAAATCACCCGTATTCGTCGTGACATTCACCAGCACCCCGAACTCGCCTACGAAGAAGTCCGCACCGCCGAGCTGGTCGCCCGGCAACTCGAATCCTGGGGCATCCCGGTGGTGCGCGGTATCGGCGTAACCGGAGTGGTCGGCACCATCAAGGGCAACAAAGACAACGGCCGTGCAATCGGCCTGCGTGCCGACATGGACGCCCTACCCATGCAGGAAGTCAACACCTTCGAACACGCGAGCACGACTCCCGGCAAGATGCATGCGTGCGGCCACGACGGCCACACTGCCATGCTTCTGGCGGCGGCCCGGCATCTGGCCCAGAATCGCGACTTTGAAGGAACCGTCCACGTCATCTTCCAGCCTGCTGAGGAAGGGCATGGCGGCGCGAAGGCCATGATAGACGACGGCCTGTTCGAACGCTTCCAGATCGACGCCGTGTTCGGCATGCACAACTGGCCCGGTATGGAAGTCGGCAGCTTCGGCCTGACTGCCGGCCCGATGATGGCCTCCAGCAATACCTTCAGCATCCACATTACGGGCAAGGGTGCGCATGCGGCCATGCCTAACCTCGGTGCCGACCCCATCATCGCCGCCGTGCAGGTGGTGCAGAGCCTGCAGTCCATTGTTGCCCGTAATCGAAATCCACTCGACCCTGCCGTGCTCAGCGTCACCCAGATCCATGCCGGCTCCGCCGACAACGTCATTCCGGGCGATGCCATCATCCGGGGCACCGTCCGTACCTTCACCGACACCACGCTGGATCTCATCGAAGCGCGCATGAAGACGATTTGCGAGCAAACGGCTGCCGCACTCGAGTGCCAGGCCACGCTGGACTTCGTGCGCAAGTATCCGCCCACGGTCAATACGCCCGCAGAAGCCGAGTTTTGCGCCAACGTCATGGAAGGCATTGTTGGGGCCGAGCGCGTCGTACGCAACATCACCCCCTCAATGGGCGCGGAAGATTTCGCCTTCATGCTGCTGCACAAGCCAGGTTGCTATGTGTGGATAGGCAATGGCACGGGCGACCACCGCTCACCAGGCCATGGCCTGGGCCCATGCACACTGCACAACGGTTCCTACGACTTCAACGACGATCTCATCCCGCTGGGCGGTACCTACTGGGTGGAACTGGCCCGCCAGTGGCTGGCCAACCCCACGGTTTGAGATCCCCATGACTCCGGGCCCGCGCATCACGTGCGCGGGCCTTGTCGTTTCCCGGTTCACACGCCCCCCGGCAGGAATCCTACAAACCGTTAAAATGCTGGGGCCGCCGCTTGCATGCCCGCAGCATCACGCCGAGTTACGCGGCAGAACCCGTGGCAGGCTCCTGCCAGAAACCGAGAGACACGCATGGCGGACAAGCATCCTGATTCTGCTCAAAAGGTGATCATTCCTCGTCGGCTCGACCCGGAAGACGCCCAGCAGGCACTGCATCAGTTGCAGTCCATCCTCAAGCGTCAGGAAGTGGTGGAAGCCCTCGCGCGTCGCCAGTACGAGGAAGAGGACCGCTCTAATCTGCTGGAAGGCTTGCTGCATCGCCAGCACGAAAACGAAATCCGGGCAATCATCAATGATCTTCATCCCTCGGACATAGCCTTCATCCTTGAATCACTGCCTGTTCACGAGAGGCAGGCAGTGTGGCAACTGGTGGGCGCAGAACATGACGCAGACGTTCTGCTCGAGATTGAAGACTGGGCGCGGGAATCCCTCATCCAGTCCATGGATCACGAAGACCTCGTGGCTGCCGCCGAGCACATGGACGCGGACGAGATCGCCGACCTCGCTCCCGACCTTCCTCCGGACGTCATCGCCGAAGTCCAGAAGGGTCTGACTGAGCAGGAACGTGCCCAGTTGCTGGAAGCCATGGGCTACCCCGAGGGCACGGTCGGTGCCATCATGGACTTCGAAATGGTGCGCGTCCGCGAAGACGTCACCCTGGAAGTCGTGCTGCGATACCTGCGCCGCCTGCATGAGCTTCCCGATCACACCGATCAAATCTTTGTGGTTGACCGCGAGGACCGCCTGCGCGGCACATTGCCGGTCAGCGTTCTGTTGGTCAGCGAGCCCGAGGCGCTGGTGTCAGATGTGATGCTGACTGAATACCTCAGCCTCAATCCGCTCGATTCCGACACCGATGCTGCCGGCGCTTTCGAGCGCTATGACCTGGTATCGGCGCCTGTGACCGATGATCTCGGGCGTCTCATCGGGCGGGTCACTATTGACGAAGTGGTTGACGTCATCCAGGAAGACTCGCAAGAGCAGGAATTGTCTCGCGCAGGTCTGCAGGAAGAGGATATCTTTGCGCCAGTGAAGGCTGCGTTGCGCAACCGCGCACCCTGGCTGCTGGTAAACCTCATGACAGCGGCCACAGCCTCCCTGGTGGCTTCCCGCTTCGAAGACACTGTGAGTCAGATCGTGATCCTGGCCTTCCTGATGTCCATTGTGGCGGGCATTGGAGGCAATTCCGGCAACCAGACCATGACCATGGTGATTCGAGCCATGGCCATGGGCCGTATTACCGGCTCCAACATCTGGCAGCTGGTGAAACGGGAAATGCTCGTCACCTTCCTCGTCGGCTTCTGCGGCAGCCTGGTTGCGGCAGGCTTTGCCTGGGCGTTCTCAGGTTCGGTGTCCGTCGCCCTGGTGATGATGGCTGCCATCATCGGCAACATGCTCATCGGTGCAGTGCTCGGAGTGCTGATACCCATGCTGCGCGCCCGCTTCGGGAAGGACCCTGCCGTTGGCTCGTCGGTGCTGCTCACCTTTGCGACAGACTCGCTGGGTTTCTTCTTGTTCCTGAGCCTGGCCACCCTCTTCCTGCTTTGAAGAGGGCCTCAGCAAAGAAAAAAAGGCGCCGTGAAGGCGCCGATTTTTTGTCCAGCTGAAATGCTTCAGGCGAGCCGGCCGTGGCAATGTTTGTACTTCTTGCCGCTGCCACAAGGGCAGGGTTCGTTGCGACCCACCTTGGGAACCTCACCGACCGGTGCGGCAGAAGCGGGATCCAGCCCCGGGTCTTCGCCGCTGAGCGCGGCATCATAGTCGGCATGATGATAACGCACGTTGACCGGAGACTCCTGCTCCTGCGGCTCCTCAACCTGTTCAGGCGTTTGCACACGAACCGTGAGCAGCACCCGCACCACATCGTTACGGACGCGATCTAACATGTCGGAGAACAGCACGAAGGCCTCGCGCTTGTATTCCTGCTTCGGGTCACGTTGGGCGTAGCCACGCAGATGAATGCCCTGGCGCAGGTGATCAAGAGCCTGTAGATGCGAGCGCCAGTGTGTGTCGATAGCCTGCAGAAGGACTGAGCGCTCGAACGGAGCCCAGGCCTCACGCCCGACCAGTTCCACCTTGGCGTCGTAGAGACGCTTGGCTTCGACCATGATCCGCTCCAGCAGATCATCGTCTGTCAGCTCTGGCTCCTTCTCGAGGATTTCGGTCAGCGGCATCTGGATGGCCCAATCTGCTTCCAGGGAAGCCTGAAGGCCCGGGACATCCCACTGCTCTTCAACCGAGCCTTCCGGTACAAAAGCGCGGAAACGCTCCACGATGCTGGCGCGGATCAGCCCCACCACCATTTCATTGACGTCGGCGGCTTCGAGAACCTCGTTGCGCTGCGCATAAAGCACCTTGCGCTGATCGTTGGCAACGTCGTCATATTCAAGCAGCTGCTTGCGGATGTCGAAGTTGCGCGCTTCCACCTTGCGCTGGGCAGATTCGATGGAGCGCGAAACCATGCGTGCCTCAATGGGCTCGCCTTCCGGCAGCTTCAGCCGTTCCATGATGGCGCGAACGCGGTCGCCCGCGAAGATGCGCATCAACGGATCTTCCAGTGAGAGATAGAAGCGTGATGAACCTGGGTCGCCCTGCCGCCCTGCCCGACCACGCAGCTGATTATCGATGCGGCGCGACTCGTGCCGTTCAGTACCGATGATGCGCAGGCCGCCGGCCTCACGCACCGCCTTGTTGGCGGGCTCCCACTCGCTCTTGATGCGCTCGATGCGGGCTTCCTTTTCTTCTTCGGACAGGGAGTCATCTCGGCGCACAATGTCGATCATCTTGTCGACGCTGCCGCCCAGCACAATGTCGGTGCCCCGGCCTGCCATGTTGGTGGCAATGGTGATGCGCCCAGGCTTGCCTGCCTCGGCCACGATTTCAGCCTCACGCGCGTGTTGCTTGGCGTTCAGAACCTCATGCGGCAGATTGTGCTTTTTGAGCAGTTCGGACAGGCGCTCGGAATTCTCGATGCTGGTGGTACCCACCAGAACGGGTTGCCCACGCTGGTGGCAATCGCGGATATCTTCGAGGATGGCGTTGTATTTTTCAGCGTCCGTCTTGTAAACATGATCGTTCTGGTCGATACGAATCATCGGACGATTGGTCGGGATCAGAACGGTTTCCAGACCGTAGATCTGCTGGAATTCGTAGGCTTCGGTATCCGCCGTACCAGTCATGCCTGCCAGCTTTTCGTACATGCGGAAGTAGTTCTGGAAGGTGATGGACGCCAGCGTCTGGTTCTCGTGCTGGATCTGTACGCCTTCCTTGGCCTCGACAGCCTGGTGCAGGCCATCCGACCAGCGGCGGCCGACCATGAGACGGCCCGTGAACTCGTCCACGATGATGACTTCGCCATTCTGCACGACATAGTGCTGGTCGCGGAAGAACAGGTGATGGGCGCGCA
Source organism: Alcaligenaceae bacterium (assembly GCA_029263795.1). GTDB lineage: Bacteria > Pseudomonadota > Gammaproteobacteria > Burkholderiales > Burkholderiaceae_B > Yanghanlia. Next base: position 6,619 of record JAJUFI010000018.1, read on the forward strand.
GCGCCACCATCAGGTGGTGAACCAGGGAAATATTGCGCGGTTCGTAGAGCGAGTCGCCTTCAGCCAGCAGGCCGTGCTGAACGAGCAGCTGCTCAGCCTTGACGTGACCCGCCTCGGAAATATGAACTTGCTGTGCTTTTTCATCTACCCAGAAATCGCCTTCCGGTTCCGGCTCCTGCGGACGCGGTTCGCTGGCCATGCGCTGCAATAGCGGCGCAATTGCATTCATGCGGCGGTAGAGTTCGGTGTTGTCTTCGGCCTGACCGGAAATGATGAGAGGTGTTCGCGCTTCGTCAATGAGGATGGAGTCGACTTCGTCAACGATGGCGTAATGCAGGCCTCGCTGACGGCGGTCCTCAACACGGTATTCCATGTTGTCGCGCAGATAGTCGAAGCCGAACTCGTTATTGGTACCGTAGGTGATGTCTGCCCGATAGGCGGCAATTTTCTCGGCATTTTCCTGCTGCGGAACGACGATGCCCACCGACATACCGAGAAAGTTGTAGAGCCTGCCCATCCATTCTGCGTCACGCCGGGCGAGGTAATCGTTGACCGTCACGACGTGTACACCCTTGCCCGCGAGCGCGTTCAGATACACCGGCAATGTGGCGGTGAGAGTCTTGCCCTCGCCCGTGCGCATTTCCGCAATCTTGCCATTGTGAAGGGCGATGCCGCCTATCATCTGCACATCGAAGTGCCGCATGCCGAAGACTCGTTTACTGGCTTCGCGCACAACGGCGAACGCCTCCGGCAGCAGGTTGTCCAGCGATTCACCCTGCTCAAGGCGCTGCCGGAACTCTGCCGTCTTGCCCTTGAGAGCGTCATCGCTCAACTGTTCGAACTGGGGCTCCAGTGCATTGATCTGCGAGACCTGACGACGATACTGCTTCAGTATGCGGTCGTTACGACTACCGAAAAGCGCTTTTAAGAGGGATACCATTCTTATGCCGTCGTTTTGCCGCAGGGTTCACCCGGCGGACCTGTTGTGATTTGGTTGGCGGAAAATATCCGCAGAAAACGCTACAGTTTAACGCAGCACTTCCGATACGGCCTAACCTGCCGCGCGGGCCCCGCGCACCCTTACTCCTTAGTTGTTACGGCGGCTATATCCGCTGCCGCTTCGACATCTGAACGGGCATTTGCCATGAACAGTGTCGGGTCAAGCGGGTGATCGGCAACGCGCACTTCGTAATGCAGATGCGGCCCCGTGCTGCGCCCTGTTGAGCCAACCCGCGCAATCTGCTGGCCCTTGGTCACCACCTCGCCCAGTTTCACGGAAATGGATGAGGCATGTGCATAGCGCGTTACCACACCATTGCCATGGTTGATTTCCACCATCTTTCCATATCCCGGCACGTAGCGCGCTTCCGTCACCACCCCGCCCGATGCCGCATATATGGGTGTACCGCGGGGAGCAGCAAAATCCAGGCCCTCGTGCATGGAGTGCCGGCCCGTGACGGGATGACGCCGCCAGCCGAATGAAGAAGATAGATAGGGTGCATCGATGGGTGCGAGGGAGGGCAAGGTCTCATTCATTCCTGTGCGCTCGGTCAGGACTGCATCCAGCATCTGCAGGCGCTCCCCACCGGCAGATAGCTCGCGCGCGATGACATCGAGTTCCCGCCCCAACGTTTCCGCCGTCCATCCCTTTAAATCAGGCTGGGCGGCTGCGGATTCGGATTCAAGTACGGTAGCTTCCATCCCTGCCTGAATTTCAGGGTGGGTATATGAGACTCCTGCCGCTTCCGCGACACGTCGGCCAAGGCCTTCAACAGCAATGAGCTGGGCCTGAATTTCACCCAGCCGCCCCGCAAGCATGGATACCGATTCACGAATGTATTCCGCCTGAAGTTCGGACTCTGCTGCGGAAACGGCGCGTCCTAAAGCTCCAGGCCCGTGCCCCGCTTCGAACTTTGACTGCACCCATGCCCCGGCTGCGGCAGATACCGCCATGCCCACCCCACAGGCCAAGGATATGAAGGCCAATCGCAGAGCTTTGGCAGTAGAATGAGAGGAGTTGCTACCCATATCTCGGTGTTTCCGGTTTGAATTCATACACGACGCGCGCCACCCAGGTGCGCACATCACGATCGGGAATGAGAAACCAGCCAGGGGCTTCAGCGCTGAACTGGCTGGCTCTGGATACGACCGGTGCCAGCCTGATTGCCACAGCACAAATGCTAATGCAGGCTGAACAGGTGGTGCGCAAGGCCCTGCCACCCGTACTGGCGCACACTTGTCGCGTCGCCAACATTGACAGACAGTGCCTGACGCTGGCAGTTCCCGCAGCGGCTCATGCAACCCGTGTCAGGCAATTGCAACCCACCATTCTGAACGCTCTCGCCAAGCATGGCTGGAACCTTAACCGGGTCGAAATCCGGGTTCAAGCAGGTCTGATGTCCAATGCGCGCGGCAATCCACCCCGGGAAATACAGCCATTGGGGAGAACGGCGCTGGACTGCTTCGAGGAGCTGCAGAAAAACGTCGAGCCCGGGCCACTGGCAGATGCCATCAACAGGCTACTGACGCACCACGGGCGCTGAGTTCCTCAGCGCCGCGCTGGTTGCAGGAGGGAAAATCAGCCCTCAGGCGAACTTCCACTCGTAATCGAACGCTTTGGGAGCCGCCTCAGGTGATTCATAGGTGACGATTTCCCAGGCATCCTGTTGCGCCAGGAGCGCACGGGCCAGCTGGTTGTTCAGCCCATGCCCCGACTTGCAGGCGACATAATGGGCCAACAGCGGGCGGCCAATAAGGTAGAGGTCACCGATGGCGTCAAGAATCTTGTGCTTGACGAACTCGTCTTCGAACCGCAGGCCGTCTGAATTGAGGACGCGGTACTCATCCATGACAATGGCGTTGTCGAGGCTGCCGCCGCGCGCCAGACCAATTGAACGCAGAGCTTCTACTTCGCTGGCAAAACCAAAGGTGCGGGCACGGGCGATCGTCTTGACGTAGGAGTCTTTCTCGAAATCCACTTTGGCAAAATTCGCGGTGGAATCGATCGCGGGGTGCTTGAAATCAATGGAAAAAGACAGCGCAAACCCATTGTATGGTTCGAGACGCGCCCACTTGGCGTCCTTGCCCTCGCCCTCGCGCACTTCAACAGGCTTGAGCACCCGCAGGAACTTCTTTGGTGCAGCTTGTTCCTGCAGCCCGGCACTGCGCAGCAGGTACACAAAGGTACCTGCACTGCCGTCCATGATGGGGACTTCTTCGGCAGTCAGGTCAACATGAAGATTGTCGATGCCCAAACCCGCCAAGGCGGACATCAGGTGTTCAACTGTAGAGACTCGCACGTCGCCCTTCTGCAGGACAGACGCCAGGCGTGTGTTGCCAACTTGGTGAGCGCTGGCCGGCAGGTCGACCACCTCAGGCAGGTCGACGCGATGGAAAACGATGCCCGTATTCGGCGCAGCCGGGCGCAGGGTGAGCTCGACACGGCGGCCGGAATGCAGGCCTACACCCTTTGTGGAGATCGCTTTCTGAATTGTGCGTTGACGTAGCATGAGGGATGTGAATTGATTGGTCAGAACGTATTGTAACCGGTGTGCGGGTATACCATTAATTTAGATGTGTTTCAATGCGCTGCCTGATATGCATCACCTTCCTGTTGGACCGCACTAGGCCACAAGAATTCGACACCAAATCAAACCAAAACGTTACAAATTGTATTCGAAAACAGCTTGCCATGGCGTACTTCCCGGGGAGAGGAAGTACGCCTTGGGGAGTCCGGCAGCGGTCTCAGCCGCCGCCGATCATGAGAATCTGAACTGGGGTAGTTTCAGCCCGGAGTTCAGTCCGCTTGCTTGCGCAGGAAAGCAGGAATGTCGTAGTGCTCCATGCCTGCGCTTTCGAGTGCACGTACTTGTGCGGAAGCCTGGCTGCGCGGGTTGCGGAATACCGAAGGAACGTCCAGGTCTTGAGTGTCCACCGGGTTGTTATCCGTGCCCGTGCGGAGAACTTCCTCATTGCTGTGTACCAGCTGGGGGCGCGCATTCTGGCGACCCAGCCCGGTTGCAACCACGGTAACGCGCAGGTTCTCGCCCATGGATTCATCGTAAGCCGTACCGAAGATGACTGTTGCGTCCTCCGCGGCGTAGCTGCGAATGGTTTCCATGATTTCGCGGGTCTCGCGCATTTTCAAAGAGCGGCTGGCTGTAATGTTCACCAGCATGCCGCGTGCTCCATGTAAGTCCACGCCTTCCAGCAGGGGGCAGGCAATGGCCTGTTCCGCTGCAATGCGCGCGCGGTCCTGACCAGATGCAACAGCCGTGCCCATCATGGCCTGACCTTGCTCGCCCATGATGGTCTTCACGTCTTCGAAGTCGACGTTCACATTGCCTTCGACATTGATGATTTCGGCGATGCCGGCGCAGGCATTGTGCAGAACATCGTCAGCAGACTTGAAGCATTCTTCCTGAGTGGCGTCCTCGTCCATCAGGTCGTACAGGTTTTCGTTGAGCACCACGATCAGCGAATGCACGTGCTTGGAGAGTTCGGCAATGCCCTCTTCAGCCATCTTCATGCGCTTGGTGCCCTCGAAGGAGAAAGGCTTGGTCACAACGCCGACCGTCAGGATGCCCAGTTCCTTGGCCACTTCGGCCACCACAGGAGCGGCACCTGTGCCAGTGCCACCCCCCATGCCGGCGGTAATGAAGACCATATGGGCACCGTTGAGTGCTGCACGGATTTCTTCACGCGCCGTTTCTGCTGCTGCACGGCCTTGCTCGGGCTTTGCGCCCGCTCCCAGCCCTGTGCGGCCGAGACGGATCTGGACATGCGCTTCCGAAGCGGCCAGAGCCTGAGCATCAGTGTTGCAGCAGATGAACTCCACGCCTTGCACACCGGATTTGATCATGTGGCCCACCGCATTGCCGCCAGCACCGCCGACGCCAACCACTTTGATCACGGTGCCGTTTGCGCTGGTGTCGAGCATTTCAAAATTCATCATGATTGGACTCCTTCACATCTATCCATGTTCGTATAAAAGTTCATTCCCCAATTACTGCTGACTACTGCTTTGCGGATGAGCTTCAAAAAAAATGCCAGCGCGGAACTCGCATTTGATTTGAAACCCTTCCACGAACGAGCCTCCTGACTCGCCCATAGGGCTTTGCCCTAATTCCTAATTCATGAACCATTCCTTCATGCGCGCCAGAATGGTGGCAAAACTGCCCTTCTGCTGTGCCACCTTGCGACCGCGAGCGCGCTGAATGCGGGCCTCCTGAAGCAAACCCATGACGGTGGAAAACCGCGGGTTGTGCATGACATCTGCCAGACTGCCCTCATAGGCTGGAATACCGATGCGAACAGGCTTGAGAAATACGTCTTCTGCCAGTTCCACTATGCCGGGCAATAATGCTGTTCCGCCCGTCAGCACCACACCCGATGCAAGCAGGTCCTCGTAGCCGGATTCACGGATGACCTGCTGCACGAAGCCGAAAAGTTCTTCCACGCGCGGCTCGATGACTGCGCCCAGCGCCTGGCGTTTGACGAGCCGGTTGGGCCGATCGCCCAGCCCCGGTACCTCGATCTGCTCGTCCGGGCTGACCAGCACCTGTTTCGCAATGCCATAGCGCAGCTTGATCTCTTCCGCATCGGGCGTGGGAGTGCGCAGCATGGCCGCAATGTCGCTGGTGATCTGGTCTCCGGCAATAGGCACCACTGCAGTATGTCGAATGGCACCATTGGTGTAGATGGCCACGTCAGTGGTGCCCCCACCGATATCTACCAGCACCACCCCCAATTCCTTTTCGTCGGATGTCAGGCAGGCCATGCTGGAGGCCAAGGGCTGGAGCATCAGATCCTGCACTTCCAGACCACAGCGACGGACACACTTCACGATGTTCTGGGCGGCACTTACCGCGCCGGTGACGATGTGCACCCGCACTTCCAGACGCAGGCCGCTCATGCCTATGGGTTCACGAATGTCTTCCTGGGAATCCACAATGAATTCCTGGGTCAGCACATGCAGCACCTGCTGATCGGTGGCGATGTTCACTGCCTTGGCCGTCTCGATCACTCGAGCCACATCGGCCGCAGTCACTTCTTTGTCCTTGACGGCCACCATGCCGCTGGAATTGAAGCTGCTGATGTGGCTGCCGGCGATCCCAGTGTAGACCTCGCGGATCTTGCAATCCGCCATGAGCTCAGCTTCTTCCAGCGCTCGCTGAATGGAATTGACAGTGGACTCAATGTTGACGACCACGCCCTTGCGCATGCCGCGCGACTCATGCTGGCCCAGGCCCAGAACCTCGAACCGTCCTTCTGGCAGTATCTCGGCCACGACAGCTACCACCTTGCTGGTGCCAATGTCGAGTGCAACGATCAAGTCCTTGATGTCACGGGTCATAATCTTCTATTTGCTCGCTGTAGGGGTAACGGGCGCCAGAGTGATGGCGAAACCATTCGGATAACGCAGGTCGGCATGTGCAATGGCGCGCCCATTCAGGTTCTGGGCCAGGCGCGGCCATGCCTCGACGAAACGTTCAATTCGTGCAGCAAAGGGCAAGGCCCCCGACCGACCGTGCGGGTCGGCAATGTCCGCAGCCGGGTCCCGTCCCAAAGTCAGGCGCATGCCGTCAGACAAGGTCGCTTCCCAGGCATAGCGCGGGCTCAGGGTGAGCTCGCTCACGCGCAGCTGCAGCGGCGCGAACCAGCGGGCCACTTCCGCATAGCGCTGCACGACCAGGCGTTCGGAATCTTCCGGCCCGCGAAGCTGTGGCAGATTCGTGCCTTCAGGAAGGTCGCTCGCGAACGCCGTGAAAGCCTCGCCCCAGGTGTTGATCATCTGGCCATCGTTCCACAGGGCCAGCGGCTGATGCTCTTCAACATAAATGGTCAGCGCGTTGGGCCAGACACGTTGCACTCGGGCGCGCCGCACCCAGGGTGTGGTCTCCACAAGTTGACGGGTCTGGTCCAGGTCGATGAAGAAGAAATTGCCGCGCAGCTTGTCCCGCACGGTTTCATTCAGACTGGACGCCGTCACGAAGCGCAGGGAGCCATCATCTTCCGCAGGCTGCAGGCGCAATGTGGTAATGGAAAAATAAGGACGTTGTGCCACCCAGACCACCAGGCCCAGCAACAACGCGCCCACCGCCAGCAGGGCCAGCGAGTTCGCGATGAAGTTGATGAGACGGGCGTCCTGGAACACTGTCAGGCCTCCCCGCCGCGCCCGATGCCGCGCACCTTGCACGACGCCGTACTGAGAATGGCCACACACAGCTCGCCGTAACTCATGCCGGCAGCGCGAGCGCTCATCGGCACCAGAGAGTGGCTGGTCATCCCCGGAGAAGTATTCATTTCCAGCAGCCAGGCCTTGCCGTCCTTATCCAGCATGAAATCGGCGCGGCCCCAGCCTTCGCACCCGAGAGCGCGATACGCCTTCTCCGCCAGCCGCTGAACGTGGTCAGTGAGCGCCTCGTCCAGGCCTGCCGGGCAGAAATACTGGGTGGCATCCGAAATGTATTTGTGCTCGTAATCGTAGTTGCCACCAGGCGCCACGATCTCGACCACCGGCAGCGCGCGGGCATCCGCCCCCTTGCCCAGCACAGGCACGGTGATTTCGCGGCCCTTGATGAACTGCTCGGCCAGAACTTCTTCATCGAAGCCGGCAGCCAGCTCATAGGCGGCCTTCAGTTCGGACGCCTCGTTGACACGCGTGATACCCAGCGTCGAGCCCTCATGAGGTGGCTTGATCATCAGCGGCCAGCCCAGCGCCGCCGCCTTGGGAAGATCCGCAATACCATTCAATACGACAAAGCCCGGCGTGGGGAGCCCATGCTGCAGCCAGACCCGCTTGGTCATGATCTTGTCCATGGAAAGACTGGACGCCATGGGGCCGCTGCCTGTGTAGGGAATGCCCAGCAGCTCCAGCGCACCCTGGATGGTGCCGTCCTCGCCGTAGCGCCCGTGCAGGGCGATGAACACGCGATCGAACCCGGCTTGCGCGAGTTCGGTCAGGGACTGACGCCCGGTGTCGAACAGGTGCGCATCCACGCCCTGCTCGCGCAGCGCTTCACACACGCCCTCGCCCGACATCAGCGATACTTCCCGTTCGGCTGAATGCCCCCCGTAGAGCACACCCACCCGGCCAAAATTCCCGTTCATTGCAATTCTCCCAACTGGCCAGGCACTCTGCTTATTGAACCTGCCCCCATGACGAGCACCACGTCACCGTCGCGCACGATGTCCTGAATGGCTTGTGGCACGTCCGACACATCTTCCACGAACACTGGCTCCACCTTGCCTGCTACACGCAGTGCACGCGCCAGTGCGCGACCGTCCGCGGCCACCAGTGGTTGTTCGCCGGCGGAATAGACTTCCGTCAGCAAGACGGCGTCCGCCCCACCGATCACCCTCACGAAATCCTCGAAACAATCGCGGGTGCGCGTGTAGCGGTGCGGCTGGAACACCAGCACGATGCGCCGCTCGGGCCAGGCACCCCGTGCCGCCGCCAACGTGGCGGCCATTTCATTGGGGTGATGACCATAGTCGTCAACAACCGTGTAAATACCGCCGCCACTACGCTCGGGCACTGGCAGATCGCCGACGATGCTGAACCGGCGGCCCACGCCCTTGAAGGTTTCCAGGGCTGTGGCAATTTTTTCGTCCGGCACACCCAGCTCGGTGGCCACGGCAATTGCCGCCAGGGCGTTCAAGACGTTATGACGCCCCGGTAGATTCAACCTGATGGACAACGGCGGCAATTCCCCACCGGCCCCATGGCGCACCACGTCGAACAGCATGTGGGTCTCTTCGGCCCGCAGGTTGCGCGCCATCACCTGAGCCTCGGTGTCGATGGCGTAAGTAGTCACCGGTCGAGACACAAAGGGGATGATTTCCCTCACGTTGGGGTCGTCATTGCACAGTATGGCCGAGCCATAGAATGGCAGACGCTGGGTGAACTCGACAAAGGCACTCTTGAGCCGCGCCACGTCGTGTCCATAGGTGTCCATGTGGTCGACATCAATATTGGTGATAATGGCCATCACCGGTAGCAGATTGAGGAAGGACGCATCCGACTCATCTGCTTCCACCACAATGAACTCCCCCTGTCCCAGCCGCGCGTTGGCACCTGCTGAATTCAGGCGCCCCCCAATCACGAAGGTAGGGTCGAGGTCGCCCGCAGCCAGTACGCTGGCCACCAGGCTGGTGGTGGTGGTCTTGCCATGTGTACCCGCCACGGCAATGCCACGCTTGAGACGCATCAGCTCCGCCAGCATGAGAGCCCGCGGCACGACAGGGATGCGAGCTGCGCGCGCGGCCAGCACTTCGGGGTTGTCGGCCCGCACCGCCGTGGAAACCACGATTGCGCCCACACCCTTGACGTTCTCTGCGTTGTGCCCAATGTGCACTTTGGCACCCAGGGATTCCAGACGGCGCGTGACGGCGGATTCCTGAATATCGGAGCCGCTGATGGCGTAGCCCAAGTTCAACAGAACTTCGGCAATCCCGCTCATGCCTGAGCCACCAATGCCGACAAAGTGGATGCTCTGTATGCGATGCTTCATGCCGCCCTCCTGGCCGCTTGTTCACACACGTCGGCAATCATCTGGGTTGCCGACAGGCAGGCGTGTTCATGCGCATGGCGGGCGACCTCAGCCAATGCTGCACGGTTCTGGGTGCGCAGCCAGCCTGCCAGCCACTCTGCAGAAAACTCCTTCTGCGGCTGCAGCCAGGCACCATGGCAGTCGGAAAGGTAACGGGCATTGGCCGTCTGATGGTCGTCGATGGCGTGAGGCAAGGGAACAAACAGTGCCGCGACGCCTGCAGCGGCCACTTCCGCAACCGTCATTGCACCTGCACGGCACACGACCAAATCGGCCTCGCCCATGGCTTGTGCCATGTCTGCGATGAACGGCACACACTGCGCTTCAACCCCGTTTTCCCGGTAGCGGGCCTGCAGGGTTTCGATATGCTGTGCTCCTGCCTGATGAGTCACGAGGGGCCTTTCCTCTGTTGCCAGCTGCGCCAGAGCCTGCGGCACCACTTCGTTCAGCACGGCGGCCCCCAGGCTGCCACCAACCACGAGCAAGCGCAGTGGCCCTTGCCGGCTGGAATACCGCTCAGTCGCGGGAGCCAGCTTGCGGAAGCTTTCGCGCACGGGATTGCCCACCATCAACGCACCGTGCAATGCACCGGGAAAACCGATCAGAACCTTGCGGGCCATGCGAGCCAGCCAGCGATTGGCAGTGCCGGCCACTGCATTCTGTTCATGCACGACCAACGGTATGCCCGCCAACCTTGCCATCAACCCCCCCGGGAAAGCCACATAGCCGCCCATGCCTAGCACGACATCAGGTTTTGCCCTGGCGAGCGCGCGACGCGCCTGACAACATGCGGAAAGCAGGGTAAACGGCAATTTCGCTAGCGCAGCGACACCCTTGCCACGCACACCGGAGAAGTGCAGGGGCAGGATTTCAAATCCGTGCTCGGGCACGAGGCGCCCTTCCATGCGTTCCGGGTTGCCCATCCACAATACCTGCCAGCCTCGGGCCTTCATTTCATGGGCAACGGCCAGACCGGGCATGATGTGTCCACCCGTTCCACCTGCCATCACGACGAGAGTGCGTGTGCTCATGTGCGCTTTCCCCTCATCAGATTGCGGTTCTCGTGATCCACCCGGAGCATGAGGGCAACTGCGACAATGTTCATCACAATACCCGTGCCGCCATAGCTCACCATGGGCAGGGTCAGGCCCTTGGTGGGCAGAAGGCCGATGCACACGCCGATGTTGATGAAGGTCTGGACACCAAACCATAGTGCAACACCCTGCGCCACCAGGCCGCTGAAGGTGCGATCCATGGCGATGGCCTGCCGGCCGATCTCGAAGCCGCGCCACACGACGAAGGCGAAGGCACATATGAGCGCCGCCACACCCACGAAGCCGAGTTCTTCACCAATGACGGCGACGATGAAGTCGGTGTGCGCCTCCGGAAGGTAATGGAGTTTTTCAACGCTCGAGCCCAGGCCGACGCCGAACCACTCACCCCGCCCCAACGCAATAAGGGAGTGCGACAGCTGGTAAGCGCTGCCATACGCGTTTTCCGGGTTCCATGGGTCCAGGTAAACGAACAACCGTTCGCGCCGCCAGGGGGAAAGCCAGATCAGTGCCAGGAAGCTTGTGACCAGGCTGCCCAGCAGAAGGGTGAACAATTTCCCATTGATGCCGCCGATGAAGAGCAGACCAATGGCAATGGCGACGATCACCATGAAGGCGCCCAGGTCAGGCTCCAGCAACAGCAGGATGCCTACCACGGCCAGCGCGCAACACATGGGCACGAAGCCGCGGAAAAAGCTGTGCATGTGCTGCTGTTTGCGTACGGTGTAGTCAGCCGCAAATAGCACGACCGCCACCTTCATCAGCTCCGATGGCTGGAAATTGACAATTCCCAGCGGCAGCCAGCGCCGTGCTCCGTTCACTTCACGGCCAATGCCGGGAATCAGCACGATGACCAGCAGCACCACACATGCAAGGAAAAGTGGCATGGCGAGCTGTTCCCACACCTTCATCGGTACGGTCAGGGCCAGGAGTGCCGCGACCAGCCCGATGGCGATGAACACCCCGTGGCGGATCACGAAGTAATAACGACCGTAGGCTTCATACCGCGGCCCATCTGCCAGCGCGATGGACGCGGAATACACCATGAGCAGGCCAAACAGCACCAGCGAGATACACACGACGATCAACGTAGTGTCGAACAGAGGCATGCTGGTACGCCCGGCCCTTACGCCGCCCGAACCGCCCAGAGTAGAGAACAGGCTCATGCCACCTCCCCCCGGTCCAGAGCCAGTTCATCAACGGCCTCGGCGAAGCGATGCCCGCGTTGGCCGTAATTCTGGAACATATCCATGCTGGCACACGCAGGTGACAGCAAGACAACGTCGCCCGGCGCAGCAAGATCCATCGCCGCTTGCACAGCTTCTTCCATGGACGAGGCATCGCGCAAGGGAAGATGAGCTTGCCCCAGCGCCTCACGAATCAGGGGTGCATCCTTGCCGATGAGCACCACGGCTTTGGCGTAAACCTCGATGGCCTGCGCAAGCGGCATGAAATCCTGCCCCTTGCCGAGCCCGCCGGCTATCAGCACGACAGGCCGGCCCATACCTTCGAGGGCTGCAACCGTGGCACCCACGTTGGTTCCTTTGCTGTCATTGACGAAATCCACACCAGCGATACTGCGCAGGAACTGGCAGCGGTGCGGTTCACCTTCATACTCACGCAGGGCATACAGCATGGGGGCCAGCCCACCGCCTACGCTTTGCAGGAGCGCCAGCGCAGCCAGGGCGTTCAGGGCGTTGTGGCGCCCTCTCAGTCGCAGGGCGTCAACCGGCATTAGCCGCTGGGCCGAACCAGGTTGCCGAACGGGCTCTTCTTTAGGCTTGCGGCGTGTCGAACCGGGTACATTCGGCGTCTGCACTGGAACGGCAGACAGCCATTCGATGCCCTGGCTCTCTTCTAGACCCAGGTCTCCTTCCAGTTCAGGCACTCCACGTCCGAAGCTGCGGGCGTTGACGGAATCAAGGCCCTCCACCATGGCCAGCACCATCGAGTCGTCGCGGTTCACGATGGCCACCGCTGCAGCCTTCAGCAGGCGCGCCTTGGCCGCCGCATAGGCCTGCATGGAACCGTGCCAGTCGAGATGGTCCTGGGTAAGGTTGAGCACCACCGCCGCATCCGGCCGCAGACTGAAAGTGCTTTCCAGCTGAAAACTTGAAAGCTCCAGCACCCACAACTGTGGCAGGCTGTCGGTATCAAGCGCCTGCATCAATGCAGCGATGGCCGGCGGGCTGATATTGCCCGCAGCAACTGCACTCCAGCCATTGGCTTCCGCCAATCTGCGGGCCATGGCTGTAACCGTGGTCTTCCCATTGGTCCCCGTGACGGCCACGACTGTGGGTGTGTAGCCCAACCCGGCCAGGTCAGCCAAAGCCAGGGCGAATAATTCGATTTCGCTGATGATCTCGGCGCCTTGGTCGCGCGCCTGCTGCAGAAAGCCTGCCAGCGGCTCTTCAAACGGGCATAGGCCGGGGCTGAGCACCACGCGTGTGACGTCCGTCAGCGCAGCCGGCTCAAGCGCCGCATTCCCCAGGCGCAGATCCAGTGTGTCACCGGCCTCATCGCGCAATGCCTGCACACCTGCAGGCGTCTCACGCGTATCTGCGATGCGCAGCCCGACACCATGACGCAGGCACCAGCGTGCAGCAGCCAGACCGGTCTCCCCCAAACCGAGAATCAGGGTCAGACCAGCCTGCTGCAGAGAGGGAAACTGTGTCGTATTCATCGCAGTTTCAACGTGGCCAGACCGACCAGCACCAGCATCATGGTGATGATCCAGAAACGCACCACGACCTGGGTTTCCTTCCAGCCCGTGACCTCGAAATGGTGATGCAGCGGTGCCATTCTGAAGATTCGCCTGCCTTCTCCGTAGCGTTTTTTGGTGTATTTGAACCAGGTGACCTGCAACATGACCGACAGCGTTTCCACTACGAATACCCCGCCCATGATGAACAGCACGATCTCCTGTCGCACGATCACGGCGATCGTTCCCAGTGCGCCGCCCAGAGCCAGCGCACCGACGTCACCCATGAACACTTGGGCCGGGTAAGCGTTGAACCACAGAAAGGCCAGCCCTGCGCCGGCAATGGCTGCGCACAGCACCATCAACTCTGCTGCGCCCGGAATGTAGGGAAAGAGCAAGTACTTGGAATAGTCCACCCGGCCCACGACATAGGCGAAGATGCCCAGCGCGCTGCCCACCATCACCGTGGGCATGATGGCCAGGCCATCCAGACCGTCCGTCAGGTTGACAGCGTTGCTCGAACCCACAATCACCAGCCAGGTCAGCGCGACGAAGCCGAATACGCCCATCGGGTAACTTACCGACTTGAAGAAAGGAACGATGAGGTCCGTGCGGTTGGGTAGAGGCATGGTGAAACCGCTCAGCACCCAGTCGCGGAACAAGGGCCACAGTTCTGCATTGTCCGGAGCTGCCACCGCGAAGGTAAGGTAGACGGAAGCCACGACGCCGATCACGGCCTGGTAGAAAAACTTGCGGCGCGAAGACATACCTTCCGGGTCGCGATTCACCACCTTCTTGTAGTCGTCTGCCCAGCCTATCCAGCCGAAGCCGAAGGTGACCAGCAGCACCACCCAGACAAAACGATTGGTCCAGTCCGACCACAGTAGGGTGGCCACCCCAATTGAAATCAGGATCAGCGCACCGCCCATCGTGGGTGTACCGGTCTTCTGCAGATGGCTCTGGGGGCCGTAGGAACGCACCGCCTGCCCGATCTTCAGTTCAGTCAAGCGGCGAATTACCCAGGGACCGGCAAGCAGGCCGATCAGCAATGCTGTTCCGCATGCCAGCACGGCGCGGAACGTGATGTATTCAAAAACGCCAAACGCCCTGACATGTTCGTCCGACAGCCAGCGGGCCAGCTCAAGCAACATGGTGCCCCCCCGATTTACCGTTGCTGGCCGGGACAATTGCTTCTATTACTCTTTCCATTCGGGTACTGCGCGATCCTTTGACAAGGACATGACCGGGTGGTTGTTCTGCCAGGGCAGCCACCAGACTCGGAATGTCCTCGAACGACAATGCGCCGTCCCCGAACGCGCGCGCGGCGTGGGCGGCCTCATTGCCAAACGTGAATAGCATGTCGATGCCGCGCTCCAGGGCGTATGCGCCAACTTCAGCATGCATGGCGGGACTGTCGTCGCCAATTTCACCCATAGTGCCCAGCACCAGGGTGCGGCGACCTGGCAGGCCTGCAAGAACATCTATGGCGGCCCGCACTGAGTCAGGGTTCGCATTGTAACTGTCATCGATGAGCTGATGACCGTCTGGCATTGTGTGGAATTGCATCCGCCCGGCGACCGGATTGAAGGCCTCCAGACCGGTCACCAGCGACGCGAGTGGCGCACCTGCGGCGAGACAGCAGGCGGCGGCAGCAAGCGCATTGCGCAGGTTATGCACACCGGGCATCGGCAGGTCGACCATGGCGGTGCCAACGGGCGTACACAGCCGGAAACGAGTATGTGTCGGTTCGGCACGAATCTCGTCCGCATGCACCGGAAGGCGGGAGTCAAAACCAAAACACATGCTGCGCGCCGGCCCTGCCATTTCGCGCCACAGATGTGCGTAATGGTCATCCCCGGGATAAACGGCCACGCCGGTAGCACCCAGGCCCTGAAGCACGGTGCCGTTTTCACGAGCAACGGCATCTACCGAATGCATGAATTCCTGATGCTCGCGCTGAGCATTATTCACCAGCGCTATCGTTGGCCTGGCGACGTCCGCAAGCACCGCGATTTCACCCGGATGGTTCATGCCCAGCTCGAAAACGGAAGCCTGGTGCGAGGCATTCAACCGCAGCAGACTCAGGGGAAGCCCAATATCGTTATTGAGGTTGCCGCGTGTAGCCACCACCGCTTGTTCACCCAGCCAGGCCCGCAGAATGGAAGCGATCATTTCCTTGGTGGTCGTCTTGCCATTGCTTCCTGTCACGGCGATCAGCGGTAGCGTGAACTGGCGCCGCCATGCACTTGCAATGCGGCGCAACGCCAAACGGGTATCCCCCAGCACGAACAGGGGCAGGCCTACGTCCTGCACCGGATGCGCAACTATCGCGGCCGCTGCCCCCCGCTCGCCGGCCTGGCGCACATACTCGTGCCCGTCGAAGCGCTCACCAGCAAGCGCCAGGAAAAGCTGGCCCGCCTCAAGAGTGCGGGTGTCGGAATTGATTTCATGCTGGCCCCGCCACGCCAGAGCGAAGCCACCCCATTCGCGGTCGTCGAACAGGCTGCGGCAGCCCCTGATTTCCTGATAGGTCTCATGGCCCTTGCCGGCGAGAAGGACAACATCGTTCGGTCGAGCCCGCCAGATGGTGTCAAGGATGGCAACCGCACGATCCAGCTCCATGACCGGGGTGTGCTTCATGCCAGCGACAATCTGCGCTGCAATATCGCTCGCGTCCTCATCGCGCGGATTGTCGCTGGTGACCACCACCGTGTCAGCCAGCCGTTCAGCCACCTCACCCATCAGCCCGCGCTTGGCGCGATCACGGTTGCCTCCACAGCCAAACACACAGGTCACATTGCCCCCGCGCACCTGTGCGACTCCCCGCAACGCCTGCAGGGCGCGCTCCAGGGCGTCGGGAGTGTGCGCGTAGTCGACCACAACCATGGGGCCGGCCGGATTGCCAAACTTGGGGTCAACGATCTGCAGACGGCCATCCACTGGCCGCAGTTCAGCCAGAATACGCGCAGTACGCGACAGGGACCAGCCGAGCTCCTGAAGAACACCCGCCACCAGCAGAAGATTGGAGACGTTGTGCTGGCCAATCAGATGGGTCAGCACCTGCGCACTTGCCCCACTGCGGACCATGTTGAAGATGAGCCCGTGCGTACCGGCATGGATGTCCTGCGCCATGATGTCAGCTGCCGCACCCGCCTGCAACGAGTAGGACAGGCACTTGCGACCAACCAACCTAGCGAGCAAATCACGGCCCGCCGCGTCATCCGCATTGATGACCGCGGCGCGCAGGCCAGGCCAGTCAAACAGCGCGAACTTGGCCTCGCGGTAGTCGTCAAAAGTACCGTGATAGTCCAGATGATCGTGCGTCAGGTTGGTGAAACCCGCGATATCCAGCCGCAGGGCATCCAGACGGCCCTGCACGACACCTATCGAAGAGGCTTCGATAGCCACCACCTGCGCGCCTGCCTCGCGCATGTCTGCCATCAGCCCGTGCATGGAGAGCACGTCTGGCGTGGTGAGACTGCCACCCAGGTTGGTGCCGTCCGGCAGGGTCGCTCCCAGGGTGCCGATGGTGCCACAAGGCACACCGCCCGCATTCAGGGCCGCCGCTACCCACTGCACAACGCTGGTCTTCCCATTGGTGCCCGTGATCGCCACGACCGACAGTTCTTCAGAAGGGCGCCCGTACCAGATATTGGCCGTTTCTCCCAGAAGCGGGACAAGGTTCGATACTTCCAGCACGGGGACATTGAGGCTTATGCCCTGCAGCGCTGCAGGCAAGGGCTGCTGAATCACAACGGCCGCCGCACCAGCATCGACTGCATCGCCAATGAAGTTACGTCCGTCGCCGGCAATTCCCGGGCAAGCGAAGAAGACGTCGCCTTCCTCCACCTGCCGTGAGTCAAGACGCAGATGCGCCTTTGCCTGAACCTGGCCATGCAGCCATTCGACGATATCCTCAGCCCTCATCTCGCCCTTTCTCCCTTCGGACCGATGGCCACCATTGACTCTATCGGTGCATCGGGCGAAATACCCATGCGTCGGAGACTGCTGGCCACCACATCGGCAAACACCGGTGCCGCCACGCGGCCACCGTAGTAGGCGCCCCCACGGGGTTCGTCGATGGTCACTGCCACGACAATGCGGGGGTTCGATACCGGAGCGAAGCCCACAAAGGAGCTGCGATAGTCGCTCTTGCTGTACTTGCCGTTCACAATCTTGCGTGCCGTACCGCTCTTGCCGGCGACGCGATAGCCTTTCACCTGCGCGAGCCGGGCACCGTCCGGCCCTGCCGCGGCCTCCAGAATTTCGCGCATCTGACGTGCGACTTCCGGGCTGAACACCTGCTTGCTGGTGGCCTCGCCCTGCCGTTTGAGCATAGAAAGCGACACCATGTCTCCATCACGGGCAAACACAGTGTAGGCCTGGGCCAGCTGCAGCAGCGACACCGACAGCCCATAGCCGTAGGCCATGGTGGCCTGCTCGATGGGGCGCCAGCGTTCCCAGGGGCGCAGACGCCCGGAGGCCACCCCAGGGAAATTCGCCTCGGGAGCGCGGCCGAACCCCAGTTCGCTGAAGGCAGTCCACATTTCCTTGGCGCTCAAACGCTCAGATATCATGGCCATGCCGATATTGCTGGAACGCCGCACAATGTCCGCCACGTTCACCACACCATTGCGGCTCACGTCGGAAATGGTGTGGCCCTGAAAGCGATACTGGCCGTTGCCCGTATTGAAGGTGGTATTGAGCGAAATCTTCTTGTTTTCCAGCGCCAGCGCCACGGTAAACGGCTTCATGGTGGAGCCCGGCTCAAAGGTGTCGACCATGGCGCGGTTGCGCAGGGCGGCACCCTTGCGATCGGAACGATCGTTGGGGTCGTAAGAAGGCAGATTCACCAGAGCCAGGATCTCCCCGGTCTGCACGTCCAGGACAATTCCTGCGGCCGCCCTTGCCTTGTGTTCCTCCATGGCCTTGTGCAAGGCAGTGTAGGTGTCGTATTGAAGACCGGCATCAATCGACACATGCAGATCCGTGCCGTCCACGGGAGGCACGACTGCCTGGACATCCTCGATCACGCGGCCCAGACGGTCTTTGATTACCCGGCGTGAACCCGGCTCTCCGGACAGAGCTTCGTTGAAGGCGAGTTCAATGCCTTCAATCCCGTCTTCTTCGATATTGGTGAACCCGAGCACGTGCGCCATCAGGCTGCCTTCCGGGTATATACGGCGCATTTCTCCCAACTGGTGGAAGCCGGGTACGTTGAGCTTGCGGATCTTATCGGCAACATCCAGCGCGACCTGGCGCTTGATGTAAACAAAGGTTCGTTTCGTGTCCGCTACTCGAGCAGTGATGTCTGAAACATCCATTTCCAGCAGACGGGCCAGTTCAGCCAGCTGCTCGGGCGTAGCCGATCGAGTGTCCTCGGGAATCGCCCAGATAGCTCGCACAGGGACGCTGGATGCCAGCACCACTGAACCGCTGCGATCAAAGATCTTGCCGCGGGAAGCAGGCAGCACCAGAGTGCGCTCATAGCGACGCTCGCCCTGAGCTTGCAGGAATTCGTCATTCATGCCCTGCACCCAGAGGGCCTTGGCAAACAATGCGCCAAAGCCCAGCATCAGAAGCAGAAAGACCAGCTTAGCCCGCCACATGGGCATCTGCCGGTCGAGCACTGGGCTGTTGAAGAAGGGTATGCGCTTCACCGCTGCCCTCCCTGCCCGGGGGCCTTGTCCAGCCTGTCAAGATAGATGCTGCGTTCCGGTGTGACCGTGACCATGCCCAGATCACGACGCGCAACGTGGTCGATCCGGGCGTTGCGCGCCAGTTCTGCCCGTTCAAGCTGCAGACGGCGCCACTCTATGTCGAGTTCGCGGCTGCGGTCCTCAAGACGCTCTACGGCCACGAACAACTGGCGCGATTGATGACGGGCCGTCACCAGCGAAATGGCGGAAATCATCAGTGCCACGGCGAGGAAGGCGCAGAGACGACCCATCAGCCCCGCCCCCCCCGTGTGTGGCCGCCCAAGGGTATGAGCCGCATCGCCTTGACGAAGGAAGCCCCCTGATCGGGAGGCAGCGGCGTATCCGTGCGCTCGGCCACCCGCATGACGGCCGAACGTGCGCGCACATTCCCGGCCGTCTCTTCTACTGTGGGAACAACTTTGCCCAGCGAAATCAGCACCGGTGGCGGCATCTGATCTTCGGGAATCGGCATACGCGCCATCTCAAGGCCTGGCTTGGCCGCTGCCGCTATGCACTGCTTGACCATGCGGTCTTCCAGGGAATGGAAGCTGATGATGGCCAGGCGCCCGCCCGGAGCCAGGATGGTCAGAATTGCCGCGAGGGCGCGAGCGAGTTCCTGGAGTTCCTGGTTGATGTGAATCCGTATAGCTTGAAAGCTGCGTGTGGCCGGATGTTGGCCTTTTTCGCGAGTGCGGACGGTGTTGGCGACGAGCTCGGCGAGTTCGAGCGTGGTGCGCAACGGCCGGGATTCGCGGCTAGCAACA